>NZ_CBFHMI010000011.1:0-68962 GCF_965656915.1 Winogradskyella sp. | reverse complement strand
AGAGAATATCAGCTAAACAATTAATCGCTATACAATCTATACAATGATTTATATAAGATTAAAGTGAACAGCTTTCAATGACTGGCTATAAAAAGAAAAAGCAGCTATTAAATAATAGCTGCCTTTTCAAAATTAAAGGGTTATACTAAACCTTAGGTTTATTTACCAGAAACAATTTTCTTAGTAACTGAACCTTGGTTCGTAGTTAACTTCACGTATAACATTTGAACTGCTGTTCTAGAAAGGTCAAACTTAACTCTTTCTGTAGAACCACTCATGTAATTTTTGTTTGTCTTAGTAGCTACTAACAAGCCTTTAGTGTCAAACATTTCAATAGTTACATTAGTGTCATACTCAAACATATACTGAATAGTTACCTCATTCTCAAATGGTACTGGATACGCTCTGAAATCCATTTTCTCATCAGCAACTGCTGCTCTTGCGATGAACACAGGGTTCACAGTAATATTAAATGAACATTCGTCAGTGTTACCAGTCGCATCTGTTGCAGAATATGTAACAGTGTAACTACCTGGCTCTAAGAAATCACCAGACATTGGTCCACTTACATAATCAACTCCAACTGCACCATCTACGTCGTCTGTAGCTGTTGGTAAGGCGTAAGTTACTACAACTCCATCAGGACTAGCTGGTGTAGTGTAAGTGATATTAACATTGAATCCATCAAATTCACCATCGTCACCACTTAAATCATCTACAACATTTAATGTCCAAACACCGTTTTGGTCTCCGGCTAATGAAGCGATAAAATCAGCAAATGTCTCTGAGTCATCATTTGGCCTGTATGTCGCATCAACTCCAGGTACCATAGCTGTAGAATTTTCAGCAGCACTGTCATCGAAACTAATGTTGTTATCAACAAAATCCGCAGAACCACCTTCATCCTGAACTAGAATAATTGTTTCAGCACCAGTTGGTGATACTAAAGTAATATCTAAGTCACTAGCCCAAGTATGCGAAATACTTAATATATCAACTGAAATATCAGTGATAGTTGCATCTGCTGGGATTCCAGAAACAATTGCTTCTGCATCTACTGGTGAACCATTTGTAATAACAAATGAATCAGTATTAGAACCTTGAACAGTTCCACCACCAGCTGGAGTACCTAACTCAGCATCAACTACAATGTCATCAGGACATGTAATCTCTGGTGCCACAGTATCAGTATTTTCGTTTACAGTGATTGTAAATGAACATTCGTCAGTATTACCAGAAGCGTCAGTAGCCGTATATGTAACCACAGTATCACCTAATGGAAAGAACTCACCAGAAGCCAAGCCACTTGTTAATTCTACTGTGACATCGCTATCACAAACATCAGAGGCTGTTGGAACATCATAGTCTACTACTGTACCATCTACAGGCTCAGTCTCATAGGTAACATTAACACTGAATCCTCTCAAGAATCCATCATCACCAGACGTAAAGTCATCTGCGATAGTCAACGTCCAATCACCGTTAGGATCTCCTAGCGTTGCTATAAAATCTGAAAAAGTAAATGATCCATCATCTGGGGTAAATGTACAAATATCATCAGATACACATACAGTTTGATTGCCTAAAAGGTTATCTCCCATATCTTCACCATTCTTAACACCAGCATCAGTAAAGGTAATAGTACCATCTACAGAAGCATCACTAGAATCACCAAAGCTTGTAGCAGGTAATCCTGGCTGATCCATTAAGGTAATCATCTCACCATTTGGTCCTTCTAAGAAGAAGGATAAATCACCTATGTAAGGATGGTTAAGATCAATACTCATAGTCACATCTGTAACTGTTGCACCAGCAGGTATATCTGTAATACTGACGGTCTCAACAGCCCCAAACTTAATACTTTGTAATGGATCTTGCGGTCCATACTCACCAGTTTTAGTTACAGCCACAACTGTTGGCCCTTGAGAAAATACATCTATATCTTCAGTACAAGCCAATACAGGATCTGCAGTATCTGTAACGCTAACTGTAAACGAGCAAGTCGTTACATTACCTGAAGCATCTGTTGCCTCATATGTAATTACCGTATCACCTACTGGGAATAACGATCCAGATTCCAGACCACCAGTTTGTTCAACCACAGGGTTGTCATCACAGTTATCTGTTGCTGTTGGCATATCAAAGTCTACTACTGCTCCACCAGCTAATGGTGTAGTGTATGTAATATTAACAGCCCAAGCTGAAATATCACCTGTATCTCCGCTTGCGTCATCATTAATTGATAATGTCCAGTCTCCGTTAGCATCACCTATAGAGCCAATAATATCAGAGAAGAATACAGTACCATCATTAGGTATATATGATCCACCTTGTACTAATCCACCATTAGTGATTAAATCTGCTGCCGTTGTGGTAGCATTATCATCAAAAGTTATACTAGTATCAACAAAATCTGAACTACCGCCAGTATCTGAAGGTAATAATAAAATCATTTCATTTCCTGAAGGAGATGTAAGAACTATTTCTAAATCTGCTGCCCAAGTATGAGATAACGTCATATCTAAAGTAATGTCAGTTAAAGTTGCATCCGCTGGGATACTACTTACCGTAGTCGTGAAATCTGTATCACCTGAATCCGTAATTGGACCAGTTGTTGAATTCTCACTACTAACAGTAAACTCTGGAGTACCAGAACCACACTCTGCAGAGATATCTGTAGGACAGTCTACAACTGGTCCTTCCATATCTGTAGCGTTGATAATGATTTGATCACAAGTATCTGTAAGACCAGCACCATCTGTTGCTGTCCAAGTTCTTGTAATGGTTACACCATCGTCACCTAATACATCTACATAAGAGAAAGTTACTTCACCACAATCTTCCGCTGTTGGGAAACCTGTTAACTCAGGATCTGTGCGTTCTAAGCCTTCAATCTCTTCTATATAAGTGATATTAACATTAAATCCATCGAATTCTCCGTCATCACCCCCTGCATCATCAACTACATTAAGCACCCAGGTACCATTTTGATCACCAGCTAATGTACCGATGAAATCAGCAAATGTTCCATCTTGTGGCATATAAACGCCATCTGCCTCAAATACAATGTCATCAAGACTTGCACCTGTATCATCAAAACTTAGGTTATTATCAGTAAAGGTATCACCAAAGCCACCTTGATCACCAATTAGTAATAAAGTTTCTACACCTGTTGGAGACACTAAAGTAATCTCTAAATCACCGGCCCATGAATGGGTAACACCAAGTAAATCTACAGTGATATCAGTTATTGTTGCATTAGCAGGAATTCCAGCTACTGTTGCTTCTGCATCTACTGGAGAACCATTTGTAATTATAAATGACTCAGTATTTGATCCAACAATAGTTTCTTCGTCAGTAAACTGAGCTTCATCTAACACACATGTTAAATCCACATCTTGTGGGCAAGAAATTACCGGAGGAGTTGTGTCATTACCTGCGTAGTTAAACTTAAGCATTGCTGCTTTGTTGTTACATAGGTCTGATACAAATACATCATAAGTTACAATCCAGCTAGCATCTGTACCTGCTGGCTTTCTAACTATACTAATGATTAAATCCTCATTAGCTGTACAGTTATCTTCAAACAATGCTCTAATTACTGCATCAGTAATTAAGTCTTGTCCTGGATCTGCATCTCTACATCCTTCTAATCCATTGATATATGAATCTGGAGGTGTACCCACTAACATTGGAGGTGTTGTATCTTCTCCTGTATATGTTACTGTTACATTATCTGCAAAGTTTCCACAAGAGTCGCTAACAGAGAATCCGTATGTTACAGACCATCCTTCGCAATTGTCTCCTGTAGTTACTGTATCTAATGGCGTAACAATTACGTCACCATCACAGTTATCTTCAAATAATGCAGTGATATCTGCTACTTTTGGCGCGTCTGGTACAGATGCTAAGCACTGTAATCCGTCTTCACCTACTGGTAATACTTCACCATCTCTTAACGTTGGTGCCGTCATATCTCTACCATTAAAGAATAACTTCACTGGTGCATCAACTTCATTACCACAGTCATCTGACACTACAATAGTGTACATAATTGACCAGTAGCATTCATCGTCTGAACCCGGAAGTACTTTTGTTGTTATATCTAAATGAATAGGTAAACTACAGTTATCTACGTATAGACTTGCTATATCAAAGCCTTCTACAATAGAACTTGTATGCTCTAATGCATCTTCAGCACAGATATCCATATTAGACTGACCCATTGGCAATACTGCGTCTGGTGCTAATGTTGGTGCTTCTATATCTTGTACAGTTATAACTTGTACCTGATCATCTGCTGCGTTACCACAAGCATCTACTAATGACCATGTTCTGTTTACTGTATAGTTACCTGCACAGTCACCTGGTACAATAGCATCTACAAATGTTGCTTCTAAATCCATAGAACAATTGTCCATTTCATTGTCTACATCACCTGTTAATACAAGATCTAAATAATCATCTGTACAATCTATTGTAAGATCTTCTGGTGCTGTAAATGTAGGAGCAATATTATCAGTTACAGTAATAACTTGTACCTGATCTGCTGCTGCATTACTACACTCATCTACTAATGACCATGTACGTGTAATTACTTGACTACCTGTACAAGGACCGTCAGCTATTACATCACTGTAAGTCGCTTGTAAGTGATCTGAACAATTGTCCATCTCATCTTCAACATCTCCAGTTTCATCTGGACTAGCGTTGTACTCACAATTTGCATCTGTAAAGATCTCTGTGTCTGCTGGCGCTGTAAATGTTGGTGCTACAGTATCTTGTACTGTAATTACCTGAGACTTCGTCGTTGATAAACCACAAGCATCTGTTGCCGTCCATGTACGTGTTAACGTATAGTTGTTTGGACAATCACCATCTTCTCTTACTTCACCATTGTAAGTAATTGTTACATCACTACAATCATCTGCAGAAACGATACATGCTATATCACCTTCGTTACCATTAGGATTTACTCCAGGCATAACTACGATAGTTTGACCTGCATTAGTCGCTCCTGGCGTTTCAGCTGTAGGACCAGACCATGTAAAGTCTCCATATGCTGAACCAGTACCAGTTAATTGTAATGATTCACCTTCTGAAGTACTACTACCTTCTGCTAAACCAATATCAGTAGACATAACACCATCTGCTGGTCCACCAACACCTGTAAAGGCTCCTTCATAACTTAAGAACTGTACTAATACATCTGAAGCATCAGCTAAGGCTATACCATCAGGTGCTCCATTTTGAATTCCAGCTGTTGGAATTACATAATAGTAAACACCACCGGCTTCAGTACCTGTACCAAGAACAGTATCAAAATAAGATGATCCGCTTGAGCTAGAACCGTTATATAAGTATAATTTGTAAGCTGAAGCATCAAAATTAGCTGCTACTTCTACAAACTCACCAGTATCGCTACCAGAGTTATCATAATGGAACTCATTGATCCAAGCCGCTGGCTCAGGTCCATTTCCGTTACCATTATCTTGATCACATACTGTTGGCACCATATCACATTCTACAGTAACATCTGCAGGAACAGTGATTGTTGGTGCAATCGTATCTTCTATAGTGAACGTCGCAGTTGTTGAGCTAGTGTTACCACAAGCATCAGTAGCTGTAAATGTTACATCTACGGAACCTGTAGCACCACAATCGTCACTTAAATTCATATAATTATTAGACCATGTTACAGGACCACAATTATCTGTAGCTACTGCTCCACCGTTATTAGATAACCATGCTTCTAATGCATCTGTGTTACCTAATCCATCACACTCTACAGTTTCTGGCGATGCTTCTACATCAATTGTAGGAGGCGTAGAATCTATAATAGTAATAGTCTGAATTAAAGTATAAGAGTTATCACAGTCATCTACTAATGTCCATGTACGCTTAATTGAACTTTCGTTAGGACAATCTCCAGGAATTACTTGATCTGAATAAGTTGCCTCTAAACCTTCTGCACTACACGCATCTGACTCATCTGTAACATCACCTGTTAATTCTAAATCGTGTGGATCTTGATCACACTCAATAGTAACATCTGCTGGTACTGAGAATAAAGGATCTGTAGTATCTTGGATTGTAAATGTCGCTTCTGTAGATGATGCATTACCACAATCATCAGTCGCTGTAAATGTTACCGTAACATCTCCAGTTGCACCACAAAGATCACTAAATGACACACATGTTGGTTCTGATGCTTCAATAACAACATTACCTAAAGAACCTGGTTCTTGACCTGCACCACCTAAACCGAATGTTGAGAATCCGTATTGGATGTTCACAGCACCTGGTTGTGTATTATTATATTCTACTGAAAATGTACCTTCGTTTAATGGCACTGAAATTTGTTCTATTAAACCAAATCCACCATCAAATAGCTTAATCCAAGCTGTACCTTGATAACCTTCTACTAACGTATTGCTAGTCACATTTCCACTGAATGTAAATGATTGACCAACTAGACTGTTGTCTGCAATGAATACATTGGTTTCAACATTAACATCGTCACCTGAACCAAAGTTAGGCTCAATAGTCAATTGGTTACCCGGACCTATAACAGGAGTTGGCCCTGAAAATCCACAGCAATAGCTATCATTTAAAAAGAATAAGTTATCGAATGATAACCATTCTGCAGTTGCATCTACCGTAAATGCATTTGCGTCTCCACCATCTGCACAATAGTTATTAGACCATACCACATCGCTACAATCATCTGAAGCAGATGCTCCTCCGTTACTTTCTAACCATGCGTTAAACTGGTTTAAATTACCAGAACCATCACATTCAACAGTTTCTGGCTCTGCAGGAATGTCTATTGTTGGAGCTGTAATATCTCTAATTGTAAATGTAGCACTAGTTGAACTAGAGTTGTTACACTCATCTGAAGTAGTAAATGTTACTGTAACAGAACCTGTTTCACCACAAAGATCACTTAGTGATACACACTCTTGTATAAATTGTCCTCCCTCACTATTATCGCAATAATTATGAGACCATGTTACTTCACCACAGTTATCTGTAGCTTCTGCACCGCCGTTACTCGCTAACCATGCTTCTAAATCTGCAACATTACCATTTCCATCACAATCTACAACCATGTCCATTGCAGCTGGTGCAATTACCGGCGCATGTGTATCCTGTACTTCTATAGTTTGTGTTTTTGTATCTGTATTTTCACAGTTATCTGTCGCTGTCCATGTACGCTTAATCGTGTACGTTTGAGGACAAGATCCCGGAATAATCTCTTCCATTACTTCTGAGATGTGAACATCTGTATCACAGTTGTCTGTCGCTGTAGGTACTCCTACATCTGGCACTGCGTCACATTCTACGGTTACATCTGCTGGTATCGTTAATACTGGATCTACTGTATCTACTACAATAATTGTCTGTGTTCCTGTAACTGAGTTACCTGCACAATCTGATGCACTCCATGATCTGAAGATGTAATAGCTATCTGCGCAATCTCCTTGCTCAAACTTCTCATCGATAAACGTTACTGTTACATTGTCGTCACAGTTATCTGTCGCTGTTGCTGCACCTTCATCTAATGGTGGTACCGCATCACACTGAACTGTTACGCTTTCTGGTACAGTTAATACTGGATCTGTTGTATCAATTACAATAATCACTTGTGTCTTCTGTACTTGATTACCTGAACAATCTGTTGCGATCCATATTCTGAATAGCTTATAAGTATCATCACAGTTGTCTCCGTCATCATCTACTAAGTTTTCACTTACAAATGTTACTGTTGGGTTTGGATCACAGTTATCTGTTGCTGTTGCTGTTCCTATTGCTGGTACAGCATCACACTCTACTGTTATATCCTCTGGCACAGTTAACATAGGATCGATATTATCTAATACCGTAATACGCTGCGCTTGTGGCGTTGCGTCGTTACCACAGTTATCTGTTAATGTCCATGTTCTTGTAATTACATACTCACCTGGGCAGTCGCCTGGCTCTGTTACATCTGTATACGCTGGTGATAGATCTGTTGAACAGTTATCTGCCACATCTGTTGCTACACCTGTAAACTCTGTTGATGCATCATAAGAACAATCTTCTTTTGTGTAAATAGTAATATCTGCCGGTCTTACGAACGTTGGTGCAGTATTATCTTTTACATAGATATATTGAACCTGGTTTGGTGCAAAGTTTTCACATGCATCTTTTAAAGTCCAAGTTCTTTCTATTATTAATTCTCCTTCACACTCACCTTCGATAATCTTATCTACTGGCTTAGCCTCTAATGGATTATTACAGTTATCTAACTCATCTGTTACTTCGCCTGTAACATCTGGAGTTGCGATATACTCACAATTTTCATCTGTGTAAACCGTAAAATCTTCTGGCGCTGTAAATGTTGGCGCTGTGTCATCGATTACTACATATGAACATGTAAATGTACCTGATATATTTCCGCAGTTGTCCTCTGCTACAAATGTTATGGTTAATTCATTGTTACATGAATCTTGAGTTGCTGTTTTATCAGTAACTCTAATTATTAACTCTGGATCTGCCGCACAGTTATCTGATACACAACCTGCTAATTGAGGAATGTCATATCCGCCTACAGTCCATCCTGTATTAACATCGATCTCATCTCCAACATTTAATGATATCATCGCATCTGCTGGGCAATCATACCCTTCTGATGTTCTAATCTCAAGTGCGTCAACCTGACACTCTAAATCAAATACTGGTACTTTGGTATCTATAACATTAACCGTTTGTGATGCTGAAATTGAACGTCCACACTCATCTTCAAATGCATATGATACTACAAATGAACCACAGTTTTCTGTGATTGCTGTGTACTCTGGCTCTGCTTCACCATATATGGAGCAAGCTCCACCTTCAACACCATTTGAATAGCCTAGGTTAGCTGGAACGTAGTTTGCTAAGTCTTCACAACTTAAATCTACTTCTGGCGCTAACTCATCAAATTCTGCTGCTGGTGCTGGTGATACTGTAATAGTCTGCATCTGCACATCCTTGTTTCCACAATCATCATAAGCGGTCCATGTTCTTGTGATAAATCCACCTTCACATGCAATACCTAAATTCTCATGGTTTACAAATACTGTGATTTCAAGATCTGTATCACAGTTATCTGTTGCCGTTGGTCCTTCGTTCTTCTTTGGAAGTGGTGGGATCTCATCGATACAGTCTACTGTAATATCTTGTGGTACTCCTGCTAATACTGGAGGAGTTGTATCTCTACCTGCATACTTAATTGTAAATGGTGGGTAAGCATTACCACAATCATCTACTACTTCATAAGTATACTCGGCCATCCATTTACAGTTATCTCCTTTTGAGAAGCCTGTTTTTGTAACATTAGTTTCAGTAATTACTGAACAGTTATCTTTAAATAATGCTGCAATATCTGCTTCGGTTGGCCCTTGTGGCTTTTCTAAAAAGCAAAAAGGAGAATTTAAATCCCCTGCAGGTATTACCATATTCTTTTTTAATTTTGGAGCTTCTATATCGCCTCCTGAATACACCACTTTTATATCTTCTTCGTACTGGTTTCCACAGTCATCTGAAATAGTATATGTGTAAGTCATCATCCAATCGCAATCTGTACTATTTGGATCTAACTCCATAGTTTTAGTCACATTGATTGGCTTTAACACCGTACAGTTATCTGTAAACTGTGCTACAATCTCTGCTTCGTCTGGTCCTTCTGGGATCGCATCTAAACAGAAATTAAGACCTTCTAGATCGGCTGGTATTGTGCCGTCTAACTGTGGTGCTGACTGATCCGCTCCTCTAAAGACTGTCTTTAAAGTAATTGGGTCATTGTCACCACACAGTATTGTGTAGGTGTAAATCACCTGCCACTCACAGTCGTTACCAGTAGTATCGTCTGTTACTGTAAAGGTTAATTCTTCGCCATCGCACTCGGTTGCGTATAGCATTTCTAAATCTTCCTGAGTAAATTGAGGCTCAGGCGCATCTGCCAGACAGCGATCTAATATCACTGACCTTGCCGATGTTTGTCCGAACGTTGATCCTACCGTAAACAACATTAGCATGATAACCAGTAAGGTCTTCATGCTTCTTGCTTGTTTGGTAATAGAATCAATGTTACAACACGATAAATTAATGATGGATTGCCAAAATTTGACAAAACCAACATGTCGGGTAAAATTGTTCATAAACATAACATTTGGTTTAATTAAAAAATATTTAACACTTAATATATTAACAACTACATTTTTGCAGCTAAAAAATATTCGTAATCACGAAAATTATCTAAGGTAAAGCCTCAAATAATAATTGGTTTATTGAATAAATATTCAGTAAACTATAAAGTGCTAATAATCAATCGCTATGCTATTAAACAATTGTAAATGTGTAAGAAAAATTATCTTGAAAGTAATCAGCTTCCGCAATAACTTATAACTCAAATATAATAGGAATGTTAATGTATCGCAAATAAAATTATCATTTTTATTAACAATTTACCCTTCATCACTTACAAGTTGTATTTAGTCGAAAAGTATTTTTTCATCGATGCAAAAATCATCGATAAACTGTACGGCAGATTTTAATAAATTGCTCATTATTAAGTCTTCAGAAACAAATTTTATCTCATTTCTAAATAATTTGAGAACAGATTCAATTTGAGGAGACGATTTTAAGGGGAATCTAAAGTGTAAAGCTTGAGATGCGTTGGTCAATTCTATCGCCAAAATATGCTTTGTATTAGTCACCAATTCTAACGCCTGAGTTGCGGCATTAGCTCCCATGCTTACATGATCTTCTTGTCCGTTGGAAGACACAATAGAATCTACACTTGCTGGTGTTGCTAATTGCTTGTTGGCACTAACAATACTGGCAGCTGTATATTGCGGAATCATAAATCCAGAATTTAACCCTGGGTTATCGACTAAAAATGATGGCAGCCCTCTATTACCAGATACCAGTTGAAATGTTCTGCGTTCAGAAATATTCCCCAACTCTGCCATTGCAATTTTTAAAAAGTCTAAAGCAAGGGCTAAAGGTTGTCCGTGAAAATTTCCTCCAGAAATAATTTTCTCTTCTTTAATAAAGATATTAGGGTTATCTGTAACGGAATTTATTTCTGTAGTAAAAACTGTCTTAACATATTCTAAGGTGTCTTTAGTTGCACCATGAACTTGAGGCACACATCTAAATGAATACGGATCTTGTACATGTTGTTTTTCCTGTGAAATAATCTCACTCCCTTCAAGAAAATTTCTAACACGTTCCGCAGTTTTAATTTGACCATTATGAGGTCTTACAAAATGAACCAAAGGATTAAACGGTTCTATTCTACCATCAAAAGCTTCTAAAGACATGGAAGCAATAAGATCTGCAAAATAAGATAACTTATAACATTCTGATAATAAATGTACTCCGTAGGCACTCATAAACTGGGTTCCGTTTAAAAGTGCTAAGCCTTCTTTAGAATGAAGTGTAATGGTCTCCCATTTAAAATGCTCTATCACCTCACTTGCCTCCACTACTTTATCTTTAAAGTATACCTCTCCTTTGCCAATTAGTGGCAGTGCCAAATGTGCTAGTGGAGCTAAATCTCCTGATGCGCCTAATGATCCTTTTGTATAAATAACTGGTAATACATTATTATTGTATAAATCTATAAGGCGTTCTACAATTAATAGCTGCACACCACTATTGCCATAACTTAAAGATTGTATTTTAAGAAGTAACATGAGCTTAATAATTGGTTTAGGCACCAAATCTCCCATACCACTTGCATGCGACATCACAAGATTTTCTTGTAGAACGGTTAAATTATGTTCTGAAATTTTAATATTACACAATGATCCAAATCCTGTATTAATACCATATATAGGATCTTTCTGTGTCATCATTTTTTGATCAAGGTAAGCTCTACAATTCTTAATTTTTATAATAGTATCTTCAGATAATTTTAGCTTTAGATCTTTATTAATGATCTCTTGAATTTTAGATAAGCCTAAGGACTCTGAACCTACACTATGGTAATTACTCATTTCAAAATATTTATATACTTCCAAAATTGAGAATATTTTTCGGTTTGGCAACACATTGTTAATAATTCATTGATTAAAAACATTTATTAAAGATTGTTTACATTTGAATATGAACAAAATACTATTTATGAAAAAACTATTAATGCTTTGCATTGCTATTTCCCTAATAGGATGCAAAAAGGAAGAACCAAAAGATTATGTAACGCTTTCTGGTAAAATTGAAAACCCACATGAAAGTAAAACACTTAAAATTCTAAAAGGCAGAGAGCTCAAAAGAGATATACCATTAAATGAAGATGGTACATTTAAAGATACGCTGAAGATTGAAGCTGGTGATTACACCATACAGCATGGCGAGCAGTATGGAGAGATCTATTTAGAGAATGATAATGAAACTACCTTGAATACTGATTATGAAGAATTTGATAAACAAATGGTCTTTGGTGGTGACGCTGCCGATATTAATAACTTCTCAATTCAGTCGTATTTAATTTCCAGTGATTATTTCACTGAAGATTTAATTGCAAATGGAACACGTGAAGATTTAAATAATGCCGTTACTAATTACCGAAACGCATATAAAGACTTAAAATCGAAATTTTCAACAGTAGACTCTGCACATATTGTCAAAATGGATAATAATATAGAAGCTACCGTTAAATCGCTAACGCAATATATGGCTTCTAAAATTGCGATGCGAGAACAATTTCCTGCAGGAAAAGCATCTCCAACTTTTACAGATTATGAAAACTATGCTGGCGGAAATATGTCTTTAGAAGATTTAAAAGGTAAGTACGTATATGTAGATGTTTGGGCAACATGGTGCGGTCCTTGTAAGAGAGAAATTCCTTCACTTAAAAAGGTTGAAAAACAATTTGAAGATAAAAATATACAAATCGTTAGTATCTCCGTAGACGAAGGTCGCGGCTATAAAGGAGATGCAGCAGCAGCTTATGAAGGCTGGAAAAAAATGATTGCTGAAAAAGACTTAGGAGGTATTCAATTATTAGCGGATGATGGCTTTAAATCTCAGTTTATTCAAGACTATAAAATCAATGCAATTCCTAGATTTATTTTAATTGATCCGGATGGTAATATTGTGAATGCTGATGCTCCACGACCTTCTAATCCTAAATTAGTAGAACTATTCAATTCTCTAGATATCTAAGACACACATTATAATTAATAAAAAAGCCTTCATAATTGAAGGCTTTTTTATTATTCTTCTTTTGGCTCTTGTTCGTTCTGTGGCTCTTCTGGTTGTTTAAAAAGGTCTATAAAGGCTTCACCAATAGTTTCAATAATATGACTGGCTATTAAACTCTGATAACCAAAATCTTCCAGTGCAATATCACCAGATTTACCGTGTAAATAAACACCAAAAATTGACGCTGCTAATGGATCATATTTTTGAGCTATTAAACCTGTAATAATTCCTGTTAAAACATCGCCGCTACCTGCGGTTGCCATACCAGGATTTCCGGTTGTATTTATATATTGTTTGTCTTGGTAAACCGTTATTGAATGTGCTCCTTTTATAACAATAATGACATTGTATTTAGAAGAAAATGCTTTTGCTTTTTTAAGTTTATCAAAATCATGAGACCATTTCCCTATTAATCGTTCTAGCTCTTTTGGATGTGGTGTTAAAACAGACTGTTCTGGCAATAGTTTTAATAGTGCCTTTTTTTGAGCCAGGATATTTAGCGCATCGGCATCAATCACCAATGGTGTCTTATTCTTCTTCAAAAATGTCTCGAATGCTAAAACAGAATCACCTGCTAAACCTAAGCCTATTCCTATACCAATAACTGTTGGTTCTATTTCAAATTGAATATCACTAATATGTTTATCATTTTTATCGGTAATCACCATGACTTCTGGTACGGCTGCTTGTAAGCTATTGTAACCACATTCTGGAATATATGCTGTCACTAAACCAGCACCTGCACTTAAGGTAGCACGCGACGTTAAATTTACAGCTCCGATTTTTCCATGACTACCTCCAATAATAAGCGCGTGGCCAAAATCACCCTTATGTGAAAACTTTTCTCTGGGTTTGTAAAGCGGAAGGACTTCGAATTTAGAAATCAATTCCACTTCAGTTTCTGTTTGCATTAAATAGTCTCGGTCTATACCAATATCTAATACTTCCCATTGTACTGTATATTTTGCAGTTTCTGGTAAGAAGAAAACTAATTTAGGTGATTGAAAACTCAGAGTATAACCAGCATGCACTACCGCATTTTCGTCTTCAACAGCCTGATCTGTATACAAACCAGAGGGTACATCTATTGATAATGTAAATGCTTTAGATGCTCTCCATTTTTGAAACAATTCTATGACCCAATCATTTGGCGGACGATTCAATCCAATACCGAAAACAGCATCAACAATAATATCTTTTTCATCAATTACAATCTCCGAAAAATCTGCACCACAACTAAGCATCTTTGGCCAATCTTTGGTTACATTTTTAATACGATCGTAATTGATCAAAAAATCCTTTGAACGCTTATCACTACAATTAACAATATAGGTTATTACATTATAACCATGAGTTAATAAATGTCGTCCCAATACTAAACCATCTCCTCCATTATTACCAATTCCGCAAAATATATGAATGGGTACCTGAGCACCTTGCATTCGCATATGCATCCAATTAAAAATTTGGGTTCCTGCACGCTCCATTAAATCTGTTGACGAAATATTTTGACGTTCGGTAGTTAATTTATCGCCCTGATAAATTTGTTCTTTTGAGAATACTTTCATTGAATTCTTTTAATGCTAATTTATTATAAAACCAATAAGCTAAGATTTCAATAATAAAACGTCAGCTTATTCAACAATTCATTAAAAAATTGTGTTTTGTTTTTTTATTACCGTAAAAATAATACATTTGAGAAGTAATGAAGAAAAAAATGAACATTTCAATTTGCCCAATTACACATACCAGAAGTATGTTTAAGTCTATGTTATTTATTTCTACTACAATTACCCTTTGGGGTATTTAACAATAGTCTTTCCGTCCATTGAATTGTCTTATATGACATTAGTTTTTTCTTTTTAATTCTTGTAACTATGAAGGTTCTTAAATTTGGTGGAACATCTGTTGGTACCGCTGAAAATATAAATAAAGTTATTGCGATTTTAGACCAACAATCTAAAGATTATGAAATTGCTGTGGTTGTTTCTGCATTAGGCGGAATTACTGATAAACTATTGGAAGCTGCAGGTTTAGCTTGCGATAAAAATAAAGCTTATATCGAAAAATATGATTCTATTTGGTCAAAGCACAATCAGGTTATTGAGGGTCTATTTAAAAATTCGGATAAGGACAAAACATTGCAGAAACAACATGACGATCTACATAATTTAATATCATCAAAGTTAAATGAACTTAGAAGTCTGCTAGATGGTATTTATCTAATCAATGAATTATCACCTAAAACCAGAGATAAACTATTAACTTTTGGTGAAACACTCTCTTCAACTATCATTTATCATACATTAGTTTCCAGAAAAATAGATGCAGTGCTTAAAAACGCTCAAGAATTAATTGTGACAGATACAAGCTTTAATAATGCAATTGTTGATTTTAAACAAACTAATACTAATCTTGAAACTTTTTTTAAAGGAAATTCTTCGCAAATCGTTTTATTACCAGGCTTTGTTTCTAAATCTGCTGAAGGTGAAATTACAACCTTAGGAAGAGGTGGTTCTGATTACACGGCAGCTATAATTGCCGCCGCTTTAAATGCAGAAGAATTAAAAATCTGGACAGATGTTAGTGGCATGTTTACTACTAATCCTAAACTCGTAAAACAAGCGTCTCCAATAAAAGAATTATCCTATCAAGAGGCTGTGGAATTATCTCATTTCGGCGCAAAAGTACTTTACCCACCCACAGTAATGCCTGTTCTGAAAAAGAGAATTCCTATAGTGATTAAGAACACTATGAAACCAGATGCCGCTGGCACTCTAATTTCTGAAAATTTAAAAGGCCATGGAGAATCACCAGTAAAAGGAATTAGTAATATTGATAATATTGCCTTACTTACTTTACAAGGTAACGGTATGGTCGGCATACCTGGCTTTAGTAAACGTTTATTTGAGACACTTGCACTTCACAAAATTAACATAATACTAATTACACAATCCTCTTCTGAGCATTCTATTTGCTTTGGAATAGCTGATAAAGATGCTGCACTTGCTAAACAATTAATAGATGTAGAATTTGAATATGAAATTTCATTACAAAAACTAGATCCTATCCTGATAGAATCAGACTTATCTATAATCGCTATTGTTGGCGATAAAATGAAAAGTCATCAAGGAATAAGTGGCAAAATGTTTAGTACTCTTGGTAAAAACAATGTAAATATTAGAGCTATAGCACAGGGCGCTTCAGAGCGGAATATTTCTACCGTTATTCATAAAGATGATGTTAAAAAAGCACTTAATAGTTTACACGAAAGGTTCTTTGAAATTAAAACCAAACAAATTAATCTATTTGTAACTGGTGTCGGTAATGTTGGTGAACGACTTATAGAACAAATAAAAAAGCAAAAGGCATACGTCAAAGAAAATTTTAAAATTAATCTTAGAGTTGTAGGACTATCAAATTCAAGAACTATGGTTGTTGTAGATGATGGCATTGGTTTAAAAGATTGGAAAACCAAACTACAAGAAGGAGAAAAAGCATCATTAGCTGGTTTTTTTATGCATGCCAAAGCCTTGAATCTTAGAAATTCAGTTTTTATAGATATCACCGCAAACGAATCTGTTGCCAATATGTATGGTGATTATTTAAAAGAAAGTATCTCTGTGATTGCTTGTAATAAAATAGCTTGTTCAGGAAATATTCAATATTACAATGAGCTCAAACAATTATCTAGAAAATACAACGCCTCATTTTTGTTTGAAACCAATGTTGGTGCAGGTTTACCCGTTATAGATACATTAAATCATCTTATTACATCTGGTGATAAAGTAAATTCAATACAAGCAGTTTTATCAGGAAGTCTCAATTTTATTTTTAATAATTTTAATTCTGATTCTACGTTTCATGATGTTGTAAAGCAAGCCCAAGAAGAAGGCTATACTGAACCAGATCCGAGAATAGATTTAAGTGGTGTTGACGTGGCGCGAAAGGTTTTGATTTTAGCTAGAGAAAGTGGCCATCAAATAGAGTTATCAGATCTAGAAAGCGATAATTTCTTAACCGATATGGCTATGAATGCCAAATCTGTAGACAATTTTTATAAAACACTAATTGAAGATGAGCCACATTATCAGCGTTTATATAAATCAGCAAATGATAAAAATTGTCAATTAAAATTTGTTGCAGAGTTTAATGATGGAAAAGCCAAAGTAGGACTCAAAGAAATTCCTCAAGGACATCCATTTTATAATTTAGAAGGTAAGGATAATATTGTTATGTTTTATACAGAGAGATATCCTGAACAACCAATGATAATTAAAGGTGCTGGCGCCGGAGCAGATGTTACTGCTTCTGGTCTGTTTGCCGATATTATAAGAATTGCCAATAACTAAAATATGAGTCAGGAAATAAAAATTTTTTCACCAGCAACTGTCGCAAACGTAGCTTGCGGATTTGATGTGCTAGGGTTTTGTCTAGATTCCATTGGTGATGAAATGGTGATAAGAAAAACTCAAAATAAAGGGATAAAGATTACTAAAATTGAAGGCTATGATTTACCCTACGAAACTGAACAAAATGTTGCAGGAGTTTCCGCATTAGCCATGTATAATGCATTAAATCCAGATTGCGGATTTGAGATTGAGATCTATAAAAAAATAAAGCCAGGAAGTGGCATTGGTAGTAGTTCTGCAAGTGCATCTGGTAGTGTTTTTGGAATGAATGAGTTATTGTGTAAACCGTTAAACAAAACCCAACTTACTGCTTTTGCTATGAAAGGTGAATTTTTAGCAAGTAAAGCAGAGCATGCCGATAATATTGCACCTGGAATTTTTGGTGGTTTTACTTTAGTCAAATCTTCAAATCCTTTAAAAGTTATAGTATTACCTACTCCAACTGATTTATATGCCACACTAATTCATCCACAAATTGAAATAAAAACATCAGAATCCAGAGCTATTTTACCTATGGACGTTCCATTGAAAAATGCCATCTTACAATGGGCAAATGTTGGTAGTTTAGTGCATGCATTACACACATCTGATTATGAGTTAATAAAAGATGCATTGCACGATTTGGTCATAGAGCCACATCGTAAACAACTTATTCCATACTTTGATACTATAAAATCAGATGTATTAAAAGCAGGAGCTTTAGGTTGTGCTATTTCTGGTTCTGGACCTTCAATATTTGCATTGAGTAAAGGGCAAGAAACGGCTTTAAAGGTAGAAAAAGCGATGGATAAGGTGTATTCTAAAACAGATATTAAATTTCAAACTTATGTCTCTAAAATTAATACTGAAGGCATAAAAATACTATCATGAACTATTATTCACTAAATAAAAAAGCGCCAAACACAACTTTTAAAGATGCTGTTGTAAGAGGCTTAGCACCTGATAAAGGTTTATATTTTCCCGAATCGATTACACCCTTAGATTCATCCTTTTTTGAAACTATAGAGAGTAAATCTGATACTGAAATTGCCTTTGAAGCTATAAAGCAATTTATTGTTCCAGAAATACCTGAGGCTGTTTTAAAAACTATAGTTAATGAAACGCTCAGTTTCAATTTTCCTGTGGTGAATATCAATGAAAATATCTCGACTCTAGAGTTATTTCATGGTCCTACTATGGCATTTAAAGATGTTGGTGCTCGATTTATGGCAAGATGCCTAGGCTATTTTAATAAAAATAACACTAATGAAGTGACGGTTTTAGTAGCAACATCTGGTGATACTGGCGGTGCTGTCGCCAATGGTTTTTTAGGTGTAAAAGGAGTGAATGTCGTAATATTATATCCTAGGGGAAAAGTTAGTGATATTCAAGAACAGCAACTCACTACTTTAGGACAAAATATCACCGCTTTAGAAGTTGATGGAGTTTTTGACGATTGCCAAAACATGGTGAAGTGTGCTTTTATGGACGAAGAGTTAACCAATAAAATGCAGTTAACCTCTGCAAACTCTATTAATATTGCACGTTGGTTACCACAACTCTTCTATTTTATGTTCGCCTATAAACAACTAAAATCGAGATATAAAAACATTGCTTTTTCTGTACCGAGTGGAAATTTCGGAAATATATGTGCAGGTATGGTAGCTCAAAAATTAGGCTTACCAATACAACATTTTATTGCAGCAAATAATGCGAATAGAACTGTTGTAGATTATATGAATACAAAAATGTACAAACCTAAACCCTCTGTACAAACTATAAGTAACGCTATGGATGTTGGTAATCCAAGTAATTTCATTAGGATACAAGAATTACACAACAAGGATTTTGATACTTTAAAAATCAATCTATCGTCTTACAGCTATTCTGATGAGGAGACAAAAACAGCATTATCAGAACTATACAAAATGTATAATTATGTGGCCGATCCTCATGGTGCTGTTGGTTATTTAGGTGCAAAAGAATATTTAGTAGAGAACGATGCACATGTCGTATTCTTAGAAACCGCTCACCCTACTAAATTTTTAGATGTTGTTGAAGACGTGATTAAAACCAATATTCCTCTTCCACCACAAATTAAGGCCGTTATGGATAAGGATAAAGTTGCCACTGCTATACGCACTTATGAGGATTTGAAGGGATTTTTATTGAAAAAAATAAACACTAATTACAACAGAAAGACTACAGATTAGACCTGTCACAACTGACGATGCAGCATTCATTTTAAAACTAATGAATACACCAAAGTGGATTCAATTCATAGGAGAGCGAAATGTGCGAACAGTTGAAGAGGCTGAGAATTACATTAAAACAAAAGCACTACCTCAATTTGAGAAAGTTGGTTACGGAAACAATGTGGTAATTAGAAAAGCGGACAATACCAAACTAGACACTTGCGGTGTTTATCATAGAGAGGGTAAAGATGAACCAGATATTGGCTTTGCATTTCTTCCAGATTTTGAAGGTAAAGGTTATGCTTTTGAAGCTGCCAGCCGAATTTTGGAATCTGCCAAGCACTCTTATGGATTAAAAGTAATAAGCGCCTATACCTTAGAAGAAAATAATGCATCAAAAAAATTACTCGAACGCTTAGGATTTGACTTAAAAGGTATAGGGAAACTGCCAACTAGTGATGAGGAATTATTGCACTATTATTGCACACTAGATCATATAGAATAGACAAAATACTACTCCTCTTCTACAATACAACCCAAAAATGCGACTTACATATAGTTTTTAAATAATTAACCAATAGAATCATTACATTAGAGAGCTTTTAGGCTATTTTTATTATGAAATTTATATATGCTATAGCGTACTTGTTATTTATGCTTTTTGAGGTTTCTGCACAGCAACTTGTCTTAGAGACTGATTTAGATGCAATGGTGAATGAAACTTCAGGATTAATTTACCTCAACAATACATTAATTACTCATAATGATTCTGCTACGACCAACCAGTTGTTTGATATAGACACTTCGACGGGAGCCGTTACAAGGACAGTAACCATTACTAATGCAGCAAATGTTGATTGGGAAGATATTACCTACGACGATAGTTATATCTATATTGGAGATTTTGGTAACAACCAAGGTAATAGAACAGATTTGAAAGTATACAGGGTTTTAATTTCAGATTATTTTTCGAATACATCGGTAACTGCTGATGTTATTAACTATAATTACAGTGATCAATCCGATTTCACACCAAATCCATTATCAACAAATTTTGATGCAGAAGCTCTTATACATTTCAATAACAAGCTATTTGTTTTTTCAAAAAACTGGTTGGATGGTAATACTAATATTTACGAATTATCAAAAACACCTGGAACCTATAGTATTTCAATGATAGATAGTATTGAAGCTCAAGGTCTAGTTTCAGGTGCGACTCTCAACACTGCTAACAACACCATTTTACTATGTGGCTACGATGTAAATGGTCCTTTTTTACTTGAATTAACCGGATTTAGTGCTGGCCTATTTTCAAACGGAAGCATTCAAAAAACGTCTGTAAATACACCAGCAAATTACTCTTCACAAATTGAAGGTATTGCACCGATAAACGCTGCAGAATACTATATTTCTGCTGAAAAAAATGAATCTGATTTACATGGATTATTTAGTGTAAATTTATCGACATTAAGTAATAAAACTTACAGTGAAAAAGAGGTGTCATTTCACCCAAATCCTGCTAAAAATTCAATAAGAATTAGTCATGATAATTGTAATGTAAATATCTATTCAATTCTTGGTAAACTTGTTAAATCATCTTCAAAAAAACAGATTGATATTTCAGATTTGAATTCTGGAGTTTATCTTGTGAAAATTCAAAATAAAACTAATAGTAGTATTACTATTAAAAGACTTGTTGTTCAATAAGTTATAGCTAACCTAATATTCTAACTAACAACTCTTTAAGAAGGTCTCCTTGAGGTACTGCATTAGATCCAACACCCTTGCTTTTTACATCAAATTCTCGTAATAATCCAATGATAGCACTTACGCGTTTCATCGGATAATTTCTTGCAGCTGTAAGATATTCATTTACAAAATAAGGGTTGACACGTAATGCAGATGCAACGCTTCTAGGTGACTTATCTACCATACCATGAAGGTGTAATAATTGATTAAAGAAACTAAACAATAAAGACACTGTAACCACCATTGGATTATCTTTAGGGTTATCAGCAAAATACTTAGCTATTTTATGTGCTTTTATGGCATTTCGTTCACCAACTGCTTTTCGTAATTCAAAATTATTATAATCCTTACTAATACCTATATTTTCTTCTATATGCTCTGGTGTAATTTGAGTGCCTTTCGGTAAAACAATTTTAAGTTTACTAAGTTCATTATTCACCTTACTCAAATCTGTACCCAAAAACTCAACAAGCATCTGTGCTGCTTTAGGTGAAATATCATAACCTTGCCCTTTCAAAACGCGTCTAATCCAATCCGGAACCTGATTTTCGTATAGTTTTTTACTTTCAAAGACAGCACCTACTTTATTGATAGCTTTATAGAGAGCTTTACGTTTGTCAATTTTTTTATACTTGTAGTTAATGACTAATACCGTTGTAGGCTGAGGATTCTCAGCATATTTGGCAAGTTTTTCAATCGTTCTACTTAAATCCTGAGCTTCCTTTACAATAACCACCTGACGCTCTGCCATCATAGGAAATCGTTTGGCATTACTCACTATATCATCAATTGAAATATCACGACCATAAAGTACCATTTGGTTAAAGCCTTTTTCTGATTCATCCAAAATATTATCTTCAATGAAGTCTGAGATCTTATCAATGTAATAAGATTCCTCCCCCATTAAAAAATAAATAGGTTTTATATCTCCTTGCTTTATTGCTGTAACCAGTTTTTTAACGTCGTCCAATGTCTTAAAGTGTTTGTCAGTTTACGCTAAAATTTTCTCAGAAAACTGCGCGAAGTGACATTATAATTTTAATTTTGTGTAGTGCAAGAACTCAACTTTCCAAAATTTGAATACCGATTCAAAAGTACAGAAAATAAAGTTTCTATTTTTGATGTCATTCGGAAAAAATTCATCATTCTTCAACCCGAAGAATGGGTGCGACAACACTGTGTGCATTATTTAATAAATGGGAAAAATTATCCTAAATCACTTATTAATGTTGAAAAGGAGCTCCGCATCAACGATTTAAAAAAACGTTATGATATTGTTGTTTTTAATCCTGATGGTAGTATTCATCTTATTGTAGAATGTAAATCTCATACTATTGCGATTAACCAAGATACTTTTGATCAGATAGCACGTTATAACATGGTATTAGATGCATCTTATCTTATGGTTACTAATGGTTTAAATCATTATTATTGTCAGATGGATAACGTCGAAGAACAGTATTCGTTTTTAAAAGATATTCCTAATTACACTAATCAATAATGTACGAAACAGAAGATATAGCAGTAGTTATTTTAAACTGGAATGGTCAGGATTTACTTGAAATATTTTTACCATCAGTTCTAAAATACTCCGGTGATGCTAAAATCTATGTTGCTGATAATGCGTCTACAGATAAGTCTGTGGACTTTGTAAGATCATATTTTCCTTCAGTCCATGTCATTCAAAATTCTGAAAACGGTGGTTATGCAAAAGGGTATAACGACGCACTTCAAAAAGTTACTGAACCACTACTCTGCTTACTAAATAGTGATATTGAAGTCACCAATAATTGGCTTAATCCTATCATAGACGTGTTTAACGCAGATGAAAACACGGCCATAATACAGCCTAAAATTCTAGATTATAAACAAAAAACTCATTTTGAATATGCTGGTGCTGCTGGTGGATTTATAGACAAATATGGTTACCCATATTGTCGTGGTCGTATATTCAACGCCATTGAAGAAGATAACAGTCAGTATAACGACATTAAAGACATATTTTGGGCTTCTGGTGCATGTTTATTTATTAGAAATTCTGTTTTCAAAAAATTGAAAGGATTCGATGTTTCTTATTTTGCACATATGGAGGAAATTGATCTTTGCTGGCGTGCTTTCAATTCTAATTATACGACTAAGTATGTAGGTACTTCAACGGTTTATCATATTGGTGGTGCCACGTTAAAAAATTCAAGCCCTAAGAAAACCTATTTAAATTTTAGAAACAGTCTTTTTACTTTAGTTAAAAACACAGATTCTAATCTATTCATTAGAACGATTATTAGAATGCTGCTTGATGGTATTGCTGGTATACGATTTGTGCTTCAGTTTAAGCCACAGCATTTTGTTGCTATCCTGAAAGCTCATGGCTCATTATACTTAAATTTAGGCCGACTTATAAAAGAACGAAAACTGCTTCCAAATCGCTCAAATTATTATAATACCAACTCAATAGTGTGGTCTTATTTTATAAAAAAAAGAAGAAAATTCTAATTGTTCATAAATCTGTTAAAGTTTTTGTTAATCGATGGTCGGTCAATTCTTCTTTTGTATAATTTTGAATTGTTATAATTAACAATTTAAACGAATTCAATTTATGAAAAAACTAATGTCATTAAGTGTTTGTGCAATGTTGTTGTTAGCGTCATGCGTATCGAAGAAGGACTACCTGGCACTTGAAGCACAACAAAAAGAAACTCAAGATTTATTGAACTCCGCAACTGTAAAACTAAATAAGTGTTTATCTGATGCAGCGGCTGCAAATGCAAGAGTAGAAACTATGAAAGATCAGTTGTCTGATTTACGTAAAGCAAATCAAGATTTAATTGATACTAAAGGAAACTTAACTACTTTAACGCAAAAAGGAGCTGAAAATCTTGAAAAATCTTTGGAAAGTTTAAAAGAAAAAGATTTAAGAATATCTCGATTACAGGATGCGCTTACAAAAAAGGATAGTGTAACTCTAGCCATAGTAACAAGTCTTAAAAAAGAGGTGGGTATTAACGATCCGGATATTCAGATTAATGTTGAAAAAGGTGTGGTATTTATATCTATTGCTGATAAATTATTATTTAAGAGTGGTAGTTATAACGTAACGGATAGAGCTAAGGAAGTTTTAGCTAAAGTCGCTAAAGTAATCAACAGTAAACCAACTTTTGAAGCTATGGTAGAATCTCATACAGATAATGTTTCTTATAGCAAGCCACCATTATTAGACAACTGGGATTTAAGTGTAAAACGTGCCACTTCTGTAGTACGTGTATTAGAAGAATTAGAGGTAAATCCTCAGCAACTCATCGCAGCAGGACGTAGTTATCATGTGCCTTTAGTAGCTAATGATACAGCAGAAAACAGAGCTAAAAACAGAAGAACTCGAATTATTGTATTACCAAAAATTGACGAGTTTTATGAAATGATTGAAGAAGAAATGAAAAATTTATCTGCAGGAAACTAAAGCAAGAAATATATAATAAGAAAACCCAATGCATCACTGTATTGGGTTTTTGTTTGCTATTAATCTTTGATAACAGAAATGATCTCTGGTAATAATGCCATAGCTGTTAATACTAAGGCATTACTTTTCTTTTTGACTTTTTTCCCAGAGTCTTTATTTTTAACTTCCGAAATTTCTTGTGTTCTATTTGGAATACGAATCATAACTACAGAATTCTCAGCGTCGTCATTAAAATTCTCTTTGGCGAAATTGTAAGCCAATTCTATACCATCCTCCTCAAATATTTTCACACTAGATTTAGGATGTTCAATAGTGTATAAAAGCTTTTTAAGATCATTAGCTTCTGCGTGATTGAGTGCAATTCCATTAAAATTAGAATACATTGCAATACTTATTCGATCTTCTTCTGTAACGCGTTTAGATAAGAGTTTAAATGCCTGCTTTAGTATAACACTATCTTCTACATTAAAAGTGTCTGCATACGTTTCTATCAGAAATGTTATATTTTTGGTGTTTGTAGAGTCTGTCTCAATACTATAATTCTCAATAATAAATGATATAAAATTATCAAGTTTTACAGATTCTGTTTCAATATTTTTTTCCTGGCTGTGACTTGCAACTGAAAAGACGAGTGCAAGTGTAAAAGTGATTAGCGTTTTCATTGGTTTGGCGTTTAAAGTTTCAATAAAACTATATGCCATATCAATAACAAAAAACCAATAATGAGTAAACTAAGTATTTGAATGAGTTAACTAACCAAGAATAGATTTTATGGTTTTGTTACGTTGAATTTTCCCGTTAACGGTTTCCTCAAATTTATTAACTATGAATATGTCTTTAGGCACTTCATATTTAGTTAATCCTTTTATAAGTTTTATCCTCTTAAGGATACTTTCTTTTGAGTCTCTAGGGTTTTCAACACATAATACTAGTTTTTCCCCAAGACTATCATCAGCCACACCAATAACAAAAAAGCGCTCATCTATTACAGGTTGTAATTTGTCTTCTATTTGCTCTGGAAATAGTTTAACACCAGCAGAATTTATGACATTATCAAATCTACCAAGTAATTTAAAACTTGTTTCTGATTTTAGATCTACAATATCATTAGTAATTAATGGTTCGTTAACCAATTTTGACGCATTAATAACTAAGCAATTCCTTTCATCTTTATTAAATGTAACGTTGGGTAATGCATTAAATAAGTCTTCACCTTTTGCTGCTTTAGACTGTAATTTTTTAACAGCAACATGTGTGATAGTTTCTGTCATACCATAAGTTTCGTAGAATTTAGAAGTACAGCCTTTAATGCGTTCTAACAACGGCTTTGTCACTTTAGAACCTCCAACAATCAAGGTCTTGATATTCTGAGTGTAATTGAGAATATGTTTTAATTGTAATGGAATCATTGCAGAAAAGTCATAGTGCTTTTCGTAATCAAAAATAGGATGTGCACTCGGCTCAACACAGTCTATTTCTAAACCTAAAATCATAGCTCTTACCAACATCATTTTCCCAGCTATATAATGACTTGGTAAACAATCTAATGCTGTATCTCCTGGTTGTAACCCAAAAAAATCACCCGTTGCAATGGCTGAATTTACCATAGCTTGCTTTTTCAGTTTTATTGATTTTGGTTGTCCTGTAGAGCCTGATGTACTCACATATAAATAGTCCTTATTGTTTAACCAATCAATTAGAAAATCGCCGGTGACTTTCTCGTAAGGCTCACCTTCTTTTATTAAACTATAGCATACTTCTTTAAGCTCGTCATGATCGAAATGTAAGCCATTGAACTTAAATCTATTGTGGACTTTGTCAAACCTTGGTGTCATCTATTCTAATATTTTATAGTCTTCCTTAGGTGGTTCAGTGACCTTGCCAAACAAACGGTCGTTCCAGTTTTTCCAGCCATATTTTTTAGATAAAATAAACAGCATTATTGGGTAAACCACGAAAACAGGTATTATTATTTCTGATACTAAACTCATGGACGGCTCTGCAGTACTTTTAAAAAGAGCATCTGTTTGTAAGGCTGTCCAATCTGCCGTAACTAATAAAGACGCTAGTAAATTATTTCCTAAATGAAATCCTAATGCCAGTTCTAAACCGTCATCCATTAAGGTCATGATGCCTAAAAGCAAACCTGTACCGACATAAAAGATCATCATTTTTCCAAATCCTATTTCAGCTACTTCTGGATTTGCACTATGAGCAATACCAAATAAAACTGATGTTACTATTAAAGGGAACCATTTGTTTTTTACTAGTATACCTATATGCTGCATTAAATACCCTCTAAAAAGGTATTCTTCTAACCCAATTTGAAATGGAAACAAAATAATACTTATCAGAAAAAGCAACGCAAATTTGCCTGGATTAAATTGAAATACTAATTCGGATGAATCAATAGAATACCCTATGAAAAAGGTAACTAAAGTAAATGTACAAATCATCAAGAATGAAAACAACACACGTTTATAATCGACTTTAGGTCTTGCCGTAGTTAATGATAGAATACTGCGATGATGAACATATTTCACCATTAAAAACAGTAATCCTAACAAAACAGCAAACGGTGCTAAATTGATAATTAATGAAATATTTGGAGGAATCCTTTTCATCAATTCATAAGCAGCATCCAAATCTGACGGATCACTAAATAAATACATCACAAAATTGAGAATAAATATACCTGCTACTAAAATGGTAGTTAGTATAAACATCCATAATTCACGTTGTCCTTTATAGGCTTGTTGTATGTAGTTCATTATTGTAGATTAAAATTCCAATTTTCATTATTATCGTATTGCAAAGTACCATTTTTTACAATTAATGGCGAATCAAAATTATTGGTAAATAAACTACCAGTTCCAAGACCTTGTGGCATACTATTTTTTAAGGTATATGTCCATTGTGCAATGGCATTAAGCCCAACATTACTTTCTAATGCACTTGTTATCCACCACTTAATATTTAAGTCTTCGACCAAATTGATCCATTGTTGACTCCCTGAAAAACCACCAATTAAACTTGGTTTTAAGATAATATAATGTGGATTAATGGTTTGTAAAACCTCTTTTTTATCCTGAACTGAAAACACCCCAATTAACTCTTCATCTAATGCAATAGGTAATGGAGACATCTCACAGAGTTTAGCCATTGCATTAAACTGTTTAGGTTTAATAGGCTGCTCTATAGAGTGTAATTGATACTCTGACAACCGTTTCAGTTTTTCTAACGCTTCTTCCGCAGAAAACGCACCATTAGCGTCTACTCGTAACTCTATATCCGAAACTGAAAATTCTTTTCTAATAGATTTTAAAATATCTAATTCGGTTTGAAAATTGATAGCTCCAATCTTCATTTTTATACAATCGAAACCTGCTTCAATCTTTTCCTTTATCTGTTCTCGCATAAAACTATCACTTCCCATCCAAACTAATCCATTAATAGGAATATTATCCAATCCTTCTGTAAATGCTGATGAGAACAAATCAAATTGATTAGGACTAGCTATTGACCTAAAAGCAGTTTCTAGTCCAAATTGAATACTTGGAAACTCAGTTAGTTGATCTAATAAATTAACTAAGCCTTGATCAATATTATCACAGACCCATTTTAAGGTTTTTTCATAATCTGGCCTATCATCAATTGACAGTCCTTTTAAAATCCCGCATTCACCTACTCCTGTTTTGTTATTATCATTTAAAATAATAAACCAAGTTTCCTTGGTATTCATAACACCTCTTGAGGTACCACTAGGACGTTTAAAATTGAGAATGTATTTTTTATAACTTGCTTTCATAACTACTAAATCTTATGATGCAAACTAAATTGTAGTTGGCCTTTTCCCCAATTCACAGTTTTTTGGTTCATCCAACCAAATTGACATCTAATTTTTGGACTTATCACATATCCTAAACCTAAATAGGTTCTGTTTCTATCGAATAACTGAACACTCCTTCCATCTCCAATATCTGTTCCACCATTAATAAAAAGTTCATTATATAATGCGAGATAAATTGTTTTAGAATTAAGTTCTTTTCGATTCAAAGGGACATTTAAAAAAAGGTTGTAGCGATAACGAGTTCTAAAGTCCTGGTCTTCTACAAAACGCTGTTCGTATCTAAATCGATGGGTTAAGTAGAACCGATTGCCTAATTTCTGAGGTATAAGAGCTTCCTGATAAATTCTACTCTCAACTGAAGTCTCGTCGTTTTCTCCGTAAACTCCTGTGGTTATATTACCATAACCAAGCGTAAATTTGACACCAGAATTTTTAGGTGTAAATGTAATACCAGAGCGCAGTAAAAGCTGTTCTTTATCGCCTAGTCCTTGCCAATCTCTATATTGAAAATCTCCTTGAAAACCCAATTGACTCTCATTAAACTGATGAGTAAAAAAATACATATACCACGCACCTGTTTGAGATTCATCTATCTGAGAAAATAAATTGCTAAAACAAAAAAACAAGAGTAATATGAAGAATTTAATTTTCATTTAGTGTCTTTTTAAATATGTCATAAAAATAAGCATCTACTGATTCTTTAACTATTATTTGTTCTAAAAAACCCTATTTTTAAAGAAAAAATAATGCCCGATTTTCCGAATATAATATTATATGCTATTCCATTTTTCATAGCTGCTATGTTATTGGAATTATATGTTACTACAAAACAACATATTAAAACCTATGAAGCTAAAGATGCTTTCTCTTCTATTTCTATGGGTTTAGGAAATGTAATATTAGGATTTGCAAGTAAAGTCTTAGTATTATTAGTGTTCTTTTGGATTTATAACAACTTTAGAATTTTCACTATACCAGTAGCTTGGTGGTCTTTTATATTATTATTTTTTATAGATGATTTCTCTTATTATTGGTTTCACAGAATTTCACATGAATGTCGTTTATTTTGGGCATCACACGTTGTACATCACTCCTCTCAACACTATAACCTCAGTACAGCATTGAGACAAACATGGTCTGGAGGATTCTACACCTTTATATTTTGGTTATGGCTTCCATTACTTGGTTTTCATCCTGCCATGATATTATTACAGATGTCTATAAGTTTACTTTATCAGTTTTGGATACATACTGAAGCCATCAATAAATTGCCGAAGTGGTTTGAAGCCGTTTTTAATACTCCATCACATCACAGAGTGCACCATGGAAGTAACCCTATTTATTTAGACCGTAACCATGCAGGAATTCTTATTATTTGGGATAAACTATTTGGTACATTTCAACCAGAGTTAGATGACGAAAAAGTGAACTATGGTTTAGTAAAAAACATAAAAACATTCAACCCTATTAAAATTGCCTTTATTGAATGGTGGTATATGCTTAAAGATGCTTTTACTGGAAAAAAATCTTTAAAAAACCGAATTTTATATTTGATTAAACCACCAGGATGGAAACACGATGGCACAGGCAAGGTTTCTGACGATCTACGAGAAGAATGGTTAAATTCTAAAAACTCATATGACATTTAAAAATAAGGTGATTTGGATTACAGGCGCTTCTAGTGGTATTGGAAAAGCCTTAGCAATAGAGCTGTCTAAAACCAATTGTAAATTAATTTTATCTTCGAGAAGAAAAGATGCGCTTCTTTATGTTAAACATTTATGTTCAAATTCTGATGTAATTGAAATTTTACCATTTGATTTAGCAAATTATGAAGATATGCCTACCATATCTAAAAAGGCTATTTCGTTCTTTACTAAAATCGATATCCTCATTAACAATGGAGGCATTAGTCAGCGTTCGCTAATTATTGATACTGATATTTCGGTTGATAAAAAACTCATGGAAATTGATTACTTAGGTACTGTGGCTTTATCAAAAGCAATATTACCTCATTTTGTTTCTAATCAATCGGGCCACTTTGTAACTGTCACTAGCTTAATGGGAAAATTTAGTTCACCATACCGTTCTGCTTATTGCGGTGCAAAGCACGCATTACACGGTTTTTTTGATGCCTTGCGTATGGAACATGATAAAGACTATATTAAAGTAACTATGATTTGCCCTGGCTTTGTAAATACCGAGGTAGCACGTAACGCATTGGTTGGTGATGGTAGTAGACAAAACGAACAAGACACAGCGACAGCCAATGGTTTAGAACCTACTGATTTTGCCAAACGTATGCTAAAAGCCATTAAAAAGGAAAAGTTTGAGGCTTATATTGGCAAAAGTGAGACTAAAGGCGTTTATTTAAAACGCTTTTTCCCAAAGTTACTCCATAAGCTTGTTTTAAAAAGCCAAGTTCGGTGATTTTGGAAGCTTTATAATCCTGATATAAATTTAAAATTACACGTTCATACTCTCACCTATATCGAGCAATATGAGCCTTTTTAATTTAGAATCGAACTTAGCCATTGATTTCGGTTTATCAATTTCTATATATCCAAACGTATCATAATGACAGCCTAATACCTTGTCACAATCTACAAAACGACATGCTCTAATTGCATCTTCAACTCCCATTGTAAAATTATCACCAATTGGTAACACAGCAAGGTCTAAATCAAATTCCTTTCCTATTAATCTCATATCATAGGTCAATGCTGTATCACCTGCTATATAAATAGTTTTATCGGATTGAAGAACAAAACCACCGGGATTTCCGCCATATTTACCATCTGGAAAAGACGATGTATGTATAGCATTGACATATTTAAGTTTACCAAATTCAAATTGCCAAGAACCACCATGGTTCATAGGATGTCCTTCTAATCCAAGATTCTGGTAGTGCATTACAATCTCATAATTAGAAACGATAATAGCACCTGTTCGTTTTGCAATAGCTTCCACATCTAAAATATGATCTTGATGTGCATGTGTGACCAGTATATAATCTGCTGGAATAGTTTCTATATCGATATGTGAAGCTTTTTCGTTACCTGTAATAAAAGGATCAACTAAAATATGAATATCTTTAATTTGAATTCCTAAACAAGCATGGCCGTAGAATGTTATTTTCATTTGATTTTATTTAAGTTATGATTGTATCATACAAGTTACAAAATCTTCTTAACCTTAACTGCTATAAAGCTTAGGATTAATTAATTTTTTAATACAACAAATAACCGATACCTAAAAGTAGAGCATACAAAAACGTAGATAATGCTAACACTTTTAATTGACTATCAAAATCGTTCGGTTCTTTGGCTTTTTTAATTCTTTTTATGTGAATGAAAAGCGGAATAAATGCAATAAGATATAAGAAATTATAAGGCTCTACATAATACAGAATTGAAAATATTATAGAGATAAACATAGCACCCGCAATTAGGAAAAAATGGTAGTTTTTTGCCCTTTTCAATCCTAATTTAACGGCCAAGGTAATTTTACCAGCATTAGTATCAGATTTGATATCACGCATGTTATTTAGATTTAGAACACCAACACTCAACAAACCTAATGCAATTGCAGGTAGAATTACAACGTGGTCAACTGTTTCAGTATATAACACATAGCTTCCTATGGTACTCAGTAATCCGAAGAAAATAAACACGAAAACATCACCTAAAGCTCTGTAACCATAAGGAGAATCTCCCATGGTATAATTTAACGCAGCATATACTGAAAGTCCGCCAAGAACCACAAATAGCAGAATAAAAAGAAAATTATTTGCACCAAATGCAAACCATATCAATGAAAGAGAAAGCATTATTACAACAATGATATTAAACTTAATCGCGTCTAACATTTCCGTAGGTGTAATTTCACCACTCTGAATAGCGCGTTGCGGTCCCAGACGTTCCTCATTATCGGTACCCTTTACACCATCTCCATAATCGTTGGCAAGATTAGATAAAACCTGTAAACTAATAGTAGTCAATATTGCAAAAATTAAGACCAAGACTTCGAACCTTCCATTATAAGCAGCAAAACAACTCCCTAAAATTATTCCGGAAACTGATAACGGCAACGTTCTTAAGCGCATGGCAGATAACCATGGTTTAATTTTTCTCATCTATGTTTTTATTAAGGAATCCATTTTTTAGGAAAGTTAGGCTTCCTTTTTTCTAAAAAGGCATCTCTACCCTCTTTAGCTTCATCTGTCATATATGCTAATCTTGTTGCTTCACCTGCAAATACTTGCTGACCAACCATACCATCATCAGTAAGATTCATCGCAAACTTAAGCATTTTAATAGATGTTGGTGATTTAGCTAATATTTCTTGTGCCCATTCATAGGCTGTTGTTTCTAAATCTTCATGAGGTATAACAGCATTAACCATACCCATGTCATAAGCTTCCTGAGCAGAATAATTTCTACCTAAAAAGAAAATTTCTCTTGCTTTTTTCTGTCCTACCATTTTAGCTAAATATGCAGATCCGTAACCACCATCAAAACTGGTAACATCAGCATCTGTTTGCTTAAATATAGCATGTTCTTTACTCGCCAGCGTTAAATCACAAACAACATGAAGACTATGACCACCGCCAACTGCCCAACCTGGTACAACAGCAATCACAGCTTTAGGCATAAAGCGAATTAAACGCTGTACTTCTAAAATATTTAAACGATGGTAGCCATCTTTACCAACATAACCTTGGTGGCCTCGTGCTTTTTGATCTCCACCAGAACAAAAACTCCAAATACCATCTTTTGTAGAAGGTCCTTCTGCACTTAGTAAAACAACTCCAATATTTACATCTTCATTTGCATCATAAAATGCATCATAGAGCTCTGATGTTGTTTTTGGGCGAAACGCATTCCTTACATCAGGTCGGTTAAAAGCTATTCTAGCGACTCCATTACATTTTGTATATGTAATGTCTTCATAAGACTTAGCAACTTTCCAATCTATCTGACTCATATTTTTCAATATTTTGAATGCAAAAATAACGAATTAATACTAATGCTCATTAGGAGAATTTGGTATTGAACTTATTAGAAATGAAGAACTCTTTTTATTTCTCCATACGCCTAATGCCGTCTTTTTCAATAGTAATGTGTCTGTCTTTGTATAAAGAGCCTATTGCTTTCTTAAAACTTTTTTTACTCATCTGTAACATATCCTTTATTTCCTCTGGATCTGATTTATCGTGTACAGGTAGAAAACCACTATTATCCTCTAATTCATTTAAAATAAATTGTGCATTAGGTTCAATATTTCTATAGCCAATTTGACTTAAAGAAATATCTAATTTATTATCGTGACGCACCTTTTTTACGATACCTTTTAATCGGTCACCAACACTAATATCCTTGTAAATATCATCCTTAAATACTAAACCTAAATGCTTTTTATTTACAATAACATTCATACCTATGTCAGAAGGATGAGACACAATTAAATCTACCTCATCAAACTGAGTTACAGTTAATTCTTTATTATCTAAAAACCTATTGGTTTTACTTGAAGCTACTAATCGTTCTGTTTCTTCATCTAAATAACAATGAACTAGATACCAGCCACCAGCTTTCATTTTAAAAGCCTGTTCTTTAAATGGGCAAAACAATTCTTTCACCAAACCCCAATCTAAAAATGCTCCAAACTTAGTCACCTGATTACATCTTAACAGTGCGAAATCACCTTCCTTAATAAATGGTTTATCCGTTGTTGCAACTGGTCTCTCTTCATTATCTAAATAGACGAAAACTTCTATTTTGCCACCTATTTCAAATTCTTCTGGCACATATCTATTGGGTAGTAAAACCTCGCTGTCTTCTCCATCTCCCAAAAACAAACCTGGTTCTGTATCTCTAAGAATTTCTAAAGTATTGTATTCTCCTAATTGTATCATAGCACAAAGGTAAGGATAAGTTATAAGTTGCAAATAAAAAGTTGTTCGTTAGATTAACTAAAAAAGAATGACCCTTCTGTAATAGAAAGGTCCTAATTTTATAATTAAATCGTAATTAAAAGTCATACTAGTAAACAGACTCTTTATTGAAATGCTTGCAAAGCATATAGTATACTACCGCTCTATATTTGTTTCTATTAGACTGTCCGTAAGTATCCATAACAGAAGCAATGGCCTTATCTAAGTCTGCACTATCTTTTAATCCTAATTTTTTGATTAAATAGTTATTCTTTACAGTAGCTAACTCTTTTTCATCAGATCCTGAAACTGCAGAAGAATCTGCATTATAGATTGAAGGTCCTAAACCAACAGTAACTTTTGTTAATAAATCCATATCAGGATTTACGCTACATTTGTCTTTTAGATCCGCCGCATATTTTGCGATTAAGTCGTCTCTTTTACTCATTTTGTTATGTTTTAAGATTAAAAAATTTTACCCTTTCAAGGTAACTAAATTTTAGACACCTAAAAAGAGTAAAAGTCACTTCTTTATATATTTTCGGAAAAAGAATTATTTTATATAATCAAAATAATTAAGAAGAATTTCATCATTACTTCTTGAAGGTGTAAACACCTCTAATAGCTTAGGTTGCTTTGACTCATTATAAAAGGTACTTAAAGAACTTTCTAGGGTATTTTGATCATTAGCACTGATATAATCAAAACCAAACATTTCACTTAATTGCTTAGCGGTTAAGTTATGTTTAGTTTCAAAATAGGTGTCAAAATTTTCAGTATTTTTATGACCAGGTAATATTCTAAAAATACCACCACCTTCGTTATTTATGAGTATTATTCTAAAGTCATTAGGTCTGTAATTATTCCATAGTGCGTTGCTATCATAAAAAAAGCTTAAATCACCTGTTACAAAAGTCGTTCTATGTTCTACAGCAACTGCTGCTCCAATAGAAGTACTCGTACTACCATCAATACCACTTGTACCACGATTACAAAATACTAGAACACTTTTTGGCATTTGAAATAGTTGTGTGTAGCGAATCGCAGAACTATTACCTACCTGTAACTGACTTTGCTTTGGTATATTTTTTACTACTGAATTGAATACAGTAAAGTCAGAAAAAGGAATCGTCTCTAAATAATCGTCGTGCAATCGTCTTCTCTTTTTTCGGATTTTTAACCAATTAGATTTAAAATCACTTTTTGCATGATGCGTTATTTGTGGTAAAAACTGCTTAAAAAAAGTATTTGGTTTTAGTTTAATGTGCTTATCTAAACAAAAAAACGTGTCATTTGAATTATATAAATCTATATGCCAATGGTGTTCTGGTTTATATTTTCTTAAAAATGCTTTGATTTTTTTAGAAACAATTAAACCTCCCATTGTTAAAAGCACATTAGGTTGTAATGCTTTAAAATCGTCTTCTTGTAATGGTGCTATTATTTTATCAATACCAGGAAAAAAGTCCGAATGATGAAGATTTGATGTTGTCTCGGAAAATACCAAAATACTATCATCATCTGCTATTTCTTTAATCCACTTTTCTTCAATTGCATTAGGCTGAAGCGCGCCAACCAAAATCATTTTGCGTTTAGAATTCTGCCAAACATCAATTAAGCTCTTTATTTCAAACTCATCTACTTTTTCAGTGACGCTTTTAATTTTAAACGGCTTGGGATTTATGACTAATTCGTCCACAGTTTCATAAAGAGGTTCATCAAATGGAACATTAATATGTACAGGACCAGATTTTAATTTAGCTATTGATAAAGCATCGTGAATCTCTGATTCATTATAAGTTTGAATGTCTTTTTGTATGCCTAGGAAACGCTCAAATTTATTTTCAATACTCTTCAATATCGGTAAATCGCCCTTAGATAAGTACTCATCTTCTTTTAAATCCAACTTTAAATTTGCGCTATAAAATACATGGTCGCCATAAACATTCTTTTGCTTTATGGTTTGTCCATCTCCGATATCAACCAAATGCTTAGGGCGATCTGCTGAAAGCACAACAAGAGGAATATGACTGTAAAACGCTTCAGAAACAGCAGGGTAATAGTTTAATAAAGCACTACCAGAAGTACAAACAATTGCGGTAGGCTCTCTTAATTGTTGCGCAATACCTAAAGCAAAAAATGCTGCACAACGCTCATCTACAATACTGTAGGTAGAGAAAAATTCATCATTTGTAAAACCTATTGTTAAGGGTGCATTACGACTTCCAGGAGAGATAACAATATGTCTAATATTATGCGATTTGCATAAGGTTACAACAGTTTGTGATAAGGGAATTTTAGAGTATTTCATTAAATTACAAAAATAAGAAATCTCTTTGTTTTAGTTTATAACGTTAACGATTGTTTTGGTTTTATTTACAGTCTCATCCCACTCTTTTTCTGGGTTAGAATCTTTAGTAATTCCACCACCAACATAGATAAGTGCTTTTTTATCTAAAAGTTGCATACAACGTAGGTTGACATAAAAATTTGATTGAGTTTTCACCACAGCATACGCATTATTTTCAACATTACGTCTGTTAGTATTTCTGGTCTTAGACTGTTTTAAATTTAGCTCACCAAGGAAACCTGTGTAATACTCACGCTTGTAATTTTCATTCTTAAGAATAAAACCCTTGGCAATTTGCCTTGGAAAACCGCAAACTGCAGGTGTAGGATGCAAAGCTCTAATAATAAATTTTAGTTGCGACACTTCATTTATACGACTTATGATGCGGGTTTTAAGATGAAGTAATTTTCCTGCACGTACTGTTTCAACATCAGAAACAGACACCTGATCGGTAAATGGTTCGATTTGATTAACGATATAATCCGTTACTATTTGTTGCTCCTTATACTCCTTGTGCGTCCAGGAAACGCTCTCATTTTCAACAAAAGGCTGAGTACCAGCCAATGAAATTGTTGTTAATTGCTTGCCTTCTAACTTAAATAAAAGCTCTGGAGTAGCACCTAACCATAAACCAATTTTAGGGTGATACCAGCAATAGACCATTGCATTTTTATAAGTATTAAATAACCTTTTAAATATGTCAATAGGATTTTTAGAACCAACTGACTCTATCACTTGTCGAGATAAAACCACTTTTTCTAAACTACTGTTTTTAATAGTCTCAATACCTTTAGAAATGAGTTTAAGATGTTCGGTTTTACTGGATTCATCGGCGATAATATCGTTTTCTTCCTGGTTCGCCACCAGATTATCAATCTCCAAAGTATAATGCTCACAATGTTCTTGTGGTAATAAAATACTTTTATCATTTAAACTAAAAGGTGCAAATACAAAGCCACGCTCTGAAAATGATTCTGTTGTATGTAGCTTAGCATCTTTTTGTAACCAGCAACTGATAAAAGAGTTTATAGGTCTGCTATAAACTACAAACGGTAATTGAGAATTGTATTGCTTTTCTAAAGCATTAAAAAATGAATGCTGATTCATTTTTCTATTTGTTTTTGGGAAGTGAAATCGTAGATAATCTACAGATGGAAATTAACTGATCATCTTCATCCGTAACTCTAATATCTAATAACTGTGTTGTGCGTCCTTTGTGCAAAAACGTAGCCTTGGCGTAGACATAACCTTTACTAATACTTTTAAGATGGTTAGCCGTAATTTCTAATCCTCTTACAAAATACTTATCGATATCAATAAAAATATGAGAGGCAAAACTACCAACACTTTCTGCTAAAGCCGCTGTTGCACCACCATGCAACACACCATCGGGCTGATGTACTTTTGCAGTAACCGGCATGCGTGCGACTAAAAAATCATCACCATAATCTACCATTTCAATGTCCAAAGTTTCCATCAAGGTATTTTTGCTCACAGCATTAACTTTGGCTAAGAATTCTTCTTTAGATTGTTGCATAGAAAAACAGTATTTTTAAAGTCGATTGCAAAGATACTGAAACCACTAAGAATAATGAATTCAGAAGAAAAAGAAATAACTTATAATACAAGCAACTCATATTCTACCTTAAATTCAATAACTAAAAAGACAAAAACCATATGGTTTGTATGTCATGGTATGGGATATTTAAGTCGCTATTTTCTGAGATATTTCAAGGGTTTAAATCCTGATGATAATTATATTATCGCACCACAAGCACCAAGTAAATATTATATTCAACCAAAAATGCATGTTGGTGCCAATTGGTTAACGCGAGATGCTACTGAAGCTGGTATGATAAATATTCTCAACTATTTTGATGCGATTTTTAAAGCGGAACAAATTCCGAATGACGTCGACTTAATTATTTTCGGGTACTCTCAAGGTGTAAGTGTCGCTTTGCGTTATATGGCAAAACGAAATCTACAATGCTCTCAATTAGTTATTCATTCTGGTGGAATTCCTAAGGAATTGACTGCTAAGGATTTTGAGTATTTAAATGAAGATGTGCAGGTGAAACTAATTTATGGCACTGAAGATGAATACCTAGATGCTGAACGCATTTCTTCGGAGACTTCTAAAGCAATGGAGCTATTTCGTAACCGATTAGATATTCTTCCATTTGAAGGGAAGCATGTGGTTAATGTAGATTATGTAAATAATTTAGTATGACCTTACGTTTTTTAGAAAATAATAGAGTAAAGTTAAACTTACTAGATTTAAGTAACTATGAACATTTGTTAGGTATTGCTCAAGAAAAAGACCTCCTCGTTTATTCTCCTTCGGATATCTTTACACCTGAAAAACTTAGGGCCTATGTGAAAACTGCCGTAGATGTTTACTATAATAAAACCATTATGCCTTTTATTATTTTCGATAAAGAAAAAGAAGCCTATGCTGGTTCTACGCGCTTTGGTCTTATAAACTGGGATACTAAAGTACTACATATTGGTTGGACTTGGCTTGGACATAAATTTCAGGGCACAGGACTCAATGCTAATATGAAATATTTAATGCTTCAAGATGTATTTGAAACATTAGGTTTTGAAAAAGTAGAATTTAGAATTGATGAGCGTAATATAAAATCTCGAACAGCAGTTGAAAAAATTGGCGCTACATTAGAAGGTGTTTTACGTAAGGACACGCTTATGAAGGACGGTTATAGACGAAATACTTGCTGCGACGGAATTCTAAAAGAAGAATGGCCGCAGATTAGAGCGACCATTTTCAAAATTTTTTAGCTTGTTTGCTGTAGCGTTTTATTCTTTTCTTTTAAGATTGCTAATTGCTTTTCTAAAAATGTAATAGCTTGTTCGGTCTTATAACTTGTTTTATAAGCAAAGTCTTTTAAGTCTTCTTTAAACTTTTCTTTCCCTGAGGTTGCAGCTTTAGATACATCCTCTTTTAATTCAATAAAATCAGAAACGAATTGCTCTTTAATGTCTTTTCCTTCCTTTTTTAAATGGTCTCTCGTTACACTACCTTTATCTGGTGCTAATAATACACCTGCGGCAGCACCTAATAATGCACCCAAAACCAAGGCTCCTTTATACTGAATCATATCTTTTTCTTTTTTTAATGTTAAACGTATTTACTTATAAGTAGTAAAACTTACCATTTTGTTACAATTAGATGCTATTTCACAAATAAATAACATACGATTATTCTTCAGAAATTAATCCTTTGACTAAACCATAAAGCTCATCTAATTTAGATTTTAATTCTTCATTTTCTTTTTCTAAAGCTTCAATTTTAGTATATAATGCTTTTATAGACTGTACATATAAGGCATCGTACGTACAATAGGCCGTTTGGTAAAAACCTTGGTTATCTAAACTTACATTTTCAGGAAAGATTTCTTGTAATTCTTGAGCGATAAAACCATATTGCTGCCCTTCTGGTCGGTTATTTCCAGTTTGCTTGTCATTCCACTCATAGGTCACACCACGCATTTGCAAGAGTTTCTTTAGAGCTTCATCTGAATTAAAAGTATTTATGTTTTTCTTAAGACGTCTGTCACTATTTGCTAACCAATCACCAGCCGCATTTTTTGAAGCATCACCATTTATTTCTAAAACATTCGTTGTTGGTATTCTAGAAAAACCTGTTTTACCGTCTTTTAAAACTGTAATAGCATTTTCTAATGTATTATTTGCTATCACCAATAAACGATCTGTTCCAACCGCTAATGAAGTACTAGAGGGTGTATAGGCAGCACTATTATAACCAATTACAGTTTCTGCATAAGAATATGACGTTAAATCATTACCTATATCAATTGATTTTTCTGCTTGAGAAATGGTGTTACTACCTATGGCAATTGATTCACTACTATTTGCGTTACCACCTGCAAACGCGATTGAACCCTCTCCCATTGCACCCCCCCTCCATGCCAAAGATTCTTCACCACTGGCAGACCCACCAGAAAGTGCCACTGAAGAAACACCAGATGCATTAGCAAAAGATCCTAATGCCATAGAAAAATTTCCAGTGGCCTGAGACTGGTTACCAATCGTCGTTGAACTATTACCAGACGACACATTACTGTTTCCGATGGCAACACTGGTTGTGGCGTTTGCTTGTGAATTCTGACCAATAGCTATCGCTCCTGTTGCTGCAGCATCCGTTATAGCATTTTCCCCTATCGCTGCAGATTCATCCCCATTGGTATTTCCACCCATGAGTGCCATTGAGCCAAGTCCAGCCGTAGATCCTCTCCAAGCCAGTGAGTTATCACCTGATGCTGCACCGTTGGACAGTGCCAATGATGTCTCACCAATGGCATTGGCAAAAGATCCTATTGCCATGGAAAAATCTCCAGTGGCCTGAGACTGATTCCCAATCGCCGTTGAACTATTACCAGACGATACATTGCTGTTTCCGATGGTAACACTAATTGTGGCGTTTGCTTGTGAATTCTGACCTATTGCTATCGCTCCTGTTGCTGCAGCATCCGTTATAGCATTTTCCCCTATCGCTGCAGATTCATCTCCATTGGCGTTTCCATCCATAAATGCAACAGCGCCATTCCCTGAAGCTGTAACTCCGGCACCTAGAGCAATTGATCTAATGCCCACATTAGCATCATTCCATTCGTTACCAAATGTCACACCAGCTCTAAAGGCAGCTTTGCTCTTATCAAAAAAGAAGCGTGCACCAGATCCTGATAGTATTGAACTCCCAAAAAAAAAAGATCATTAAATATATTTGTTGTGTTTTGAACTATACCACCAATACTTTGAAACTCTCCACTTGCACCGAAGGTTAATTGATACCAGGTTATTCCATCAAAGAACCAAAAACCATTCGATAAATTTGTTTGACAAACCATTAATCCCTCTGCAGGGCTAGTTATACCGTGTCTTTGGGCTTCAGTCATTCTAGGAATTAAAATACCTGAAGTTGTACTTGCAACATCTAGCATAGATGAGTCGTTAGGATTTGTTGTGCCAATTCCAACTTGACAAAATGCTGTATTTATAAATAATAAGGTAACGAGAAAAGTTATGGTTATCATGAGTAATGGATTTATTGTTTACCCTTATATCGAAGATGGATTAAAATGTCATCAGATAAAACATTGTATATCATATTTTAGATAAAGAACCTATAAAGAATTAAGCACTTTATCCTAATAAATACAAATCAAACGATGTTTATGTAGTTAAGAGAAAAATAATAATATTTTGGAAAGAAGAAAAACAACTTAATGAAAACCATTCTTTTAATTCTAGCTTTTGGATTTGCTAATAGCAGTAATGCGCAATTTATAACAGATGACGATATGTTGCATTTTGGTGCTGGAGCAATTCTATCTTCAGCAACGTATTCTATAGTGTATGCTAAAACCAACAATTCTAAAAAAGCCTTTTGGTATAGTTTAGGAGTATCTACATTAGTAGGTCTATCCAAAGAGTTATATGACGAATATTTTATAGATGGTCGCTTTGACAATAGTGAACTACTCTCAACTATTACTGGCGGATTTGTAGCCAGTTATACTTTCAATATATTTACAGGAAAAAAGCAGAAAAAAAGAAAACTGAATTGGCAAATTCTAATTTATAAGCTTTGTCACAATTTCTTTAACTGGTAGTATTTCGTTAGTGTATTCAATACTTGGTCCAGCCACCCATACGGTTTTGTACGTAGCTTTTTTAGCGGCTTTTTCAGTCGCTTTCATGCCTATTGAAAAACGTATCATTTTAACCCACTTCTTGAACTTTCTGTTTTTATTTAGAAGATTTTCTATCCATGTAGCCTTTGTCCCTATTTTTTGAACATATGGTGTATTAATGACCGTACATGGAGTACCAGAAATACGTTCTGTCATGATAATGTCTTCTGCACCATAATCCACACATGCTTGTTTATACTCATCCGTTACACCTGCTTCTTCAGATGCAATAAAAGGACTTCCTACAGATACACCTGACGCACCATAACTGATCATTTTATCAATATCTGCTTTGCAGCCTACACCACCAGCTGATATTACAGGAATTGCTAATTCCTTATGTAATAAACTCGTTAATTCCTCTGGTGATAAATTTCCTCTATGACCACCAGCTTCATTATTAACAGCAATAGCGGCATCAGCACCTAATCCTTCAACTTTCTTAGCAAACTTTAAATCTGTGACATCACAAAATACTTTAATACCTGCGGCGTGTGCTTGTTTAATAGTCTCTTCAGGACTTCCAAGTGATGTAATTATAAAATCACAACCTTCTTCACAAATCACTTCTAACTGACCCTTGTACTTTACATTAGACTTATTCACAATTAGGTTAAATCCAAACGAACCTCCTTCTACCTTATTTCCTTTTAACTCTTTTATGGCTGCTCTTAATTCTTCAAGTGCCCTGTAATTTAATGCAGGTATACAACCAGCAATACCAGCTTTCATCGCTTCTGTTACCATAGCAACATTAGATACCAAAAACATAGGCGCCTGAATGATAGGATATTTAATATTGAGAAGTTTAGTTAATTGCGTTTGCATGGCTTAAAAAGTTTGCTCAAATATACTAAATTTTATTATGCATGCATAACACTTATTACTCTAAAAATCGATAATAACCACACTTTAGATAAGCTCCTTCAGGAAACGTTACAGGATGATCCACATCGTGCTTAGTTTTTAAAATAGTTTCATATAATCGAGCTTGAGAATTTAATGCCTGTATATTAAGATCAAAAAAGGACTGTGCCAAAACTCTTGAAGAACACGACGCCAAAACTAACAAGCCCTTCTTTGCTGTTAATTGGGCTCCAAGATAAGCGAGTTGTGCATACTTCTTCTTTGCTAATTCTATTTCTGATTGTTGTTTGGCAAAACTTGGTGGGTCAATAACCACCACATCATACTTTTTATTCTTACTAATTAGCTTCTTCAATTCTATAAAAGCATCACCAGCAATTGTTTTATGTATTCCAGAATAGTCATTTAGTTTTCCGTTGGCTATTGCAATTTCCAATGCTTGTTTACTAATATCTAAACTAGTTAATTCTGTGGCTCCATTAGATAATGCATGTACCGAAAAACCACCAGCATACGAGAATACATCCAGAACTGTTTTACCATTGCTAAACTCACCTACTTTTCTTCTATTTTCTCTATGGTCTAAAAAATATCCGGTCTTGTGTCCTTGAATCACGTTTGCAGAAAAGTTAACACCATGCTCAATAAATTCAACAACCTCATTATGTAATTTTCCATAAATCACTTTACCATCAACCAATGTATGATTTTTACTATTCTGAAGATTTCTGCTCAAACGCATAATAACTGTTTTAGCATTTGAAATCTGTTGTAGGCATTTTAAAATAGGTTCTAGATATGGTAGCCAGATTTCGGAATATAGTTTCACCACCAACACAGTATCATAAACATCCGCGATTAGTCCAGGAAATCCGTCATTCTCACCAAATAATAAACGGTAACTGTTTGTTTCTGTTTTAAGTAATTCGGTACGCTTCTCAAAAGCTAATTTAATTTTATTGTGAAAAAATTCAGAATTTATTTCTGCTTTAGTTTCAGCATTATGAATAATCTTAATACGAATTGGTGAGTTAGCATCATATAAACCAATACCAACCACCTTATTTTTATTCTTACTGAAAATGATGGCTAAATCACCTGTTTTAGCATCCTCATTAATCTTTACAATACTGTTAGAGAATACCCAAGGATGACCTTTTACAACGAATTGTTCTCCCTTTGAATTCAGTTTTACGGCTAATCGCTTTGGATTATAAGTAGATTTTAATTTATCTGAAAAGCTCATCAATACTAATTAATATCTACAAAGAAACGTTTATTAAACAAAAAGCCCAACAGTAATGTTGAGCTTTTCTTTATTATTTATAATATAATTATTTCACTTCTTCGAAATCTACGTCTTCCACATCGCTACCTTCATCAGCTGATTGGTCTTGTGCTGCTCCTGCATCAGGACCAGCGGCTCCACCTTGCTGAGCTTCAGCTTGTGCTTTGTACATTTCTTCACTAGCTACTTTCCATGCTTCGTTAATTTTCTCTAAAGCTGGCTCAATAACTGCGATATCTTTTGTTTCGTATGCTTTTTTCAATTCTTCAAGTGCATCTTCAATTGGCTTTTTCTTATCATCTGATAATTTATCACCAAATTCTTTAAGTTGACTTTCAGTTTGGAAAATCATAGCATCTGCCTGATTTAATTTATCAGCAGTCTCTTTTGCTTTAGCATCTGCTTCTGCATTTGCTTCAGCTTCTTGCTTCATTTTATTGATTTCGTCTTCTGTTAATCCTGAAGATGCTTCAATTCTAATATCCTGAGACTTACCTGTTGCTTTATCAGTAGCCGATACTTTAATGATACCGTTAGCATCAATATCAAACGTTACTTCAATTTGAGGTGTTCCTCGTCTTGCTGGTGGAATCCCATCTAAATGGAAACGACCAATTGTTTTGTTATCTGCTGCCATTGGACGCTCTCCTTGCAATACGTGAATCTCAACTGATGGCTGATTATCCGCTGCTGTTGAGAATACTTGCGATTTCTTAGTCGGAATCGTAGTATTGGCTTCAATCAACTTGGTCATTACATTACCCATTGTTTCGATACCAAGAGATAATGGAGTAACATCTAATAAAAGAACATCTTTTACATCACCTGTTAGTACACCACCTTGAATACCTGCACCTAGAGAAACAACCTCGTCTGGGTTAACACCTTTACTTGGTGCTTTTCCGAAGAATTTTTCAACGGCTGCCTGTACTGCTGGGATTCTTGTAGAACCACCAACTAAAATAACTTCATCAATATCACTCTTAGATAAACCTGCTGCTTTTAATGCAGTTTCACATGGCTCTATTGTACGTTTGATTAAATCGTCAATTAACTGCTCAAATTTAGAACGTGTTAATGTACGTACCAAGTGCTTCGGTCCACTTGCTGTAGCCGTTACATATGGTAAATTAATTTCTGTTTGCGCAGAAGATGATAATTCAATCTTTGCTTTTTCTGCAGCTTCTTTAAGACGTTGTAAAGCCATTGGGTCTTTACGTAGGTCCATATCTTCGTCTGCTTTAAATTCTTCAGCTAACCAATCAATTATTCTTTCATCTACATCGTCACCACCTAAGTGTGTATCACCATCTGTAGATAATACTTCAAAGACTCCATCACCCAACTCAAGAATAGAAACATCGTGAGTACCACCACCAAAATCGAATACTACGATTTTTTGGTCAGTACCTTTTTTGTCCATTCCGTAAGCTAATGCCGCTGCAGTAGGCTCGTTGATAATACGTTCTACTTTTAAACCAGCAATCTCACCTGCTTCTTTAGTTGCCTGACGCTGTGCGTCATTAAAATAAGCTGGTACAGTAATAACCGCTCTGGTAACGTCTGAACCCAAATAATCCTCAGCAGTTTTCTTCATTTTTTGAAGAATCATTGCAGATAATTCTTGTGGTGTGTATAAACGACCATCAATATCTACTCTTGGCGTATCATTATCACCTTTTACCACTTTATATGGCACACGTTCTGCTTCTTTCTTAGACTCAGAATATTTATTTCCCATAAAACGCTTTATAGAATAAACCGTTTTTTGTGGATTAGTTACTGCCTGTCTCTTTGCTGGATCACCAACTTTAATTTCACCACCTTCTACGAAAGCGATAACCGAAGGTGTAGTTCTCTTACCTTCAGCGTTTGGGATTACAACCGGCTCATTACCTTCCATTACAGAAACGCAAGAGTTGGTTGTACCTAAATCAATTCCAATAATCTTACTCATAATATTTTATGTTGTTAATAGTTTTTCGCTTTCGCGAAATAATGTGTTTTACTTTTTAAACTCGTCAACTATAAGTCAAGGATTATGCCATGTCAAAAAATGTGACATGATGTCATATTTTATTCTAAAAATATATTGAAATTACCTTAGTTTGGTACATGCTTTGATGTATCATTGATAAAACTATTTATTATGAAACGTATATTATCCTTTATTTCAGTATTTGCATTATTACTAACAGCCTGTGAAGGTGATCCTGGACCTCCAGGACTTGATGGGTTAAATGGATTGAATGGAGAAACTGCCCCAGCTTTTGAAGTCACAAGAGATTTTAATTTTCCGGATTATAATGCAAGTGTGATTTTCGATTTCGAAGTTTTCTCATCTGAAGTTGTATTGGTTTATATATTATGGGATACTACAGATAATGGAACACAGATTTGGCGTCTTGTACCACAAACTGTAATATTTGAAGATGGTAACGATTTGGTTTATAATTATGATTTTACACAATTTGATGTACAATTGTTTTTAGAAGGGTCTGATCTTGATAACTTAGATTCGGTTTGGACTCAGAATCAGAGGTTCAGAATAATTGTTATCCCAACAACTGATTATGGACGCTTAGACCTTTCTGATATAGAAGCAGTAATGGATGCTCACAACATAACTGAGTTTATGGAAATCTGAACATTTCACAAATAAACTTATGACAGCCTTGAGTTAAAATCAAGGCTGTTTTTATATACACTTCCTTCTAAACAAAATGTATATTTGTGAGACACTAACTCAATTAATAAATGGAATGTATCTCGGTTTTTGATATGCTCAAGATTGGTATTGGCCCATCGAGTTCACATACTCTAGGTCCTTGGCGTGCTGCAGAGCGTTGGATACAAGAACTAAAAGATAAAAATCGATTCTACAAAGTAGAAAAGATACGTGTTGACTTATTTGGTTCATTATCTTTAACAGGAAAAGGTCACGCTACAGATTATGCAATAATGCTGGGCTTAAGTGGTGCAGATCCTGAGCGTATACCAGTTGAAAGTATTGATACTATCATCGATTCTGTAAAAAACCAAAATTTACTTTCATTCAACAAAGAAAAATCAATGGTTTTTAATCCAAAAACCGACATAGTTTTCAACCGTAAGTTTTTACCATTTCATGCCAATGGCATGACTTTTAATGCACTAATTAATGGCAGAAATTACAAGTCTACCTACTACTCTATTGGTGGTGGCTTTGTGGTACAGGAGGAACGAAAAATTTCTAAAGCTAATAAAATAATTTTCTATTGTACATTTCCTTATCCAACGGAAAAAGGCATTGATATGTTGAAATATTGTCATCAATTAAACCTTCCAATTTCGGGAGTTGTCCTAGAAAATGAAAAATCTATTAGAGATGAATTATCGATAGATTTTGAACTTAAACGTATCTGGAACACGATGCTCGAATGCATGTACGTTGGTTGTCATACAGAAGGTAACTTGCCAGGTGGTCTTAATGTAAGACGCCGTGCGTACGATATGCATAAAAACTTAATTGGAAACTATAAGTATCAAAATCCGGAAGATTGGTTGCAAACTATTAGAAAGACGGAAGTTAAATTTCGTCAGATCTTAAAATGGGTAAGTTGCTTCGCTTTGGCAGTTAATGAGGTTAATGCTTCGCTTGGTCGTGTAGTTACCGCTCCGACCAACGGCAGTGCTGGCGTTATTCCTGCGGTTTTAATGTACTACATGGTTATAGAGAATCATGAAGCTGACTTCGAGCATGTCAAAAAATTCCTTTTGGTAGCGGGAGAAATTGGTAGCATCTTTAAAAAAGGTGCCACAATTAGTGCTGCAATGGGAGGTTGCCAGGCCGAAATTGGCGTGTCTTCAGCAATGGCAGCTGCTGCACTTTGCGAATTACTTGGAGGTACGCCAGAGCAGGTTATAGTCGCTGCTGAAATTGCAATGGAGCATCATCTTGGACTTACCTGTGACCCAATAGGTGGCTTGGTTCAAATTCCATGTATTGAGCGTAATTCTATGGGAGCAATAAAAGCAATCAATGCAGCTGAATTGGCAATAGACACAGACCCAAACAATGTTAAAGTACCACTGGATAAAGTCGTTAATACCATGTGGGAAACTGCAAAAGACATGAATAATAAGTATAAAGAAACTTCAGAAGGTGGTTTAGCTATTGGTGTTAACTTAACAGATTGTTAGAAGTAGAGCTTACCCTAAACTTTCCAGAGAAAAAGAACTATTGCTTTTACTTATTTCTTCTAATCGTATAAAAGAGAACGTCTTCCTACCTGGAAGATTTAGATGCTTTATTGACAATCATCTCGTCTTCTCGTATCCACGAGGTAAATAATTTTCCAAGTATCCTCTTTTTTTATAAGTTGAAATGAGTTGACACCGCAATGACTAAATTTTCCATTATACCAAAACTCATATGGTGTCCATGCATTGGCCATGTTTCCATCCACATTAATAGTAAACCCTAGTAGTTTTTCTTCAAAAGATCGATCCTTGGGAATACTTGTAATGTTTTTTACAAAATCGTCGTAATTCCTTTCTTGCAACACAGTTTCACCATCTTTATTTACAGAAATTGACTGCATTTTAATATTCCCTTTAGCCATAGACTTTAATGCTGTGGAATCTTGTTTATGTAAAGCGTCAAAAAAAGAAATGATAGCCTGTTTTACATTTTCATTTTCATTTTCAGATTTTTGTGAATATGAATTCAATCCGATACATAGTGCAGTGATTATTAAAAAGTTTTTCATAAGATTGAAATTTTGCTTCAAAATACAGCTTCGTTAGTATTTCTATCTTAGATTAAAGAAAAGTTTAACAAAACTCATTATTTTTACGAACCACATAATATAAACAGTATGTCAGTAGCTAAAAAAGAATACAAAAGAATAACAGTTAAGACCTTAGTAGACATGAAGTCGAAAGGTGAAAAAATATCAATGCTCACCGCTTACGATTATACCATGGCAAAAATTGTAGATGGTGCTGGTATAGATGTAATTTTAGTTGGTGACTCAGCGAGTAATGTTATGGCAGGTCATGAAACGACTTTACCTATTACCTTAGACCAAATGATTTATCATGCCTCTTCAGTTGTTAGAGCTATTGAGCGCAGTTTAGTAGTTGTTGATTTACCGTTTGGAACCTATCAAAGTGATCCGAAAGAAGCTTTACGCTCTGCTATTAGAATTATGAAAGAGTCTGGTGGACATGCAGTGAAATTAGAAGGTGGTAAAGAAATTAAGGATTCTATTAAACGCATACTAAATGCTGGTATTCCAGTGATGGGGCATTTAGGATTAACACCACAATCGATATATAAATTCGGTACATACACAGTAAGAGCTAAAGAAGAACAAGAAGCGCAACAATTAAAGGAAGACGCTTTAATGTTAGAAAAGGCAGGATGTTTCGCCATTGTTTTAGAAAAAATACCTGCTGCCTTAGCAAAAGAAGTTGCAGAAAGTGTATCTATTCCTGTGATTGGCATCGGTGCTGGTGATGGCGTAGATGGACAAGTATTGGTTTTACATGACATGATTGGAATGACCCATGAGTTTAATCCACGTTTTTTACGTCGATATATGAATTTATATGAGGATATGACCAAAGCTATCGGACAATATGTAGACGATGTTAAATCTCAGAATTTTCCGAATGAGAAAGAGCAATACTAAAGTAGTTATTGCAATATCATTTCTAAGTCAATAGGACGTGAAATATAAAAATTGGTCATTTAGAGTTTTTATGTATTCAGTGTTTCTAATTTTAGTTTCATTTGTAATTGAGACAAGGTTCCTGACATTACTTTATCATTTTTCTATAGTCTTGGGTTTGGTGTTTGGCATAATATCTTTCATCAAAAAAGAGGATACTGATTATAAAACGTATATTGGTTTTATAGGTAATATTATTCTATTTATAATATTTGCTTTACTAAATATTTTTGTTTTTAAATCTATTTACTATGCCTAAAATTTTATCCAATAGCTCTAATTTACAAGTTCTCTTTGAAGACAATCATATTATTGTCGTTAATAAACGTGCTGGTGATATTGTACAAGGAGATAAAACGGGAGATAAACCGCTTAGTGACGTTGTAAAAGACTATATAAAGGAGAAGTATAATAAACCTGGTAATGTATATCTAGGTGTCGTGCATCGTTTGGATAGACCAACCACCGGAATCGTTTTATTCTCTAAAACCAGTAAAGCTTTGCCTAGATTGAATAAACTCTTCGCAGAAAAAGAAGCACAAAAAACCTATTGGGCCTTAGTAAAAAATATGCCACAGAAAAATGAAGACAGACTAATACATTGGCTTAAAAAGAATCCTAAAAACAATAAATCTAAAGCCTATAACAAAGAAGTTGCAGGTAGTAAAAGAGCCGTTTTACGTTACAAGGTTATAAAAAAATTAGACAATTTTTATCTAATAGAAATTGATTTAGAAACCGGAAGACATCATCAAATCCGTGTGCAATTAGCCTCAATAGACTGTCCTATTAAAGGAGATTTAAAATATGGTTTTAATCGTAGTAACAGAGATGCCAGTATTAGTTTGCACGCAAGAACATTAGAATTTATTCATCCTGTAAAAAAAGAACCTGTTAAAATAACAGCTCCATTACCACAAGATAAATTATGGGATGCTTGTAATTAATCTGTGGATTTAAAGGGATAGGTTATGGTAAGATTGGTACCATTACCGTTATTAGATTTTAGGCCTAAATCTGCATGAATTAACTTTGCACGTTTTTCCATATTAATAAGACCAGAACCGCGTTCTACTTCATTCGTATCAAACCCTTTACCGTTATCATTAACCACAACTTTTAGGATATTTTGATTATAAATAATCATTACATGTAACGTTTCTGCTTCGGCATATTTTAGTGTATTAGAAAAGAATTCTTGTAAAATTCGGAATAAGATAATTTCATCTTTTTTATTTTCAAAATTCACTTTTTCTCCTGTTATTTTAAACGAAGTTTTTATTAATCCTGAATTCTGTAATCGCTCTAGTTCCTTCTTAACTGTAGTATCAAATCCTTGGTTAAAAATCACATCACTATTCAAAGATTTTGATAAAGCTCTTACTTCAGATAATGAATCTTTCAATGCTTCAGCAGCATTTTCTACTTTATATTTAACATCTTCACCTACAGCTTTAGCTACTGCATTTAGCTGCATCGTTGCTACAGCTAATAATTGCCCAACATTGTCGTGTAATTCTCTTCCGACATGCTTTAAAGTTTCTTCCTGTATTTCTTGTTGGGTTTTAACCAATTCTTCATCAAATTTTTGCTTTTGTTTTATTTTATCTAATAATAACTGATTTTTTCTACGCTGAAACGTCGTAAAAAATATTACAAAAACAGCAATTACAACTAACACAAATAAGGCTACATAGCCAATTAATACAATTATCTCGGTACTAATTTCCTTTTGAATCTGAGTGGATATAAAAATGCAAAAATGTACCATGAATACAATATAATATTAGATATGTTCAAAAAATAATTCCTGAAGGCTTTAAACTCACTATTGACCTCACGATAATAATCATTAAAAATAAATAGAGGAGTAATGCTTATGTGCCATAGGATTAATGCAATTATTACATAAAACACTGGTGACTTATAAAAATTGAGCAACTCATTACCATTTAATAATTCTCTCAAATAGAGCATTACCATAATTAAAATTATAAAAGTCAAAATAACAATATCGTAAGGAATTCCAGAATCGAAAAAGTTAGATGCAATTATAAAAAAGCTCAAATAGAAAATAAAAAAGCCATATGTCAAACCTTTAATGATAATATGAGACAACTTCATTTTTGTTTGGTTAACCATAAATAGACCTAGCAGATAAACTGTTACTGGACCGTAAAAAATATTGTAAAGCCAAGAGTTACGTTTAAACTTAGAATTTTCTAGAAGCTTAATGAATTCAATGTCAAGTACATCATACAAGTAAGGATACATAGCTAAGGTTTCAATCCCTACAATAAACCAAAGATACCAAACAAACGGCTTAATTGAATTATCTTGTGTTTTTAACCAATAATATGAAGCTGCTAAGGCTGCTCCTAACTCAAGTAAATGGAATGTAAAAACAAGAGTTGACATTTTTAATTTTGTAAAACTATTGAGGATAATTAGCACCAGGTGGATGTCCATCCTCGCCTAAATTCAATCCATTTGCACCAGGAATATCATTACTACCTTGTGGTAAGGTAAACAAACTACCTTGCGCAACACTCTCAGAACCTGTAGGAATAAAAAACATAGTTGTTAAACCTGTCTCACCTTTAGTTCCTGGGTAAGATCCTAAATACAAACGTAAACCATCCATAGTGTAACCTAGTTCACCAGCTTGGTTCTCAGCATAGTTAATATAGTTTTGGATATCATCAATTGACCACCAGGATGATCTATTATCACCAGTTGTTGACTTCTTAAAAAGCGAATCGTTAATTACACTGTACTTAATATTATAAGCCTCATCTAAAGTCCTTGCTTCTTTTGGAGTTATTAAACCATTTGGCTTATTTATTTCCACCTCTGTTACAGCCTCAACATCTCTGCAACAATAAAAATACATTGCTAAAGCACCAATAATAATACCAAGAATAAGTAGTCCGAAATTTTTCATAATAGTCGAAAGAGTTAATTAATAGTTGACCCTAAATTATTGAATTTAGCCGACATAAAAAACTATTATTAAAATTTTTCTTACAACTTCAGTCCTTTAGTCTGATTTTTATATGCGTTGCCGTAGATTTTTGACTTAAACTATTAATCGCATTTTCTGTTAATTGAAGTAATCTAGGATAACCACCTGTAGTCTGACAATCGCGCATAAGCACAATAAGTTTTCCAGAAGGTGTTAATTGAACTGTCCCTGGTAAAACAGGGGAAGTTAGTATTGGAGACAACTGATTTTCTATATTAGACTCTAGCTGATAAGCCATTCTATTATTATATTTTGAAATCTTAATTTCCTGATTTAAGAGTTTGGTGATGTCTTGCTCTTTTAGCAGACCAAACTCTGGGCCTTGATAACATTCTAAAGTAGAAGCATTCAATTTTTTATTATCGTATTTGACACTAGCGTTTGCATTTCCAGATGTATTACTACTTCTATATTCAATTTCATCTCCGTCTGCTAATTTTATCTTTTTAGTTAGATTAAGATACATGCTTCTACTATTAAAAACTTGTTCAGTTAAAAACCCATTCTTAATCGCTACATAACATCTAAATCCTGTTTTTAATTTTCCAAAAGTCAATTTATCATTTGTATTAATTGACACGATGGCATTCATTGCACTTGCTTTAGAATTTAGCATAGGTTGCATATTCGCTCCCGAAATTACGATTTGAGTTGGCTTTAAAAATTGTAGAGTTGGACCAGACATGGTAATTTCTAGTGTAGCACAATCTAAAGAATTGCCCAATAATGCATTTGCAAACTGACTTGAATACGAATCCATAGCACCAGAAACAGGAACTCCGTACTTTGCATAGCCCAAACGTCCATTGTCTTGTATGGTTGAATAAAACCCAGATTTAATAACGTTAAGCATGTTTTACAAGGGTTTTATAATCAAAATTATCTAATAACACTTGCTCTTTAATTGTTTTATGACGTGCTTTATCTATGTTAACAAACTTTATATTATCACCTGCATTTATAAAACATGGAGGAGTCATAGAAACATCAAATAAATCTATTGGACAATTACCTATAATATGCCATCCACCAGGACTTTCTTGAGGATAGATACCAGTTTGCTTTCCACCTATACCCACAGATCCTTTTTTAACATCTAATTTAGGAGATGCCTTTCTATCTAAATACAACTGTTCCTTTAAACCACCTAAGTATAGAAAACCAGGTAAGAACCCAATAAAAAACACAGTGTAAATTTCACTTGTATGCAAATCAATAATTTCTGATTTTGATAGACCCTTTTGTTTTGAGAATGACTCTAAATCAGGTGAAAATTTATCTGAATAGCATACTGGAATTTCAATAGTTTTAGATGATAAAAATGACTCAGAAGATTTAGTTTTATATATACTCTTTAATTCGGTAAAAACATCAGAATTATCGTTCACTTCTTTATCGAAAGTAATTACTATTGAATTATAGCCATTTATTACTTCAATTATTCGTTTAATATTACTTTTTTCAATTTTTGATTTAAAAATGAGTATATCTTTCAGTATGGTATCACTTATTATTTCAGGCCATTGAATCAATACGGCCTTTTTTCCATAGAATGAATATTTTAAATCATATTTCATTTAATTAATATATCATGTTTAGGTAATTCTTTGTTTAAATATTCAACAATCTGAATGGCATTTTTTGTATCTCCATGAACACAAAATGTTGAAGCCTTAATTGGCACTTCATCACCTTGCAGTGTTCTTACAATTCCATTTTTAATCATTCTTAAAACATGATTCAAAATTTCATCCTTACTTCCTAAAATTGCATCCTTCTTTTTACGTGATACGAGGGTTAAGTCCTGGTTATAATTTCGGTCTGCAAATGCTTCATAAATCACATTAATATTTTCTTTTAGAGCTAATTTGGCAATAACAGAATCATAGGGTGCATATAGTTCTACTGGTAATGCTATACTCTTTAGCACTTCGATGACAACCTTAGCGGTTTGCTCATCTTTTGCAGCCAAATTATATAATGCGCCATGAGGCTTAATATGATGTAATCGTGCATTTTCACTATAAAGTATATTTTGTAAAACACTAATCTGATGTTTTAAACTGGAATATAAATCTGGAGCAGACATGTGCATGTCAATTCTACCAAAGTTTGCTTTATCAGGAAAAGATGGATGCGCACCAATTTGTACCTTATGCTTCTCTGCCAATCTGATAACAGAAGTCATTGTTATTATATCACCTGCATGTCCTCCACAAGCAATATTACATGAAGATAAATATGGCATTAATTGGGCTTCATTATTAAGCCCCTCACCTACATCTGCGTTAATATCTATGCGTATTTCTTTCAAAAATTATATTAGATTAAAAACACTAAGTATACCTTTTCCTCCTAAAAAGATAGTGATTAAAAGAATAATAAATCCAAAGATATTTTGAATATTAGAGTTTCTATATTTACCAAGTACAACTGTTTTATTCATAACCCAGAGTAAAAATCCTGCTATAATTGGTAATAGTATGCCATTGGCAACTTGAGCGAATTTTATAATTTCTATAGATTTAAACCCTATTGAAGAGAATATTACACCCAAACCAAGTATTAACATCCAAACAGCTCTAAATTTTCCTGATTTTAGATTTGAATTCCATCCCATACAACCACTTGCTACAAACGCAGCCGCTAGAGGTGCTGTAATGGCACTAGTAATTCCAGCTGCAAATAAACCTGTAGACAGAAAGTACTTAGCGTTTATTCCGAATAAGGGTTCTAATCCTTTGGCCAAATCAGAAGCATTAGAAATATCTTGTTCTGGAATTGCAGCAGCAGAAACTATAATACACATAGATACTAAACCACCTAATACGACTGCGATTATGGTATCTTTTCTTGCAAAACTTAAATCTTGGGTATTCTTCCATTTCGTTTTTGCCAGCGAAGCATGTAAAAACAAATTATAAGGGACAACGGTTGTTCCTATTAGTCCAACTATGGTTAGAATGCTATCTTGTGGAAACCTAGGAACTGCAATTGATTTTACAATTTCAACCATATTTGGGCTGGTAATTATAGCTGTAGTCACAAATGCCAGACTCATTAAAATGACCATAAATACGAGTGCTTTTTCAATAATCTTATAATTACCCAGATAGAGTAAAATAAAGGCAACTAAACCTATTAGAACAGGTATTAATGAAACATTTAAACCCACTATTTCTATATTCGGTCTACCTAAAATAGTTTCAACACCTAGAGCTCCACCACTAATGTTTCCTGCTTCGTAGGCAGCATTACCAATTACAATTGCGCTAATTATGAGTACAATTGCAAAGTTTCTAACATAAGGATTAGAAATTTCTTGTTTGATAATCTCAGACAGACCTTTTTGCGATACAACTCCCAGTCTTGCTGCCATTTCTTGTAAAACGGCGGTAGCTAAAATGGATAAAACCATTGCCCATAGCAATGCAAAACCAAAATTAACACCTGCTATTGTACAGAGGGTAACAGTGCCAGGGCCAATAAAAGCGGCTGCAACTAGTGGTCCAGGACCTATATTTTTAAAGAATTTCTTTATCATTATTCGATTGAATTCAATGCATAAATCGCGAAACTACCTAACCAATGACCACCTTCGTAACTATCACCAACAATACTTGGTAATGAATAATTAATATGTGCATTAGCTAAGTTCTTAAGATGTGCAAATTCAGGTAAATCCTTTGCAATATAATTTAGACTCCATGCTCTGGAAAAGTTTACTCCATCTAGATGCACCAATTTACCATCCGTTCTGTCTGATACTTTACCGGTTTCAACGGTGAATGATTTGTCTTTTAATTGTGGCAAAAAGTTCTTTATCCAGTACCTAAATTCATCTTTAGACAACACACGTTTCATTAATGCTGCCTCCTCTAAACAAGGTGATAAAAAATCGAAGCCACTTGGTTCCCATCCTAAAGGACAATCTTGATCATTTAGATAAAACTCTTTAGCGCGTATTTCAATTAATCTCTTCAATTCTGTATGATTGACTGAAACTGCATAATCATAAGCAAAACTTAACCCAAAAGCTGTATTTGGGTGCTCACCTACTCTAATGGGGTAATTTAACTTAGGTAAAAATTCTATGTATTTTTCAACAATTAAAATCGTTAATGGTTGCAGATTTGTTTCTAGTTCTCTGGCCAACTCATCGTCCCAATAATGCAATTCCTCGGCCAACTTTAACAACCAGGCCCAACCATAAGTACGCTCGTATGATGTGTTATACTCACCATAGAAATATGCCACTTCCTTTTCTATATTTTCTTGTGATATACTTTGCAGCAGCCATTCTTTCATTTCTGTACTTTTCTCTAAATTAGGAAACTGACGTAATAAACTCACCATACTCCAGTGTCCATGTACGGCAGAATGCCAATCAAAACAACCATAAAATGTTGGGTGTAATTCTTTAGGTCCTTTTAAATCGTCGTTGCCACCCAAAGTTTGTCCAAGTTTGTTAGGATATTCTGTTCCCACACATGCTAATGGCAATTCTGCTAAACGGTTGGCTTGCGCGAGATTTAAAGTTGGTGTTTCGACAATAACTATATCTTCTGTTAAAACAAGTACTTGTTCAGAAGTGTTTTTGCAATTATAAATAAGAATACACACTAAGAGTAGATAGGCTTGTTTCATAAAACAGGTTATTTTAATTAGTCTCTAAAATACAATTTTTGAGGGTCTCATTACTTAATAGATAAATTTAGTAATTTGAAAACACACTCAAATTTTCACCCCAACCAGCCTTCTCTGTCTAAACTTCTATATTGTATAGCCTCACTAATATGATTACCTAAAACTTTTTCTGAACCCTCTAAATCAGCAATAGTTCTGGCGACTTTAAGAATTCTATCATACGCACGAGCAGATAAATTTAAACGCTCCATAGCAGATTTTAATAACTGCAGTGACGCATCGTCTAATTTACAGTGCTCTCTTATTTGTTTGGTATTCATCTGTGCATTGTAATGCACATTCTCTAAGGTGTCAAAACGTTTTGTTTGTATTTCTCTTGCCTTAGTCACTCTTTTTCTAATATCAACTGAAGACTCACCTTTTCTGTCGTCTGAGAGTTTTTCAAACGGCACAGGAGTCACTTCAATATGAATATCTATTCTATCTAAAAGTGGTCCAGATATTTTGCTTAAATACCGTTGCATTTCTGCAGGACTAGAAGTAACTGGAGCATCAGGATCGTTAAAATAACCACCAGGACTAGGATTCATACTCGCAACAAGCATAAAAGATGAAGGGTAAGTGACTGTAAACTTAGCTCTGGAAATAGTCACTTCTCTATCTTCTAGCGGTTGGCGCATTACCTCTAAAACTTCCCGTTTAAATTCTGGTAATTCATCTAAAAACAATACTCCGTTATGAGATAATGAAATTTCACCTGGTTGAGGATAACTTCCACCACCAACAAGGGCAACATTAGAAATGGTATGGTGTGGACTTCTAAATGGTCGTTGTGCCATTAGACCAGCATGCGCCTGAACTCTACCTACCACTGAATGAATCTTGGTAGTCTCTAATGCTTCATAAAGTGTCATGGGAGGTAGAATACTTGGTAAGCGCTTAGCCAGCATCGTTTTACCAGAACCAGGTGGTCCAATTAAAATAATATTATGTCCACCTGCAGCAGCTATTTCCATACAGCGTTTTATACTTTCTTGCCCTTTAACATCAGCAAAATCGAACTCTGGGAAATCAAGATTTTTATAAAATTCTTCTCTAGTATTAATCTTAACTTCTTCAATGAGCTCACCTTTATCAAAATGATTAATAACTTGCTTGATATTATCCACACCAAAGACTTTCAAATCATTTACTATAGCCGCTTCTTTGGCATTCTGCATAGGTAAAATAAAGCCTTTAAAGCCTTCTTCTCTGGCCTTAACTGCAATAGGCAATGCACCTTTTATTGGTTGTAAGCTACCATCTAAAGACAGTTCCCCCATTATAAGATAGTCTTCTAAATTTTCTACTTTAATTTGATTTGATGCTGCTAATATTCCTATGGCAAGTGTAAGGTCATATGCTGAACCTTCTTTTCTTAGATCTGCAGGTGCCATATTAATCGTGATTTTTTTACCCGGAATGCGGTATCCATTATTTTGAAGTGCTGCAGCAATTCGGTAATTACTTTCTTTTATCGCATTATCTGGTAAACCAACCAAATGATAACCTATACCTGTGTCTACATTCACTTCTACAGTAACGGTTGACGCTTCAACACCAAACACGGCACTGGAAAATACTTTTTTTAGCATATATCTTTATTTAATGGCTTAGTAAATAAGTGTATTTACTGTGAGATTTTACCTAAGCTTCCCAAAAGAACAGAAAATATTTTAGGAATCAAAATGAATAGAAAATACAGTTAAAATTAAAGATGTAACTAATTGAAAAGGTGCATTTCGTCGAATAATTTCAACATTTAATAGATGTTTTAACATTTTACACTATGTTTACCCACCCAAATTTAATTAATATGAAAAACCTACTACGTTCAACAGTAATATTGGTAGCAACATCTTTGATGTTACTTTTTGGCTGTACAGCCGAAGAAGAACCGATACCTTGCGCCTGCGAAGAAGTCTTCTATCTAGAGCAAAAGTATCAGCCTGAAGGTGATGATACCTGGTTGTTAGAGAGAATTGAGACAAGCCGAAACGCAGTTCCTTGTCAGGACGAAACTGATTTTGTGAGGACAGGAAACGGTACTGAAGTGAGTCGAATAGAATGTGATGATTAAATTATAAAAGCCTCTCTATTTTAAAGAGGCTTTTTTTATTACTGTTCTTTCACAAAATCCAACGCACGTTGCTCATTGTAATAAATATTCTTCTTGTCTATAAAACCAACATGACCACCATATTTAGGCATTTCTAAGAAAAGGTTAACATTTGTTTTAGCTGCCTTTACAGGATAACATTCTGCTGATAAAAAAGAATCATTAAGTGCATTAACTATTAATGACGGTATATTTATATTTTGTAAATATTGTGAACAACTTGCTTTTTCATAATAATCAAAGGCATCTTTAAAACCATGTGCCTTAGCTGTGTAAACATGGTCGAAATCAATTAAACTTTTAATAGAATTATACTCGTTGATTGTTAAATCTTCTGGAAACTGATTAAGTTTTGGTTTTAATTTCTTTTTTAAATGATCTAAAAACCGAATCGCATAGTGTTTATTCTTTAAGCTTAATAATGCATCACAAGATCCTTTTAAATCACACGGTGTTGAGACAGAAATTACAGCTTTAACTTCCTTAGGAAGATTAGTACGTTCTCCGACATATTTTAAGGCCATATTCGCACCAAGACTAATGCCCTTTATATAAATATCGCTATATGCATCTTTAGATATTACATGATTCACAACAGCTTCTAAATCTTCTGTCGAACCAGAATGATAACTACGATATAACAAATTTGGTTCACCACTACAGCCTCTAAAATTAACAGCACAGGCATCCATGCCATTATCATTAAATAGTTTTGCCGTACCCGTAATATATGGTCTTTGAGCATGACCTTCCAAACCATGTAAAAGAATTATTACTTTCTTAGACTTTTGCTCTGAATAACTCCAGTCTAAATCTATAAAATCTCCATCTGGTAATGTAATACGTTCCCTAGTTTGTTCTACTCCATCTACTTTTCTGGCTAAACCAGAAAACACAGTAGACACAAAACTTTTCTTTGCCCAGAATGGTGGTTTGTAAGTTGATTCAATTATTGGCACTACTATAATTATTTTAATACTGTAAATTCAACAGCTGAATCATTATAAACGCGATGTGTTTGAGCTTTAAAATCAGATTCCGCTGCTTCAAAAATATTGTCTACATAAGTCTGTGGGTTTGCATCTATATATGGAAAAAATGTACTTTGAATCTGCACTTGAATTTTATGTCCTTTTTTAAAAGTGTGAAATACATCTTGCAATTTTAAATTCACCGCTGTCTTTTTGTGTGGAACAAACGGCTCTGGGTTGCCCATACTGTTTCTAAAGCGCCCTCTCAATGTTTCACTGCGAATCATCATATGGTAATTACTTAATTTTAAATGGTCTTGAACGTCTTCTGTATTCTCCATGTCTGCTGGGAACACATCAATTACCTTTACAATCCAATCAGCTGACGTACCAGTGGTTGAGACGTTTAGTTTTGCCAATATATCACCAGCTAGTGTTATATCATCTTCTAAAATTTCAGTTTCAAACGTTAAGACATCTGGTCTGCGCGACGCAAAGCGCTGATCGTCTGTCATGAATTTTCGTGGTGTGAAAACCACTTTTATATCTTCTGAATAAGGTACAGGTTTTTTAGGATCACTAATAAAATCTGACGTTGCTATCATCCTATTAGTTTGTTGTGTTAATCGTTCATCAGGTTGTAAAAAGAAACTTTCTTTAACTACGCCTTTTGGTGGCCAAGACTCAAAAGACTGCCAAGTTTTTGTACCTGTGTTAAACATGTGTGCTTCAGCTAGACCAGTTTCACCATTTGCTTCACCTTTAAGAAAATGATTAAAGAATTTTGTTTCAATATTTTTTTGAAAGTAATCAGAGATACTATCTCCAAAATGAATATTTCCAATAACCTGTCTTTCTCTGTTTCTTGCCCAATCACCATGACTCCAAGGACCAAAAACTAAAGTGTTGTAATTATCACTGTTTTCTTCTATACTTTCATAGGTATTATAAGGACCATATAAATCTTCTGCATCAAATTGACCGCCAACAATCATAGTTGCTGGTTTAATATCCTTTAAATGCTGAATAATTCCTCTACTCTGCCAAAACTCATCATAGGTAACATGCGTTTTTAATTGCTCCATAAACACATTGGAACTATCATAATACTTATTGAGTTTACTTAATGGCATATGATCTAAAAAGAACTGATATTGGTCTTCTGTTCCTATATCCGGAAACTGATACCATGATTCTGTTGTTGGTGTATCTTTCATATATCCAAATACAGAGCTTGCTCTCCAATAACTCAATAAATAAGCACCATTGTGGTAAAAATCATCGAAAAAGAAATCACCGATGCATGCTTGTGGAGACACTGCTTTTAGTGCAGGGTGTGAATCTAAAAGTGAATACGTCGCATAAAAACCAGGATAGGATATACCGTATGTACCAACATTTCCATTATTGATTTCTACGTTATTTACCAACCACTCAATAGTGTCGTAAGTATCACTCGCTTCATCGGTTTGATTACCTGTTTTATTAGGAATATAAGCACGCATATTATCATAAACTCCTTCACTATTCCAGCGACCACGAACATCTTGATACACCATAATATTTCCTTCTTCCATTAAATACGTATTTGGCCCTACTTTGGCAGGATACTCAGTTTCACCATATGGTCTGCAACTGTATGGTGTTCGTTTTAATAAAATAGGATAGACTTTGGTAGTATCTTTGGGTGAATAAATGGTAGTGTGAAGTTTAATGCCATCACGCATTTCTATCATTACCTCTTTTTTAGTGTAATTGTCTTTGGTAAAACTATTTTCCGCATCAGCCATTTCTGGTGTTTCAATAGCCTGATGTTTAGTTTCCTTACAACTTAAAACCGTAAATACAACTAATGTAACTAGTAAAAATTTTTTTATCATTATATGGTTGGGTTTTGAAAAAGCTAAAGATAATCTATTAGAAAGAATAAAGTTTGAAAGAAATGTTAAGACACCTCAACGGTCGTAAACTTAAATGTATCACCGTTAAATAATCCTTTATCACTTAATTTTAATGAAGGAATAACCAGCAATGCCATAAATGAAAGACTCATGTAAGGTGCATGTAATTGACTTCCTAATTGTTTTGCTATTTTATCTAATTCCGCATAAGCATTACCTATGGTTTCAGCATCCCTATCACTTATTATACCTGCGATAGGTAAGGGTACTATTTTTTCTGATGTTTTAGATACAGCACAAATACCTCCTGTATTATTTATAATAAGATTTACAGCTTTACAGATGGCCTCATCTGAAACTCCAACGGCAACAATATTATGAGAATCATGCCCAACAGAAGATGCTATAGCGCCTTCTTTTAGTCCGAAATTTTTTATAAATGAAATAGCTGGCTTAGCATTGTTATACCTATTTACTACAGTAATTTTTAGAATATCCCTTTCGGTATTTGAAATTAAGTTTCCATTTTCAATAGAAGAATCCTCGATAATTTCATTGGTCACCAATTCACCATCTAAACATTCAATAACTCGTATTTGTTTGGCATTAGATTCAAATTTAAAATCTGAAACAGCTTTGTTATTAGTGTTGAAGTTATTTAAGATCTTAAATTCAACATGCTTAATTTTTGAAACACCATGGTCATATACCAAATCACCATTAATGTAAGTTTGAAGTGTTTTGAAGTCTTTTAAATCTTCGATAATTATTACATCTGCATTATCACCTTCATTTAATAAGCCAACATCTAAATCATAATGCTTAACTGGATTTACACAAGCCACCTGTAATACTTTAAAAACATCTATACCTTTTGCCACTGCTCTTGCGCAGAGTTGGTCAATATGGCCTAACAACAAATCATCAGGATGTTTGTCGTCACTGCAGAACATCATATTTTCAAAATGCTCATCCATCAAATTTATCAAAGCTTCAAAATTCTTGGCAGCACTACCTTCTCGAATGATGACCTTCATCCCTTTTTGAAGTTTCTCTAAGCCCTCTTCGTAAGTAAAACATTCATGATCAGTTGAAATACCTGCAGAAATATACTTGGTTAAATCATCACCTCTTAATCCTGGCGCATGCCCATCAATTGGCTTATTATAATATTTTGCCCATTCTAATTTTTTAAGAACTCCTGAATCGTCGTAAATTACACCTGGATAATTCATCATTTCTGCCAAATACTTAATATCAGGATTTGCCATTAAGGTTCTTATATCATCTGAATCAATAACTGCTCCAGCAGATTCAAAATTGGTTGCTGGTACACAACTTGGTGCACCAAAATTAAATTTGAAAGGTGTCTGCTTTCCATTCTCTATCATAAACTCCACACCTTTAACTCCAAGAACATTAGCAATTTCATGTGGGTCTGAAACTGTTGCTACCGTACCATGTCTGACAGCGACCTTAGCAAATTCTGAAGGCACCAACATAGAACTTTCTATATGAATATGAGCGTCAACAAATCCAGGCAAAATGTAATGCGTTTCCTGACAGTCTTTTTCTTCAATCCATTTTATTCTGCCGTCTTCAACAGTAATTTCACCTTTAAAGATTTTACGATTATGAATATCAACTATGTTTCCTCTTAACTTCAATTTAATTCTATTTTCAAAATAGTGTTTGTAGCGTCTGAAACTTTAAATCTTCCATCTGCTCTTTTCCCAACTACCCAAATAATGTCTTTTCCAGATGTTAGTACCCAAGTATTTTCTTTTTCTATTAGAGATGATCTTTCGTCTTTTAGATATTTACTCAGTTTCTTTTTACCCTTCATACCTATTGGATTAAAGGTATCACCTTCTTCCCATAATCTCATAGTTAAAGGCAAAGAAAACTTTTTCGCATCAACGTAGATGGCATTTTTTGATTTTTTCTTAACTACATCAGCTATATCAAAACATAGAACTCCTAATGGTGTTTTTATATCGGATTTTAATTCTGAAATTAAAATTGGCTTTAAACCTTCTGTTTTTAAACCACTTAATATTAAATAGTTGCGATGCTTTATTAATCTATGTGTTCCAGACTTAATGTATTTACCAGATTGTGCATTTAATAAACGCTCTACATCATCCCACTCTGTAAAACCATAATCTTTGAACATTTCATATAGATAGGCTTGAGTATTATTCACCTTTTTAAATTCTGATATTTTATAGGTAACACCTCTCTCATCAATATTTACGATTGCACGCTTGGCTACTGCATTTAAACTTTCTTCGACAATATCTGCGGTATCATTAAGGTTTTTAATGGTGTTTTTGAAGCTATCTAATAATTGAGGATTAATTTCCTTTAGAATGGGCACTACCTCGTGTCTTAGTTTATTTCGTAGGTATTTTCGTTTCTTATTGCTGCTGTCCTCACGCCATGAAATTCGATGTTCTTTTGCAAAAGATTCTACATCACCTCTCGAAAATGGTAAAAGAGGCCTAACTATATTTTCATTTAAAATAGGTATACCTGTTAAACCGTTTAAGCCTGTTCCTCGAGTAAAATTAATTAAAAACGTTTCTAAATTATCATCTGCATGATGCGCTGTTAAGATATAATCGAACTGTAATTGATTTGCTAATTCTTTAAACCAATTATATCGTAACTCTCTTGCTGCCATTTGTATAGAGCACTTATGCTCATTTGCATAGGCTTCTGTATCAAAATTTTGAACAAATATTTCTACATCTAAGTCATCGGCAAGATCGATAACAAATTGTTCATCATTATCACTTTCACCTCCTCTTAAATTAAAATTACAATGCGCTAATGCAAGATCAAGATTGAGTTTCTTGCACAAGTGTGCTAGTACCACACTATCAATTCCTCCTGAAATCCCAATGATTAAACGCGAATTATTAAGCAGCTTTAGATTAGTGTCTATATGATTTTTTAAGGCTTTTAGCATTGTGTAAATATACAATATTGACAAAGGCTATCAATCTATATTTTTATCAAAATGACAATTATCATAAAAAAGTTAAATAGTTATTAATAGCTTTAAAAGAACAAATAAATTAAAAGTTATGAGCACATATAAAGAACTCTCATCAAAATCTGCACAAACTGCTTTCGACAAAAAAGTACTTTCTGCTGTATCTCACTTACATCCCTATGTAAAACACAGAATCTATATAGCAGAAACTACTGGTATTTTGCCAAAAAACATGTACTCATCTAATGGTATTATTGATGAATGTATAATAGAACTCTACAGTAAAGGCTTTAACATTGAAGCTGAAGCCATGGCTGTAAAACTAGAACTCTTCAAGCTTGTTGATAACTATATGAACGAACTATTTAAGAAGGAGGCTTATCATAAAAATACAATTAGTACAGATTCTATTTTAAAAGATGAACTATCTAGATTAGGTGAAGATTATACCATTGATGCTGACCTAGACTTAGTCTTAAATACTGAGTTGAGTGACATATCATATCATCAAGATTATAACAATCATTTGTATTTATATGATGATAAACAAACCTCAATTTTAAGAGCATTTGAATTAGAAGATTTATCTAAATCTGAATCGCCTAAAGTGTTTGGTCGTTTTTATAATTGGCTACCAATTAATATTTCGAACATTGTTGATTTATACATTTTTGGAAATCTAGATTTTGACGATATCGCAAAAATTAAAAACATTAAGACCTCTCGTGTTGAACTTATTTTTGAGAAAGTTAAAAAGAGTTTTAGAAGCCACCTAGAATAGTTAGTTTTCTAACACTTCGTGCATTGCTTTAGCCTTTACAAGGCATTCCTCATATTCCTTGAGCGGATTACTTTTGGCTGTTATTGCGCTACCTACAGAGTATGAAATGTATTTATTTGTGGCATTGTAAAGAATACTTCTTATGATGACATTGAAATCAAAATTACCCTCTGGAGTAAAATAGCCAACACTACCAGAGTACAATCCGCGCTTAGTTTCTTCTAGGTCTTCAATAATTTTCATGGCTGAAATTTTTGGTGCTCCAGTCATTGAACCCATAGGAAAAGTGGTCTTCAGCAACTCAACAGGCACTAAATCTTCTGATATATTAGAAGATATAGTAGATATCATTTGATGAACTTGTAAGAATGAGTAAACTTTACACAATTCTTCTACAATTACACTTCCCTTTGTTGCGGTATGCGATAAATCATTTCTAACCAGATCCACAATCATAATATTTTCACTTCGTTCTTTTTCATCAGTAGCCAATGCTTCAGCAAATTGCTTATCCCTTATGGGATCTTGTGATCGCTTTGCTGTTCCTTTAATGGGTTGTGAAATAACTTTTTGCCCATCCTTTTTTATATAGCGCTCTGGAGAAGCCGACAATAAAAACTTGTCATTTAGTTTTAAAAAAGTTGCAAATGGTGGTTTTGAAATGTGATTAAGCCTATTAAAAGTTACTAATGGATTAATAGCACTGTCCTCTGCATAAAACTCCTGACAAAAATTAGCTTCATAAATATCACCTCTTTGGATATGAGATAGCATTTCATTTACCTTTTCGAAGTAGTCGTCTTTATGGATTCTGAGTTTTATTTTAATTGAATCATTAGATTTTTGTATACTCTGTTCCTTAGACTCTATTATTTCTTTTAAGTCGTTTTCTAATTCATCATCTACCATTTTGAGGTATTGAATGTCTACCTCATTACCTTTAATCAGAAATAGCTTTTTAGGTTGAAAAAAATATAAATCTGGAAATTGCAGACCATCAAAATTATTTGATTGCAGAGCCTCAGTAGTATTCTTTAAATCGTAAGTTAAATAGCCAAAAATCCAATCTTTTGTGGTAGATTGATATTCTTGCAAGTGCTCAAAGGCATCAAAATAATCTGTTTTTAAAGATGTAAAGGCGTCTACCGCCAAAATTGCATCGTAACTACCATACTTATCGTTATAATTATTAGAATCTAGCCATACAATGTCATCAAATTGCTGCGCCCACAATAGGAGTTGTTGTTTGAAATTTTTAGGATACTTTAAATGACGAGTGACTCTTGTTCTCAAAAGAATAATTATTAGTGCAAATTACCGAAAATTACACTTCAAAATAAAATTCTATTTATAATTTGATGCTTATGGTGGTACTTCATTTGAAAATGTATCTTTGCCTCATAAAACAAAGGTTTTGACATTTCAAGATTTAAATTTAAACACACCACTATATAACGCCATAGAAGACTTAGGGTTTGAAGTCCCTACTCCTATTCAGGCTGAAGCTTTTAACAAAGTAGCTTCTGGTAAAGATATCGTCGGAATTGCCCAAACAGGTACAGGAAAAACGTTTGCCTATATGCTACCAATTTTGCGTCATCTTAAATATTCTAGACAAGATAACCCAAGAGTTCTGGTCCTTGTTCCTACCAGAGAACTAGTAGTACAAGTGGTAAGTGAGATTGAGAAAATGTCTAAATACATTAATAAT
>NZ_CBFHMI010000010.1:0-69448 GCF_965656915.1 Winogradskyella sp. | reverse complement strand
GAATATGCAGTCAAATTACGACATAAAAATTGTAAATGGGAAGGTCGTAGAAACTAAATCATCTAGTCCTTATGGTACCTTTAGACAAGTTTTCACATATAATGGAGATAAAATAATGAAAGTTGAGCGTTTGTATAATGATGAATTAGAAGAAAAGTATGTCTGCACGTATAATGGCGATAAAATTGATGAAATCATTGAATACGATTATTATAATGGTAATGAAGAATTTAATTACAAATATGAATTCTCCTATACTAATGATAATTTAACTGAGGTACTAGAGTTTTACTATGATAATGGAGACGAAGTTTGGGAAAATTCGGATAGAGAAGTTTATAGTTATTCTGGAAATAAAGTGATTCGAATTGACGATTATGATTATGATAATGATGGTAACTGGGAATTAGACGAGAGTACTAATTTTAGCTATAATAGTTTAGGACTTTTAGAATCTATTACTCAGAGTGGCGAAGGATGGTCATGGGAAGAAATCTACACCTATGAAGAAGGCCTAGGTAATTATAGATTAATCCACGGTGAAGGTGGTTATTACAATGTGTTTAATTATCCAACAGCACAAAGAATGGCTGACGATAATGCCAATGTTGAGGATAACAAATTTAGTATCACACGATTTTTATTACACATTAATAATTAGTATTTGGAATACTAGAAAATTTAGTATTTCAATTGTGAAATGTGATAAAATAAAAAGACCTTACAGAAATGTAAGGTTTTTTTAGCTTAGTGAATGAGATTGTCCTTAAATGACAACTTTCTATTTAGATTTAATTTATTTATGAGTATTTGCTAGAAATGAAATCAATTGTTTTACTGCCTTCCCACGATGCCCTATTTTGTTTTTTTCTTCTAAAGAAACCTGAGCGAACGTTTCAATATAGCCTACTGGTCTAAAAATTGGATCGTAACCAAATCCTTTGTCACCTTGCTTGGTATTGGTGATAGCACCTTTGCAAATTCCAGAAAAGGTGTGCAGTTTTCCATCTAAACAAAGTGCAATGACGGTTTTAAATTGCGCGCTACGAGTGCTCTTATCTTCTAATTCAGATAATAGTTTGATCATATTATCATTAGCATCGCGTTGTGGACCAGCATAATGAGCTGTATCCACACCAGGTTCGCCATTTAAGGCATCTACTTCTAAGCCCGTATCGTCTGCGAAACAATCATAACCATAGTTACTTTTAATGTATTCTGCTTTTTGTTCAGCATTACCTTCAATAGTGCCAGTTGTTTCTGGTATGTCCTCAAAACAGCCAATGTCTTTTAAACTCAATAGCTGAATAGATTCAGGTAGGAGATTCTGTACTTCTTTTAATTTATTGGGGTTATTTGTGGCGAAAACGAGTTTCATGAGACTATAATTTACAATCCATTCAAAGATATGGTAATATTCGTTTTGAGGCGAAATTGTCTTAACTTTACATTTCAAAACTCTGATTTATGCGACTCTTTATTTTCCTCTTGTTCATGTCATTACTATCATTTTCTCAAACTACAGTAGAAAAGGAGAATGATAAATGGGTTATGAAAGTTAATAAGCTACCATTTGCAGTTAAAGGAGTCACGTTTGGCTATGATAAAGACGTAAGTAACTATGATGCCTATTTTAAGGATTTGAAATATTTGGGAGTTAATACCGTCAGAACATGGGCTACTGGAGAAAATACTCCAGCGCTTTTAGATGCCGCTCATGCCAATGGTATGAAGGTCATGGTTGGTATTTGGATGCGTCATGGCAGACCTGGAATGGAAGATGATGACAGCTTCGATTATTTAACCAATACGCAAGGAAAAGAAGACCACTACACTAATGCTATTGCTGTTGTCAATAAATACAAGGACCATCCTGCAGTTTTAACTTGGGGCATTGGTAACGAAGTTTATCTTAACATGGCTACAGATGAAGAAAAACTCGTGTATTCAAAGCTTTTAGAACGTATTTGTAGCAAGATAAAAGAAATAGACAGTAATCATCCTATAACCTCAGTAGAGGCTTGGAATTTTGGAATGGACTGGTGGAGTAAATATGTACCTTCTATAGATATTTATGGATTAAATAGTTATGGTGCTGGAGCTAATTTCCTTGCGGATGAAATGAAAAAACGCAAGATTGATAAACCATACATAGTGACTGAGTTTGGTGTAACAGGTGAATGGGATGTTGCAGAAGATAAAAATGGTATTAAAATTGAACCTACAGACGCTCAAAAATATGATGCTATTGCTAACGGATATTCTAAATGGATTACTAACAAAGACAATTGTCTAGGAGTCTATGTATTTCATTATAATAGTGGAACTAGTTTTGGTGATATTTGGTTAGCAACACATGTTAATTCACATTACAGACCGCAGTACTGGGCTATCAGAGAAGCTTATACAGGAAACAAACCCGCGAATTATGTCCCAGAAATTTCAAAACTAAAATTACCTGATAACACTGCAGATAGTGGCACTTGGGTGCCTGTAACCCTTGCAACTACAGATAAAGAGAGTGATGTTTTAGAAGTGAGTTTTGGTTATAACCATCGTGTAGGAAGTAGGCGTTATAGAAATCAGATTTTGCCATTAAAATATAGAGGAAATTTTAAAGATGGCTTTGAAATCCAATTACCGGAAGTTAATAGTGCTATTAAAGTTTATGCTTTTGTTAATGATAGCTATCCTAATTTAGGAATTGCCTCGACTTCTATAAAGGTTAAAGATGATAATGCCATACCTAATAAATTCCGTGTTCCAAAAGTAGAATTACCATTTTATGTGTATAAAGATAATGAGGACTTACCATATATACCAACAGGTTATATGGGCAATTACAAAGCTATGTCTGTAGATTTAGATCATAGTAAAAATGTACATTCGGGTAAAATGTCTATAGAAATTAGTTATAAAGATCGTTCTGGTTGGTATGGCTTAGCCTTTGTAGATCCTGCTAATGATTGGGGAGATATTCTGGGAGGCTACAATATTAGTGGTGCTAAGACCTTTAGTTTTTGGGCAAAATCAGATTTTAGTGGAGTCATTGCTAAGATTGGTTTTGGCTTAATTGGTAACGATAAACCATATCCAGATTCAGCCATTGTAGCAGAAGAAATAGAATTATCCTCTCAATGGAAAAAGTATACTATTAAGCTGAAGAATTTAGACCTAAGTTGTGTTAGATCTGGTTTGGTAATATTTTCAAATGGTTATGGTTCTTCTCATAAAATCTACATAGACGAGGTTGTTTTTGAGTAAGATAATGAGTTGAAATCATGTAGTTAAATTCGTATCAATCTTAGGAATAATTTATGACATTTGTCAGTTATATAACCTACTTATTATTGTATCTTAGATAAAGGAATTATTAATTAAAACAAGTATAGATTATGACTGTAAATTTTCAATATGTAAATACAGATGTAAGTGAGACCTTATCAGCAATTACCGAAGAAAAACTAGAAAAATTAGCTGATAAATTTGAGTTTATTATTGCCGCACAAGTATATTTTAAGCATGATAATAAAGACCATAACGCAGGTAAGATTTGTAACATTGAGTTAAGCTTACCTGGTCCTCGTATTTTCGCTAAATCTAATAAACATAATTATGAATTAGCTGTCAGTGAAACAATAAGTGATTTAACCAGGCAACTTAAAAAGAGAAAAGAGACATATAAAACACATTAATACCACATAACGTTTCGACGTTTTTATACCGGAGGGTTTGCTATTTTATCTATGATGATAGGGTTCGTTCTTTAAAATAGTAAACCCTCTGTATAATTGTTCTATAAAGAACAGGCGCACCATTTGATGCGAAAATGTCATTTTTGATAAGCCTAACTTTCCATTTGCTCTTTTGTAAACGTCATCAGAGAACCCATAAGGTCCTCCAATTACAAATATTAAAGTTTTAATACCAGAATTCATGTGTTTCTGCAAATAGCTAGAAAACGCTACAGAATCCATTTGTTTACCATTTTCGTCTAATAAAATTAATATATCCGATTTCTGAGTTTTAGATAAGATCAATTCACCTTCTTTGTCTTTTTGTTGTGAATCCGATAGGTGTTTCGCTTTTTTCAGATCTGGTATAATCTCAAACTCAAACTTAATATAAAAGCCAAGACGTTTGGTGTAATCGTTAATTAAAGCGATTAAATTTTTATTATCTGTTTTGCCTATAGCCAGGAGTTTTATGGTCATAAATTCAAAGTTATACTTTTTTACAATTTGATATTGGCTTTTTTCAACTATTAACCTTTCAATTCCTATTTTTACACTAAATAAGTTTTACAAATGATTTCAAAAGTGCAATTTGATAAAGAAATAGAATTAATCATAGCCAATGCCATACGAGAAGATGTGGGTGATGGTGATCATAGTTCTATGGCTTGTATACCTTCATCCGCAACAGGAAAAGCGAAATTATTAGTTAAAGATAAAGGGACCATTGCAGGAGTTGAATTTGCAAAACAAGTATTTGCTTATGTAGATCCTAAAATGAAGGTAGAGACATTGATAGAAGATGGTCGTGAGGTGAAATATGGCGATATAGTCTTTTATGTAGAAGGAGCATCACAATCTATTTTAAAAGCTGAACGATTGGTTTTAAATGCGATGCAACGTATGAGTGCTATAGCCACTAAAACTAAAAAGTTTGTAGATTTATTAGAAGGCACAGGAACTAAAGTTTTAGACACTCGAAAAACGACACCAGGAATTAGAGCTTTAGAAAAATGGGCTGTAAAAATTGGTGGAGGCGAGAATCATAGATTCGCGTTGTACGATATGATTATGCTAAAAGATAATCATATAGATTTTGCAGGTGGCGTCGCTAAAGCGATTAGTAAAACCAAAGACTATTTAAAGGACACCGAACGTGATTTAAAAATTATTGTTGAAGCCCGAAACCTGAAAGAAATACAAGAAATACTAGATTGTGGTGGTGTTTACAGAATTCTAATCGATAATTTTAATTTTGAAAACACACGAAAAGCCGTAAAATTAATAGGTGATCAATGTCTCACAGAATCTTCTGGCGGCATCAATGAAAATACCATACGTAAATACGCAGAGTGTGGTGTAGATTATATATCCTCAGGAGCTTTAACACATTCTGTTTACAATTTAGACCTAAGCCTGAAAGCTGTTTAAAGCATGTCAAAACACATAGAAGAAAAGTTAGATAAAATCCCCATAATTAATGTAGTCGTTCGTTTTTTTAAGCAAATACGTCTACCAGGTTGTGAGGGTTTATCTATTTACGATTTATTAGAACTGTACGCTTTAGGTATAGTAAAAGGTGCACTAACCACAAGAGCAAGTGCTATTGCATTTAGCTTTTTTACCGCGATTTTTCCATTCTTACTGTTCGTTATTATTATAATGCCTTATATTCCCATAGATAATTTTCCAGAGGAATTTGAATTATTCTTAAATGATTTTTTACCACCACAAACCTCCAAATTTTTCTTCTCTAATATTTTTGAAAACATAAGTGATAGTAGTGGTGCAGGATTAATTTCTTCCATATTTTTATTATCCATTTTTTTAATGGCAAATGGTGTAAGTGCAGTGTTTTCAGGATTTGAATACTCGTACCATGAGCAATTGACACGAAGTGTACTTCAGCAATATTTATATGCCTTGGGTGTAGCGCTGATTTTAGCTTTTTTGGTATTGCTTACCGTTGCCATTTTTGGATATTTTCAGATTTACATTATTCAACCTATTTATGAAGGTATTACTGGGCAAGATGCTTTAAAAAGTGATTCCGGATTGGGTTGGATTATCTTTGCTAAATACATGTTTTTTGTTCTAATGGTTTATTTGGCAACAGCGACGTTGTATTATTTTGGGACCAAAGAAGGTCGCAATACACGGTTCTTTTCGGTTGGTGCTTTACTTACAACTTTATTGATAATACTAACCTCTTATTTGTTTGGTCTTTACATAGAAAATTTCTCAAAATATAACGAACTCTATGGTTCAATAGGTGCACTGCTTATTTTATTATTCTATTTATGGCTCAACTCTAATATTTTATTACTAGGTTATGAACTCAATGCATCAATGCAGTTTTTAAAAAAGAATCCAAAAGAAGACTCAGAAAATTAATATGACTTATTTTCTCGATGTCATATTGCCCATTCCGCTTCAGAAGGCATTCACTTACCATATTACTGAAGCCGAAGCACAGTTTATAAAGGCTGGAATGCGTGTGGCTGTACCCTTTGGTAAAAGCAAAATCTATACGGCTTTAGCTTACAACATTCATAATAATCCACCTACAGCTTATGAGGCGAAGACCATCCATCAAATATTAGACGAGCAACCTGTAGTTACAGAAATGCAACTAAAGCACTGGGAGTGGATAGCTAGCTATTACATGTGTAGTTTAGGTGAAGTTGTGCGCGCGGCAATGCCAAATGCCTTTTTATTAGAAAGCGAAACCATAATTACTAAAAATGATACCATCGATATTAATGACTCACAATTAAAAGATGATGAATTTTTAATATATGAAGCTTTACAATATCAGTCGTCATTGAAAATTCAGGATGTGGTATCAATTTTAGATAAAAAACGCGTTCTACCGGTTATTAAAGCTTTGGTTGAAAAGGATATTTTATTTCTTCAGGAAGAACTTTATGAAAAGTACCAACCAAAATTGGTCCGTTATGTTAAGTTACATCAACATCATAAATCGGAAGAGAAACTACAGGAGTTACTAGGATTATTAAGTAGAGCTCCTAAACAGCGACAAGTCTTATTAACCTTGTTTACGCTTGAAGCATCGGCGAACAAACCTATAAAGGTTTCAGAATTAGTTGAGCGAAGTGGCACGTCTTCAGCGATAATAAAAGCCTTGATTGATAAAGTTATATTAGAAGAATATCATATTCAAACCGATAGAGTACAGTTTGAGGGTGAAGGTGACGCAGCGGCAAAAACCTTAAATGATGTACAACAAAATGCATTTATAGAAATTAAAGAAATTTTTAAATCTAAATCTGTAGCGCTCTTGCATGGAGTAACATCTTCTGGTAAAACAGAAATTTACGTAAAACTAATCAGGCAACAGTTAGACAAAGGAAATCAGGTATTGTATTTACTACCTGAAATCGCATTAACAACGCAACTCGTACAGCGGTTACAGGATTATTTTGGAGAAAAAGTAGCGGTTTTTCATAGTCGTTATTCTGGTAATGAACGCGTTGAGGTATGGCAGAATATGCTCAACAAATCAGATAAAGCACAAGTCATTGTTGGTGCTCGATCATCTTTATTGTTACCATTTCAGAATTTAGGATTAATTATTATAGATGAAGAGCATGAGCAGTCTTACAAGCAATTCGATCCTGCACCAAGATATCACGCAAGAGATGCAGCTATTGTTTTAGCTAATTTTCACAAGGCAAAAACACTTTTAGGTTCTGCAACACCGAGTCTAGAAAGCTATTTTAATGCAAGCCAGGGAAAATATGGTTTGGTAGAGTTAACTACCAGATATAATAATGTTTTAATGCCTGATATTGAATTGGTAGATTTAGCTGATAAATACAAGCGTAAGCGTATGAAAGGTCATTTTAGTGACCGACTTATTGCTGAAATGACAGTAACCTTAGAGCAAGGCTTTCAAATTATATTATTTCAGAATAGAAGAGGATTCTCACCAATTGTAGAATGTACAACTTGTGGTAATTCGCCTCAGTGTCCTAATTGTGATGTAAGTTTAACCTATCATCAATACAGAGACCAACTGCGTTGTCATTATTGTGGGTATAATTCGCAAATGCTAAAGAGTTGTCAGGCGTGTGGTAATGCAACATTAGATACCAAAGGTTTTGGTACAGAACAGATAGAAGAAGAGGTAAAAGCTTTATTCCCAGAGAAGAAAGTTGCTCGTATGGATTTAGATACTACCCGAGGTAAATACGGATTCGAAAAAATCATTAATAGTTTTGAGCAGCGTGAAGTCGATATTTTAGTTGGTACCCAAATGTTAACTAAAGGATTAGATTTTAGATATGTGAAACTTGTTGGTATAATGAACGCCGATAATTTATTGAATTTTCCAGATTTTAGAGCTCATGAGCGCAGTTATCAGTTGATGGCACAAGTATCTGGTAGGGCAGGACGCACTGATTTGAGAGGTAAGGTATTAATTCAGACCTACAACCCGCATCATAACATATTGCAGCAAGTATCTACAAACTCATATAAAGAGATGTATGCTGAGCAAATGAATGATCGTTACAACTACAAATATCCGCCTATTTACAGGCTTATTAAAATTACATTTAAACATAAAGATTACAACAGAGTCAATTTAGCCGCAGATTGGTACGCTAAATCTTTACGGCAAGTGTTTAAGGCAAATGTATTAGGGCCAGAATTTCCACCAATATCAAGAATTAGAAACCTGTACAATAAAAATATCCTTATAAAAATACCGCAAAAGCAATCTTTAGTAAAAACGAAGGAAGCTATTGCTAAAATTGACACTAGTTTTAATGCTGTTAAAGATTTTAGATCCGTCAGAGTCGTAATTAATGTAGATAATTACTAAAAAAAATCTCGCTGTTAAACAACGAGATAATTTTATTTCAATGTGCATTGAGAGTTCTGTTTAAATAAATAGTAAAGTTTTTACATATTATTTAAAGCATCAACCAATTGCGTCTTTTTATTTCGACTCAATGGTATCTCATAGGCACCGACCTCAACATTTTTACTGTTAAAACGGTCTATCTTATCTAAATTCACAATATAAGATTTGTGAATTCTTAAAAATTTACCTTCAGGTAATTCTTGTTCAAAAGCCTTCATAGTAGATAATACCACTAGGCTGTTTTCTTCTGTTACAACCTTTACATAATCGCCTAAGGCTTCAATCCACTTAATATCCTTAATGTAAACTTTACGTTTTTTAAGGTTACTCTTTACAAAGATGTGTTCACCATCTGTTTCGTTAAAGTCTAATTTCAGTTTATGCTGCTCAATAGCTTTTTCTACTGCAGTATTAAAACGTTCTTTAGTGATTGGTTTTTGAAGATAGTCGGTAGCGTCGTAATTAAATGCTTTAAAAGCATATTCGGTTTTACCTGTAACAAAAATAATTTGGGGTTTGTTGTTGAGTACATCTAAAAGTTCAAAACCGTTTAATACTGGCATCTCTATATCTAAGAAGATAAGATCCACCTTATGGGTATTAAGACCGTTTTTTGTTTCTAACGCACTGCTGTACTCTGCAATAAGGTTAAGTGAAGAATGATTCTCAATTAACTTTACTATAGAGAGGCGCTGAATTGCAGAATCATCAACAACTACACAGTTTAAAGTCATAACATTTCTAATTTTAGGTTAAGATATCGACAATAGTACGAAAAATTCGGTTAAAAAACAAAAAATACCGATAAAGTGTGAATTTTAACATTTCCGACCTCATAAATAGATAGTGAAATTTTACGTTTAAAAACGTTGCCAGAATTAGATTTAATGCTTATTTTTGCAGCCGTTTAACAATAAACAAACAATAAATTATGAATCGATATGAAACTGTTTTCATCTTAAATCCCGTTTTATCTGAAGACCAGATAAAGGAGACAGTAAAGAAATATGAGGATTACCTCGTTTCTAAAGGAGCTAAGATGACTGCCAAAGAAGATTGGGGTTTAAAGAAGTTAGCTTACCCGATCCAGAACAAGAAAAGTGGTTTTTACCACCTATTTGATTACACGGTTGCTGGTGAAGCAATTGAGCAATTAGAAGTAGAGTTTAGACGTGATGAACGTTTTATGCGTTACTTAACTGTGAAATTAGACAAGCACGCAGCGGCTTGGGCTGATAAAAGAAGAGATAGAAACAAACAAAAAGCGTAATTATGTCATCTATAGAACAACAAGCAAAAGGAAAGAAAGACGGCGAGATAAGATATCTTACGCCTTTAAATATTGAAACTACTAAAGCGAAGAAATACTGTCGTTTTAAAAAATCTGGTATTAAGTATGTAGATTACAAAGATCCAGATTTCTTAATGAGTTTTGTAAACGAACAAGGTAAATTGCTACCAAGACGTTTAACAGGAACTTCTTTAAAGTATCAAAGAAAAGTATCTGTGGCAGTAAAAAGAGCTAGACATTTAGCGCTTATGCCATATGTTGCTGATTTATTAAAATAAAATATCATAACAATGGAACTTATATTAAAACAAGACGTTGAAAATTTAGGATTTAAAGACGATATTGTAACAGTAAAGAACGGTTATGGTAGAAATTTTTTAATTCCTCAAGGACAAGCTGTAATGGCTACTACGTCTGCTAAAAAAGTATTAGCAGAAACATTAAAGCAAAGAGCTTACAAAGAGAAATCTATTATTGCTGAGGCTGAAAAGGCTTCTGAAGCATTAAAGGAATTGGATATTAAGATCACTGCCAAGGCAGGAACTGGTGCAACTGCCGGAGACAAATTATTTGGTTCTATTACCAAAATGGATTTGGCTGAAGCACTAAGAAAAGAAGGTCATGAAATTGATAGAAAGTTTATTTCTATCCAAGGTGGAAATATTAAGCGTTTAGGTCAGTACGATGCAGAAATAAGATTACACAGATCTGTTACTGTAGATTTAACTTTCGAAGTTATTGCTGAAGCTTAATCTTATTTAATTTATATTAAAAACCGTTTAGTCTTCTAAACGGTTTTTTTATTCCATAAATATGGAGCAGATATTTTTCATTTTACTTATTGCATTATTTTTTGGATGTAAGCAATCTAAATCAGATAGCAAAACTATAAAGACATCTAAATCTGAGTTAATCGACGTATTTAGAGCATCTAACTCTAATTATCCAAAGATTAGTGTACATCGTGGTGGAAAAGGTATTCCGTATTATCCTGAAAATTGTTTAGAAACCATCAAGTATGTTAATGATAGTATCTCAGCAATTTTTGAAATTGATATTGCGCAGACCAAAGATGGTAAAATGGTGCTTATGCACGATAATTCCATAGATCGAACAACAAATGGAACTGGCTTAATATCTAATAAGACTTATAACACCTTAAAGAACTACAATCTTATTGATGATTTTGGTAATGCAACCAAGTTTAAAATCCCTCTCTTTTCTGAAGTACTAAAGTGGTGTAATGCTAATAATGTCATTCTTACGGTAGACATTAAACGAAGTGTTAGTCAAAAAGCTGTTATTGATGCTATTAAAACAGGAGAAGCTAAAGATATTTGTATTGTTATTACTTATGATGTAAAACAAGCACAATCTGCTTTTAAAATTAGCCCAGATCTGTTGTTATCAGTTTCTGCAAGAAATCATGATGAATTCGATAGGTTATTACAAACTAATATTCCAACTGAAAATATGTTGGCATTTACCGGAACCCGTTTGTCGAATCCATCACTCTATAAAAGATTACATAACAAAGATATTGTGTGCATCCTTGGAACCTTAGGTAACTTAGATAATCGAGCAAAAGCAAGAAGTAATGGCCTTTATAAAACTTGGCTAGAGAAGGGAATAGATATTTTAGCAACAGATAGACCATTTCAGGCTTATAAAGCAATTAATTAAAACAAAGCTGATATGAAATATACCAGACTTACAAAAGAACAATTTGAAGAACTCCATAAAGAATTCATTAATTTTTTAGCTACTCAGTCTATAACAGCAGACGAGTGGCAAGACATAAAAAAGAATAAACCTGAAGCTGCTGAGCAAGAGCTAGATGTGTTTAGCGATTTAGTATGGTATGGTGTTTTAGATAAGGTTGAATATTTAGAACATATATCACCACAGCAGGTCTATTTGTTTAAATGCAAAGCAAACCATATGCATTTAATAGCACTTAAGTTAAAGCACAACAATGTAGATTTAACCACAAAGGAAGGGTTTCAATGGTTAAGGGACAATTTATTATCAGATGATATTGAATTTTTTAATGCTAAAAAAGAGTATTCAGATGATAAGCATTTAGATATTTTCAAACTGATTCAACAAGGTGCAAATATCACTAAGGGAGATCTATTTCAATATTTTGAAAAGCTAATCAGGCAGCAATAGTCTATTCGTAGCGTAACGACTCTATAGGATCTAATTTAGCAGCTTTAGTCGCAGGATATAATCCTGAAACAACAGCAACCACAAAAGCTATACTTGTTGCCCATATCATCGCAAACCATGGTGTAGAGAAGTTGAGGTCAAATCCTTTTGAAATTCCCCAGCCAATTAAAATACCTAGAATAATACCAACAATACCACCAAGCTGACCAATAATCACAGTTTCTATAAAAAACTGAAAGGCAATGGTTTTGCGCTTGGCACCTAACGCTTTTCTAACACCTATTTCACGCGTACGCTCAGAAACCGAAACAAGCATAATATTCATCAGAGCTATTGTAGACCCAAAAATGGTGATAATACTAATAATCCAGGCTGCTGTATATAGGACACCAGAAATATTAGCAATTCTATTAATGAGGTCTTCACTGCGTTCTATACCAAAGTTGTTGTCTTCTACAGGATTTAATCCTCTCACATTTCTAAAGGTTAAAATAGCATCGTCTTGAGCTCCCTGTAACATGTCTTTCTTATCTACTTTAACACTAAGTGTGTAGTTGATATTCGGGTTAGTGAAAATGGAACGCGCTTTTTGTATTGGCATAATAACTCTTAAATCCTGGTTATTACCAAACGTGGCACCTTTTTCTTTTAGCACACCAATGACTTTAAACTTAGAACCTCTAACACTTATCGTTTTTCCAACTGGATTTTCTTCAGGGAATAATGCCTTTTGCAAGTCGCTACCAATAACGCAAACTGCATTACTGTTTTTAACATCAAAAACATTAAGCGAGCGGCCGTTTTCTATTTCTAAACCAGAATTTTCTATAAAGAACTCGTTAGAACCTATAACCGAAACTTCTGGGTCTGTTTTTTTATTTTCATATTTCACCTCTGCGGCAAATGTTCCAAAAAAGGACACAGCTACTTTGGTAAAAGGATAATTATAACTTTCCTCAAAATCTTTTACGTTTCTATAACTGATAACAGGGTTTACTTTTTGGCGTTCTCTACTACTTTGACGCTGTGCCGTAAACTCATAACGCTGAAAGTTGAATGTGTTGGCTCCCATAGAAGAAAAATCGCTAGAAATTGTATTCTCTAAAGCAGAAACACCGCTTAAAATACCAACAAGAGCCATAATACCTATTGCAATAATCAATACGGTTAAAATAGTTCTGAGTAATTGACTTTTAATAGAGCCGAATGCAATTTTAATATTCTCTTTAGCTAATGAAAACATAGTATTATGTAGTGTTAGTTGGAGTGTTTAATCTATAAGACTAATTAAACACTATAAAGTTACTATAAAATCGAAATATCTTAGGTTTGCCTATAAAATTTATAATATTTTTGTGAAAATTAAACAAAGTAATGGCTCAGAAACCGAGTATACCAAAAGGCACAAGAGATTTTAATGCAGAAGAGGTTGCAAAACGTTCTTATATTATGGATACGATTAAAGAACAGTTTAAGCTGTTTGGCTTTCAACCTATTGAAACTCCAAGTTTTGAAAACTCTGAGACCTTAATGGGTAAGTATGGTGATGAAGGTGATCGTTTAATTTTTAAGATTTTGAATTCTGGTGAATATTTAAAAAAAATATCAGATGAGGATTTAAATACTAAATCAGAAAGTATTTTAACACCAAAAATTTCTGAAAAAGCACTTCGCTATGACCTCACAGTCCCTTTCGCGCGTTACGTGGTACAGCACCAAAACGATATTGAATTTCCTTTTAAACGTTATCAAATACAACCGGTTTGGCGTGCAGACCGACCACAAAAAGGACGATTTAGAGAGTTTTATCAGTGTGATGCCGATGTAGTTGGTTCAAAATCATTGCTACAAGAAGTAGAGTTTGTACAATTATATGATGCTGTGTTTACAGCTTTAAAATTAGAAGGAGTCACCATAAAGATTAATAATCGAAAAATTTTATCAGGGATTGCAGAGGTTATTGGTGCACAAGATAAATTGATTGATTTCACAGTTGCTTTAGACAAACTTGATAAAATAGGTGAGGAAAAGGTAAAAGAAGAAATGCGTAGTAAAGGGATTTCTGAAACTGGAATTGCCAAGCTTCAACCCTTATTTTCATTATCTGGTGACTTTAGAAATCAGATTTCCAGTCTAAAATCAATTTTAAGTAAATCTGACATTGGAATAAAAGGCATTGCAGAATTGGAATTTATAAATACTGCAATTTCAAATCTAGGCTTAAAAACAGCCAAATTACAACTAGACGTAACACTAGCCAGAGGTCTTAACTACTATACAGGTGCTATTTTTGAAGTGTCAGGACCAGAAGGCGTTAAAATGGGGTCTATAGGTGGTGGAGGTCGTTACGATGATCTTACAGGTATCTTTGGTCTTAAAGATATGAGTGGAGTAGGTATTAGCTTTGGTTTAGACCGTATCTATTTGGTTTTAGAGGAATTGAATTTATTCCCGGAAGCAATAAAAGCGACGACTAAAGTTATATTCATCAGTTTTGGTGAACAAGAAGCTATGGTATCCTTAAACGCTGTTACCAACTTACGAGAAAATGGCCTAAAGGCAGAATTATATCCTGATGCTGTAAGTTCTGGTAAACAGATGAAAAAACAAATGAATTATGCCAACAAACGGAACATTCCTTTTGTGGTATTGGTAGGTGAGGAGGAACTGAAAAATAAGTCTTTTGCGATTAAGAATATGGCATCAGGTGAACAAAAAAATGTTTCTCTCTCTGAGCTCATTGAGGCACTATCCTAATTTCTATTTAATATTTATGAAATAAAAAAGCCCTGACATACATCAGTGCTTTTTCGTGGTTAAGATTTAAGATTTGGGGCAAAATTAATTTACTAAAACTTTTTTAGTCGTTACTGAACCGCTTACAGTAAATAACTTAATAATATATGTTCCAGTACTTAAATTCTTAACGTCATATTCAGAATAACCGCTATCTGAAATATTTTCTATAGTATGTACTGATTGGCCCAAAATGTTGAACATTTCAATAGATTTTACATCTATTTGGTTAGGGTTAATCAATACGATTTTTTCAATGTCGTTAGAGTATAGTATATCTATACCATTAATAGTTTCGTCATCAGTACTTAAGGCATCACCATTAGGACTAAATGTAATTTCGAGACGCTCTAAGTATTCACCAGCATTTAAGAAAATTTCGTAATCGCTAGCTCTTAAATTGTGGTATAGGTCTAAATCTATATCATGTAAATAAATATCTATATCACTTGGTACATTTTCTAATGCATCTATAGTAATAGTATTTATACCATCAGCATCCGTAATAACACCTAATGGATAAGCAGTAGAAACTTCTGCTTCATTACTAGCTTGTATAACGTAAGCGTCATCATTTATCATCCAGAACATATCATCCATTTGTTCTTCGTTTAATTTGGCATCATATGCCCAATCTACATCAGAACTCGTGTTTTCATCTATGGTTAATAATAGTTGACGATGTATTGTATTGACTGAATTAAAACCAATTCTGAATTTCATTCTTTCGTCAGTAGTATTTATATCTGCACTACTTTGAGATGACGCTACCTCACTATTTCTCATAAATACTGAAGTTGCACCACCTTCTTTCTGGAAGACGCGTTGTCCATTATTAAAGTTAATGGTACCTGCGTTTTCTCCAACGACGAAAAATCCTTGACCAACAGGTATATAACGACTTGGTAGTTTGGTAGGTGTTCCTCCTGTTCCAACATCTGGATCATTAGTTCCCATTGATGCTGAAGCTACAGCACCTGAGAAGTTGTAAGTGGCATAACTACCTTGATATTCCGAAAGAATATGAGAACCACCTCCCCAATGCTCCCAGAAGTATAACGTACCACTAATTGTTGGTGTTGCATCTGGCAGAGGACCATCATAATCTAACTCTGGTCCATTATCTCTTATAAATTCATCAGCATCAATTGCTGAAGCATAAGGGTTACCAACTAAATAATCATTACCAGCATTAATGGTTAAATTAATATCTCCGTTATTAGGTTTTCCTTTGTAAACATAGTTTTGATCTGTCAAAATGGTACCTGTACCAGGTCCTTTCATGGTGAAACCTTCTCCAGCCATTATTGTTCCTGTACGTCTTACATGTTGCCAAGCTGAGTAATCATCACTAGGTAGGTTTGCATATTTCCATATCCAGTAATCTGCTATGCCTACAGGGTTTGTAGTTGCCCCATCATACCCTGATGTAAGAAAGTTTACAGGGTTTGTACCATCATAAAAAATATCTTGTACGGTATAACGATAGTCATTTGTACCAGTATCAGTATCACCGACAGGTGCAGACCAATAGTTATACGTATAGGTGTCAGCAGTACCTTGCTGGTCACGCTCTAATTCACCATTAACAGCAACATCTAAATCACTATCTTCTTCTTGAATTAATTGAGATTCGCCTTCAAGATCTATTTTACCTGTTAAGCTTAAATAATGTGATACTGTAATACCATTTCCGGCATTTGTTGCATTATCGCCATTTACTGTTAATTCATTTGCATCTACATAAAGCCCAAGAATCTTTCTGTTATCTTGATTTACAGCAGGTAAACTTGAATTGTCTAAGGTTACATCATGTGATGTTCTAACAATGTTCCAATCTATAGTTACATTATTATCAACAATTGATGTTGAACCAGGTATGTATTGTACATTTCCATTGGCCCAGGTGGCATTGGTGTCCCAATCCCCATTTTGAGCAGACTCATATGGTAGCGGAGCGGTTTGCCTGTCAACTGTATTTAAGTTTCTTAATGCCCCTTGATGACCATTACCTGAAGCGTCAGATGTAATGGTATATGTGTATGTGGTCATTGGATAATAGCCTGCTAAATCACTCCAAGCTACAGCATTAATATCATTTTTAGTAATTGATGTTGGTAATTCTATACCCATTGCCTGAGATCCGTTAGCTTCAATTTCCTGATTCATTACAAAACGTAGTTGATCTGGTGACAGCATAGTGTTCCAAACACGTACTTCGTCAATATTCCCTCTAAAATGTTGTACAGGTGTATTCTTACCTGCTGCAGCGATATAGAAGGATTCATCTGTTGCTACAGGAGGAGATAAAGGGCGATTTCTGTCTTCAACACCATCTATATATAAATATGCTGTTGTACCATCGTAAGTTACTGCTACGTGATGCCATTCATCGTCTGGGATACGTGTATTGGATATAATAGATTGCGTCGATCCATTAATCCAATCCATTTCAACTCTATTATCATTTAATATCGTTAAATCATAACCTCTTGTAAATGCAGCATCCCTTTTCGATAGAATAGATTTGGTGCCGCTATCAGCAGCATCTCTTTTTATCCATGCAGAAACAGTAAATCTACCAGGATTTAAGTTAAGATTGTCTTCCATATCTATATAGTCTACAGCTCCATCAAAATAAACTGAGCGCTCTACTATAACCTCTGGTGCGTATCCAAAAGTAATATACTTAGTACCATCAAAATCATATTCAGCTTCTAAGTTTCCAGTACCATCAGATGTCATTACTCTGTAATCTGCAGTTGGGTCAAAAATACCTGTATTAGAAATGAACATTAAATAGCTTCCTGGCGGTGTAATATTTCTTACTGCAGCTTGTGGTATTCTTACCTTTATTTCAGGAATGTCACCACCGTTTTCCACAACCTTCCAAATACGTTGCATTGCTGTAAACGTTACCTCAGTTGTTAATGCTGGTGAAATACCTGAACTCATATTAATAGTGACTGTAGTTGAGGCAGCATTAAGGTTAATACCATTATTTCCCCATATTAAAAACTCTTTGTCATTGAATGTCGTAGGGTTAGTAACCTTATTTATGTTATTAGTATCGTAGATATCTGATAAACCCATAGTTATAATTCCTTGAGTTCTACCATCGACATCAGAGGCATTATTTACACTACGAGATTGCTTTTGGTTTAAGTCTGAATCATCATCTCTACCAATACCTGCAATATCATAATTGTATCCTGAATTAACTGATTGGTCCCAGATAACAGTTCCATCACTGTCTACATAGTCTTGAGATGTACCATTAATGCCAAGCGTTATTCCATATTTAATTCCTAAATATGACATCACTCTATTCCGTTCTTGTGTTAGGTTGGTATCATCTTTTCTAGCAGAAAACGTAATTATTTCTGCAACTCTACCATTTAAACTCGCTTCCCAGCCTTCACTTCGTCCAATCCAAAAAGGAGAATCGTTGACATTAGAAAAATCTGGAAGGTCATTTTGAGTGGTTTCAATATTGTTAGCATTATAGTATAGTTCTTGTTGAGTAGCACCAGAATTATTTCTTGTATTAATAATACCAACATTATTATAGGAACTACCTGTACCAATTTCTGCCACACCATAACCAAGACCACCACTAGTTGTACCAACACAGTAGGTTATAATTTCATCTGTAAAACGACCAGTATAGTCACCTAGACCAATACCTGTAGCATCAGTTTCATTGGTGCCTACGTTTTCGTCACCACAAAAGACATCCATAAAACCGAATGAATTATTAATAGGCGTTTCATCAGGTATGATTACAACGAACATATCTTGTGTATATAAACCAGAAGTACCTTCTAAGAATTGCGTAGAAGTATCATCAAATGAAAAATCTCCATCTAGTGTAAAGGTACCGTACGAATTATCAAATTCTACAACGGGATTAAAATTTACATTTTGTGAGACGTTATCTCTATAGGTTGGTTCTTGTCCTGCAGTATTTACTGTTGCATCTGCGCCACGACCTTGGTCTCTCCATATACTCACAGATTGCCCATCTGTATAGGTTAAGCCATCTGTGCCTTTTAGCCATAACGCTAAATCTGTAGTGACACCACCTGGACCTTCAGTTAATGGCGGAATACCATATCCTTGAATATCAAAGATGTACGGATTTTCATCGCTGGCGTCATTCAATATTCTAATTGTTGCTGATCTAATACCAGCAGCAGACGGATTAAATGTAATTTGAAATACTGTGCTATTTCCAGGATTTATGGATGAACCAGGATTTAGGGACACAGAAAAATCTGCAGCATGAGCTCCACCAATTTGTATATATGGGAATGGACCTGTTAAATTTAAATTAAATGAGCCACCGTAATTATGTATTGTAAAATTATTTGCAACTCCTACACCAACATCAGTAGAACCAAAATCAGTATCATCTGTAATTGATGGAGTAATATCTCCAGAGGTAATCGATATACCATTACCAGTAACATCTATTTCCGCAAAAGGTGATGCGGCAATAATATTCACTGTATAGTCTTCAACTTCACCAAAGTTTGGATTTACACATGGACCAGAAACAGGATTAACATCATCCATTATGACTCGCATACGTGTGCTACCAGTAGCTGCTCCGCCAGGAACGGTTACTGTCCCTAATTGAGGTGAAACCGTATTAGGACCAGCTGTAAATACTAATTCGCCTGGGTCGTTAAAATCGAAATCTTGATTAAAGTCAATGTATACGGCAAAAGCTTCGTTATATAATGTTCCTGTCCAAATCGGTGTAATCGATATAGGATTTACGCTACCTTGAGTTAAGTTTGTTGAAATCGCTGTAAAATCAGAATAACCAGTTGAGGTTGTTCCCTGGCCTGAGTTATTATTTATGGTACCTAGGGTAACATTTCCTATGTATTCAAAATAATCATTATTAGCAGCAATTGCGCAATATGATAATGTATCAGTTAGACTAATGTTATCTATGGCAAAGTCACTTGCCCAATCTGATCCAGTGGTTGCATTAAATCTTAATTTGATTGTTGATCCAATATAAGCAGATAAATCAATCACATCGGTATTCCATTGGTTACCCAGATCACCAGTATACGTTCTTAAAGTTGTTGGATAAGTAGCTCCATTATCCGTACTAACATCAATATTTAAAGTACCCATAGAACTCCCATACATGTGATAGCTATAATTAAAAAAGGCATTAGAAACTGATGTAAGATCAAAACAAGGACTTTCAAAATTTGCTACTTTATTCGGATAGCCAGTACCATTGCCCGAGGCTTCAACAAACATATACCAAGTATCTCCATTTCCAGAACTAGGACCTGTATTACTCGAAGGGGTTCCTCCAGAATCTCTCAGCCAATTTAAATCATCACCTGTGTCTTGGGTCCATGACCCTATTCCAGATTCAAAATTCTCTGCGTAAGGATAACTTGTAATTGTTGTACCACAAGTTTGAGCATTAGTTTTTAAGGAAAAAAGAAGAGAACATAAAAGTAATGTACACCCCTTTAGAGTGAGTGTAAAAGTATTCATAAGCGGTTAAATTTAGTTTGGGACTAAAATTATAAGTCAAATATAATATATAAATCTACTAAATGCAAATAAATACGACGAAATGCAATTTGTAAATATAAAGTATTGAAAATCAATATTATAAAAAAAGCTCAATTACTTCAGTAATTGAGCTTTTTCCGTTGTTATTTATTAAAAACTACTTCTTTTGTTTAAGTATCTATTTTACAACAGATTGATTTGTATTTTGATCTTGTATCCCTAAAAAGTAAGTTCCGCTTTGTACATTATTTAATATTCTTATGGTATTATCATTAAGTTGTACATTATTAGAGGCAATAGATCTACTTAAAACATTATTTACATTATACGAAATATCATTATTGGTCATACCCGAGGGTATTTTAATATCAATCGTATCTTTAAATGGGTTAGGGTATACGGCAATACTTTCTAAGTCTTGGGTGTTAACACTTAATGTTTCATCAAATATATTTACAGTGTAATCTTCTACCTCACCATATGTAAATGTCTCACAAGGATCATTTTGTATTTGACCTGTAGGGTTACCATAATATTTCATTATTACACGCATTACAGTGTCTCCGGTTTTCGCATCAACAGGAATTGAGAAATTAGGATTCGATACAGTTTGAATTGTTGATGAACCAGATTCTAATATCTTTTCAGCAGCTGAAAAAATTCCATCTTGGTCAAAATCTATCCATACTGAAACGGCTTCATTATAATTTGTGCCAGTCCAAAATTTTGTCACAGATATATTGTGATTAGAAGAATTTAAAGCCATAGAATTGAATATAGACATGCCTTTAAAGTTCGAGTAACCAGAAGAAGTTGAACTTTCTGTATCATTTATAACACCGTCAATTTCTACTCTACTTATGTATTCATCGCTGATATTATTTCCTTGTGCATTACAATATGATACAACTGCCGTAGAAAAATTATCAGTGGTAGAATATACAGATGAGTTAGTTCCACATAGTGAACGAACTTCATATTCATAATCTGTTTCAGGGTTTAACCCTGTTAAATCGTATGTTGTTGTATCTATATCGTTTATTACAATCCAAGTGCCAGAACCTACTTCTCGGTATCTCAAATCAAATGTAGCACCTGCCGTTGTAGACCAATTTAGTGTTACAGAAGAGGAGACAATATTTGTCGCATTCAAACTTGTTGGCTCAACGGGAGTTATAGGCGTTAATAAAATATCGCCTAAGTCTAACTTTTGGTAATTTGCAATTGTCTGACTAGAAATAGTCAATGGTTGGTAACAAGGAGCTTCAAACAATAAGTCATACGTTCCTGCCTTAATTGGTCTGTAAAAATCACCATGAGGTGCATCACTTACAGTGTTTGATCCGTAAGCATCGTGTCCAACAACTGTTACTGTAGCTTCAATAGGTGTGCTGTCATTGATATCTTTTACTACTCCAGTAAATCCATAGGTTCCTTGAGTTAAGAAATCTAATACTGCATCTCTATTGTAGTACCAATAATCGTCTAAAAGACTTTCTTGTAATATTTTAACATCAGATAATTCGATTGTTACTTCTATACATTGATGGTAAAAATTCATAAAATCTTGACGACCACCATAAACACGATACCATTCTGCACCATGTGTAACACCAGGACTTGGGTAAACATTGCTATCGTCGTCATCTGTCATGTATGACGGCTTATTATTATAAGTTGCAGTAGATGTATTACCCGAGTTTGCATCTGTTTGGCAATGCGTCGCGTATTCCATAGAAATATTCTCATACCAATCGCCATCTGGATGTGTATACTCACTAATGTAAGCATTATCAAATGGGTAGTTTACTAACTTGGTACCACCATGGAAATTTACAGAAATCACAAAATGATTATCATCTGCTAATTGCATAAAGTGTAATGTTTCTGTTTGATAACCATTACCATCTGTATATGGACCTTGCTTATTATCTGGGTAGTTTCTGTTTAAATCTACATTATTTCCATTACCTCTTCGTGCATTTACTACGGAAGTATTAGACGCACTATTGTGATATGTTCCATCTGGATTTGCACTTGGGTTAATCCAGATTTCCGCATTTTCAACTAAGTTTTTCACTCATGCATGATCTGTATGATTAGTGTCTGCGTAAACAGTAAAAATATAAATGCTTAAACTAAGCATCATTGGATAACCAGCGATTTCGTCACCGTGCATAGACGATGTTAATAAAAGCTTAGGCTCTTTCTCATCTGTTGCAACATTATCTGATATTTTTACAAATAATAGCTCTTTGTCTCCCTGACTTGTACTACCTATACTAGACATATCAACTGAAGCTAGATAATCATCTTCGAAATCTTGCATTTGTTGCGCATATTCTGCATATGTAGGGTAAGGACTCGCGGGAAATGTAAGCGTTGTCATACTATTTCGGCTCGCTAATGGTCTTACGTCATAAATTATAGATTCTTTCACATCATTTTCATCAACAGTAACTTGGATAGGAATATTTTTTGATTCGAACTTTCTAAACTGTTCTTCATTAGCCCAAGCTATAACTGTTTTGGTTTCTGGGTTATAATTGATAAGTGATAAGTTTTTTGTGTAATCAGGTATCTGACTAGCATCTTCAACTTCAAATATAAAGGTTAATTCACCTTTTGTTGACAAGTAATTCTCTGCTCTTTCTTTTTCTGAGGTCTGAGAGAAAATATTCATTAAAGCGAAGCAAATTAATGCTAAGGTTAAAGTAGTTTTCTTTATTAGATTTGGGGTTAAATGAAATTAATTATTGGGCTAATATGGCTATTTATTTAAAAAACATCTATAAAACGAAAAAAAACGATGAAATACATAAAATATTTTTCATCGATTTTTAGACTCACTCATAACTTATTGTTTTATAAGTCGTTTGGTTATAAATTGATTATTTGTTGTGTTTTCAATTTTTATTAGGTAGGGACCAGGATTTAGAGCATCCATCATCGTAATAATTATGCTATTACCGTTAATAGTGTTTTCGTTAGATGTCAATACTATTCTTCCTTGGATATCGTATATCGTATAATTAATAGTGCTTGCATCCACATTATTGGGTAATTTTAAAGTAACACTATCATTAAATGGATTCGGGTAAATATTAGTGCTTTCTAGGCTTGTATCTTCAACGCTAAGCTGATTAGATATTCGTAACATGTAATCTTCAGTTTCACCATGAGTATAAGTTTCACATGGATCATCTTGAACTACTCCGAATGTACCATAGTATTTCATGATTACTCGCATTACAACATCACCGCTAACTGCGTTTGTCGGTACATCAAAAGTTGCATTTACTGTATTTATTTCATTAGAGCTATCTTCTAGTACTTTTTCATCACTTGTAAAACTACCATTCTGATTAAAGTCTATCCAAACAGAAACTGCCTCTGGAAAAGGAATAATTGGCCAATATTTAGTTATCGATATGGTATTACCCGTACTTCCTTTTTCTAACTCGTCAAAAATCTCATCAGCTTTATAATCTGTATACCCAGATGTCGTTGTACTAATAGAGTTATTTTCTATAGCATTAATGTCTACTTTGCCGATATACTCTCCTGATATATTATTGCCTTGAGCTCCACATAAGTTTTGTGCAGATAAAATGGAGTTGGAGCTAAAACTAGCTAATAAAACTATGCCTATTAAGTGATAAGTAATTGTTTTCATGTGATTTGGGTTTTAATAGGGTGCTAAGATAGAATGAATCCTTAAAAAACTCTATTAAAAGCATAAAAAATCGATGAAATGAAATTTGTAAAATGTAAATAATTGAAATACAGATAAATAAATAATTTACTATTTATTTAAAAAGTAGGTTTATTCTTTCAAATATATTTTATGAAGGAAGATAATTGTAAGAATTTTCTAAATACGAATAGGAATTAAGATAAACTACTATTAATCAAGTATCTAAAAATAACGAATTTTTTATTTTTTATGCCAAATGCCATCAGCATCTAAATAGAAACTGCCAACATGATTAAAATTACACTCTTCTGGAGCAATTATAGATAAGAATGTAGATTCGTCTTCTCGGATATATAAGTGGTATGTATCTCCAACTACAGGTTCAAAGTTAAAAGATGCGCCATAAACTAAATTATTGTACTCATATTGTTCAATCATTTGATCATAAGCTTCTTTAAGCTCATTGTACTTTGTTTGTATATGCTTATTTACCTTATTTATATTTCTGTTTTTCCAGGCTAATGTATCTGTTTTAGTAATAACTGGTGCAGACACATCTGTTGCATAGGGCTTTAGTGAAGCGTCATAGCGTTCTGTTTCTGTATTATATACTACTTGGTCTGGTTTCTTTGTCTTTTTCATTGTAAACAAGCTTCGTGCATTTTAAATACAAATTTACGTATATCTTATACCAAAGAAAAAAGCCACTACAGTTTATATAGTGGCTTTAACTAAATATTAATAAAATTAATTCTTAACTCCCGGTAATCCGATTGGTTTTAAAGTTTGCCAGTGGAATGTTTCCGCTTTCTTTTCTACAGGTGCAATTTCATCTAAATTATTTGCATCATAAACAACACCATTTTTAATAACATGTGTTAAAGTGTTGGTATTACGCAAATCATCTAAAGGATTTTCGTCTAGAATTAAAAGATCTGCTACTTTACCAACTTCTAAAGTACCTAAATCTTTATCTAATCCTAAGGCTTCACAACCCTTAATAGTTGCAAGTCGAAGTGCATCATAGTTGGTCATACCACCACTAGCAACTGCCCAAAGTTCCCAATGAAAACCTAGTCCTTGCAATTGTCCATGGCTTCCAATACCACCAATACCGTCTGCTTCAATAAGATCTTTCATGAATTCTGCGTGTTTTTTAAATACATGTTCTTCATCCTTAAACCATCCCGGACGACGTCTAGATTTTTGAGCTAGTTCTTCATAAGGCGTAAAATATTGAAGCTTTTTATCATCATACGGGTTTTCTCTGGAATAAAAGTAATTCTCAGCCCAAGGACCACCATAGCTCACAAGTAGCGTAGGTGTTATTGCCATTTGAGACTGTGCTGCTACAGTTATAACATCGTCATAAATTGGGTAAATCGGAAATGAATGTTCGTGCCCAGGATAACCATCCATCATATTGACCATATTTTGCTTAAAATCCAATCCGCCTTCGGTTGTTGGCATTAATTTAAGCTCTTTAGCTGCCATTATTACCCATTGTCTTTGTTGACGATTTCCTACCAAATAACTTTTAATGCTTTTGGTATTATAATATTCACTGTATTGTTTAAGGACTTCTTTAGCATGTTCTAAACTTTTAATATTATAAGACCAATAACCTACACCTGGTCCTGTACTGTATACTCTTGGACCGTGTATCATTCCGGCTTCAACCATATCAGAATAGGTGAGTACGTCTGTTGTAGCTGTTTGTGGGTCTCTTGTTGTTGTAACACCATAAGCTAAATTTGCAGAATATATCCAAACTTGATTTTTATGAATTCCCCAATTTGGCCACATATGTGCATGAGTATCTACAAAGCCAGGCGTGACTGTTTTGCCAGTTATATCAATAATTTTTGCTTCATCAGGCACTGTAAAACTTCCTGAATCTCCGATATTTTTAATTCTATTATTCTCAATTAAAATATCACCATTTTCTATGATTTGTTTGCTATTCATGGTAATAATTCTACCTCCTTTTAGAAGCGTAGTACCATTAGGAATAGCACGTTTGTAGTTTACCTTAATCTTATACTCATCTGCTTTAAAAGTTGGAGTATCCTTCTTTTTATCTTTTTCTTTGCCGGTTTTTATTGAGTCTTTCTTCTTTTTAACTTCTTGAAGTTCTTTTTCTTTCTTTTTAGCAATTTTTAAACTATCAGCAAAAGCTTTTCCTTTAGCCAAGTCGTATGCAAAATGACTAGCACCTAATGACCAATGTACTTTATTACTGTCGTCTGACCAAGCTGGGAATTCGCCACCCATTACCGTAAGCTTATTTGCTGGAAATGATGCACTTGCTGGCTTTGCTAAAGATATAGATGGTGTCTTTCCTATCATTGGAATAATCACAGAGTATATATCATTATTAATTTTTGCTAAGGCGTGTTTACCATCTGGTGAGATTTTTATTTCACTAGGACGCGAAGCCGTATTATTTTCTCTCCAACCCTCTTCATGACTAGGCATTGCTGCATGCTCATGGTCTTTACCAAAAATATCTGATGAACCATAAGTTTTTATACCTGTTAACTTCAAATGTTCCTTTTCATCAGTTCCATCCCAACGAATAGAGATTAATCCTTTACTGCCATGATTCAAATAAATTCTATTATTGATTTTAGTAAAATGTGGAGCAGTTCGTCCCTTAGCTCTATCTATAATAGTGATATCTCCTCCTTCAGATGAAATCCATGCTATCTCTTCATAGACTCTTCCATTAAACGGATTGATAGCATCATCATAAGTTTGAGCCGCTCCTTTAATAAATACAATGCGATTAGTATTAAATGACCACGATGGATAACTATAAATTCCTCGTTCTTTCGTAAGCTGAACAAGTTTGCCTTTACCAGAAGCATTAACCTTGAAAAGGTGTCCTCCGCTAGGCTTCCATGTTGTAAATACAATATGTTTGCCATCTGGTGACCATGAAGGCATTGCTTCAGTGAAATCATTATCTGTTAATCGTTTTGGTGTGCCATTAGGCAACTCCATAACATACAATCTGTTTAATGCCGTAAATGTTAAGCGTTTTCCATTAGGTGAAGGTCTGGCGTCTCTAATTTGGGTTACTTGAGCTTGAGGATCGTCTTCTATTGGGTATTTAAATGAAACCATTGGTCCCATATGTAATTCTACATCTACTGAAAAAGGTATCTCTTTAGCCTGACCGCTAGTAATATTAATTCTGTAAATTTTCCCACCATAAGAAGTTATAAGATTTTTACTATCTGGTGTAAATGCCATGGCAGGTAAAACACCTAATGGAGCAATAGATTCTTGATCGTCTCTTTGAACAGGATAGGCCAACCATTTTTCTTCGCCCGATGTTAGGTTACGTATTACAAGACCAGTATGTTCTTCAAATCGATTACCATATACCATCCAATTTCCGTCTTTTGAAAGTGTAGGTGTAAAGGCTGAACCATATCGCGATGTAACCGTTTCTGCATCAGCATCTTCACGATCAAAACTCATAATTTGGTATTGTGGCAGTTGTGCATTATAATTCCATGCACCTCGACGAACAGAAAAATAAATATGTTTTCCATCGGCACTAAAAGCTGGATCTATGTATTTCATGGCCTTTTGTTCTGATAAAAGATCAGCTCCAGATCCACCGTCTTTATGGATAATGAAAGGTTTAATGTTTCTTCTACCGCGAGTTCCTACTATATAATCACCATCAGGACTCCAAACTGCTGAAACATGATATTTGTTTTTGTCTTTTGTAAGCTGAGTTTGTCCTTTAGATTCTAAATCCATGGTCCAGAGATTATCTGATCCACTTTTATCAGAAATAAATAAAATAGATTTACCATCTGGACTGTAACGCGGATGTACGTCGTAAGGCATACCACTTGTTAATCTTGTAGCTTTACCTCCTGATATAGGAATTGTGTATAAATCTCCCATCATGTCGAACATTATAGTGCTACCATCTGGACTTACATCTACCGACATCCATGTACCTTTATCTGTTGTGAATTTAATTTTACGCTCAGGCTCAAGCGGTAATTCTTTTGTCGCTTTTTTCGTAGAATCTTTGTCTTTTTCAGCATCTTGTGCATTTACGAAATTTAGGCTTAAGGTAAGAAGGAGGGCAAAACTAAAATAAATGTGATTTTTCATGAATATTGTAGCTGATTAGAATAGCTAAAAATAAACAAATTTATTTCAAATGGATTTCAATCTTTTTCTATAGAAGTAAGGATATTTGATATTGAATAAAAGTTAATAGTAAAAGCTTTAAATACCTTGGTTAGATACTTAAAGCTATTAACTATTGATATGAAAATATTACTGTTTTTATATAAATAACAGCTGAGTGCCTTCCTGGTCTGCTCGACTATAAAAATCACCTATTGTTATAATTCCATCTATTTCATCTATAAAGTCTTCCTCTTTAAGATGGAACATATCTACTGCCAATTTACATGCCCATAGTTTACAACCCGAATCTGAAAGAATTTCTAAAAATTCACCAACAGGTGGCATATCTAGTTTTTCCATTTCTTTCTTCATCATCTTTGTTGCCAATGCCTCCATGCCTGGCAGTCCACCAAGCATTGTTGGTATGTGCATTGCAGGATTTCCAACCGTTGCAACGCGCAAATGTTCTAATTTTTTCTTTTGTATGGCTTCTAAGCCAAAAAAGGTGAAAAATATCTCTGATTCTATACCTTCCATACGTGCACCATTCGCCATTACAAATGCTGCATAAGCATTCTCAATCGTAGCTTTGGATAATATAAAAAGCATTTTTTTAACTTTTGTGCTCATAATTTCTCGTTTTTTACAGTGTTTAATACTATAGATTTAAATACAGCTTTTAGGTTTTGGAATACCAGCAATAAGCGTTGATTTTTTAAGAGGACCACCAGGGAAAAGCGCATAAAATTCTTTAATGTTAATGACGCCACTTTTCTTTATACCTCTAATAGATAATGCTTCCTCTTTATGGTGCTTATCCTGAAGGAAATCAATAACTTCCCAATGCTTATCAGAGAGTTCAATTTCACATTCATCAGCTAAGCATTTTCCTATCTCCTTGTCCCATTGAGAAAAGTCAGTTAAATAGCCTTCTTCATTAACATCTATTTCTTTATTTGCGATTAATTTTTTCATATTTTCTAGGATTTATTTATTATACAGTTTGTTCTATTTTTTTACCTTTTGTAGACATATTTACAGATACAAAAGGAATAGGAATTCCTTTTAAGAGCATATTCCAATAGACCCATCTAAAGGCTAGTTTACCAAGGTGGTTCATTCGGTTTTCTTTTAGAAGTTGCATAGGTCCTAAGCCAGCAATCGGGAACGTGCCTTCAACAGGTTCTTGTTCGTAATTAAAATCAATGAGTAATGCTTTACCATTTCCTGTTTCAACAAAACAATTAGCATGACCGTCAAATTTGGCTTCTAATGGTTCTCCATTAATATATTTTATAATGTTTTCCTCTAGAATTTCAGCCTCAAAGTGTGCTACCGAACCTGCTTTAGAAGTGGGTAGGTTTGTCGCATCTCCAATTACAAAGATATTTTCATGTGACTTAGATTGTAAGGTTTCTTTATGAGTTGGTATAAAGTTGAGGTCATCACCCATACCAGATCGCTCTATGAGTTCATCGCCCATATTAGTTGGAACGGTAACCAATAAATCATAATCTACTTCTGTATCTGCGTAGTCAATAATCTTATTGTTCTCGTAATCTACGCGTTCAATATTGAAGCTAGTTACCTCTGAAATCTCTTTTTCTTCGAGCAAATGATGAAGGGCTTTGGTAGCTTTTGGTTTAGTAAATGCACCATCTAAAGGAGTTACATAGGTAATGTCTACTTTATTACGCATACCTTTATTTTTAAAGTAAGAGTCTGCTAAAAATGCAAACTCTAGAGGTGCAACAGGACATTTTATTGGCATTTCAGTAATATGTACTACGAGTTTACCGCCGTCCCACGTTCGTAATTTATCTCTAAGTGCTTTAGAACCTTCATAAGTGTAGAAATCAAAAATGCTTTTGCGCCATTCTGGTCCATCCATACCTTCGATTTCATCTGGTGCTATTTTAGATCCTGTCGCAACTATAAGAATGTCATAGTTAATTTGCTCATTATTTTCTAGAGTTACTTTATTGTTGTCTGGTTCAATTAATTCAATCTTCTTCTGAATATAATTAACACCATTAGGAATAAATTTTTCACCTGTTTTCTTTACTTGCTCTTCAGTATATATATCAAAAGGCAAAAACAAAAAGCCAGGCTGGTAATAGTGAGTCTTATATTGGTCTATTATAGTAATTTGCCATTCCTTTTTTGGAAGTTTCTTGACTAAGTGATTTGCCATCATAGTACCTGCCGTACCCGCTCCTAAGATTATTAAGTTTTTCATCGTTTTGGCTTTTTGGTAATGTTAGTAAAACAGTACCTATTTACTGATAGTAAAATTACAATGATGTGTTTACAACTCTCATGACATTTGTCATGTCTAATTGTAACATTTGTTACATAACCGTAGGGTTTATTAAGCCTTTATATGACTGGTGTTTTAGTGGGTTTTAAAAAAGTTTATTTCAGGAAGCGTCATTTATGATATTTGTCATAATTCTTAGTGATTTATCCGCGTAATTTTGTTAAAGGCCAATAACTAATTAGCATTCTTAAAGCACTAAATTTTTTATGAAAGCGCCTGTTTTTTTGCTGAATGTTTTAAACTACTAATCATGAAAACAAATTTTCTAAAAGTACTTTTATTATTATTCTCTATTGGTTTATATGGTCAAACAGGTCATATAATGCAAGGAGTTGGGTCAATTAACATGTCAATGGGTGGTGCATCAACTGCGCAGCCATTAGATATTTCTGGTGCTATGCATTGGAATCCTGCATCAATCTCTGTTTTTAATAATAAAATTATAAAGTTTGATCTTGGTTTCTTCTCCTCGTCTCCAGAATTGAGTTCTAGTCTACCTGGAGGATTACTTTATCAGGAAGGTGACTTTGGACCAGGATCACCTGCATCTCCTCCAGTTTTTGGAACAACTAAAGATGATAGAGGAATGTCGTATATGCCTGCATTAGCTATGCTTTGGGGTAAGGAGGGAAGTAAACACACATTTGGTGTATCTGCTTTTGGTATTAGTGGATTTGGTGTAACGTTTCCACAAGAAACTAACTTACCTATAGATATGAGTGGTAATCCTAATATGAACTGGAATCCTAATAACTCTAATCCAATAACTTGGCCTCAAGGCCTAAGAGGGTTTGGTCGTATCGAATCAGATTACATGTTATTACAAGTTTCTGCTTCGTGGGCATATGAGTTAACAGATAATTTGTCTTTTGGTGTTCAGCCAAATATTAATTATGCTGCTTTAGAATTAGAACCTAATCCTTTAGCATCCCCAGATTTCCCGGTTTCGATGGGAGGATCTGATAGAGGTTATCCTATAGCAGATAATGCTTCGGCAATTGGATACGGTGCGCAATTTGGTCTGTTTTATGATACAGGTAATGGACTAAAATTAGGGGCATCATATAAAACAGTTCAAACTTTTGGTGAATTTGAATTTGATAATACTTACTTAGATGGGTCTGAAGCACCTGGAGTTAATTTTCAAATGGATTACCCAGCAATTGCTTCGTTAGGATTAGGGTATTCTATGAAAAACTTTGATTTGGCTTTAGATTTTAGACGCGTATTTTATGAAGATACCGAAGGATTTAAGGCCAGTGGTTGGGAAATAGCTGATAATGGATTCCCAACAGGAGCAGTTAAAGGATTTGGATGGCAGAATATTTCCATACTTTCTGCAGGACTTCAGTATAAAGGTATTAATAAGTTACCATTACGGATTGGTTATACCTATAGCTCTAATCCAATAGATGATGACTTAGCATTTTTCTCAGCCCCTGCTACTGCAATTATAAAAAATGCTTATCAATTTGGTTTAAGTTATGAGCTTAATACTAATTGGAGAATAGATGCCGTTTATCATTATGGTACAAGTGGAGATGCAACGGAAGGACGACTTTTAGATCCGATGCAAATTTCAGCCAGTAATCCGTTAGGTGAGATACCAGGAACTACTGTTTCCTATGATATGACCACATCTATGGCTATGTTTGGTATTAACTATACATTTAATAAAAAAGTTAATTAAAAGATTGGTTATTCTATTATTTTGGTTCTGAGAATAAAATGATGTTAAATTAAAAAACCCAGCACTTTAGTGTTGGGTTTTTTATTATGAAGCATGATTGAGGTTTAGAGAAACTTTTTGAGTAAGAATTGCAATGACAAAAGTCTGGAATATTTGTGTATTATTAAAGCCCTATTTTCTTCCCTTGCATTTTAAATGGTGTGTTTCAAGACAGAGCATAAAAAAGTCCGGCACTATCGTACTGGACTTTTTCTGCTGTAGCGAGATCGAGATTTGAACTCGAGACCTCCGGGTTATGAATCCGACGCTCTAACCAACTGAGCTACCTCGCCATCATTGCGGCTGCAAATATAAAAACAAATTCTTCGACAACAAACATTAGAATCTAAAAAAATTATTTTTAGTTTAAAGTTTTGAATTGTACCATAATTGTATATATTGACCGTATAATTATATGCATATATGGACGATAAAGAAAAATATGAAATGGAGTTTGTAATACAAGCATCTCCTTCACTTATATATCAGTATATTTCTACACCATCTGGCTTATCAGAGTGGTTTGCAGACAACGTAAATTCTCGTGGCGAATTATTTACATTTATCTGGGATGGCTCTGAAGAGCAGGCTAAGCTTTTAAGTAAGAAAAGTGGTGAGCGTGTAAAATTCAGATGGGTTGTAGATGATGAAGAAGGATCTTCTTGTTATTTTGAAATAAGAATACAGGTAGACGAAATCACTAAAGATGTATCTCTAATGATTACAGATTTTGCAGAAGAAGATGAGGTTGATGAATCTAAAATGTTATGGGATAATCAAATCTCTAGCTTAAAGCAAGTTTTAGGTTCTGCTTAACATGTAACTAACTATTCTATTATATCTTTGTCTCGATTTAATTTAATGTAAATCGAGATTTTTTTTATGGTAAATTTTAACGGTAATATGGTGTCTGCTTTGCAAGCATCTCTATCTTTTAATAACAGAGGCTATAAGTATGGAGATGCCTTATTTGAAACATTAAAAGTAGTCAACGGAAAGATATTTTTTTGGGAAGATCACTACTTTAGATTAATGGCATCTATGCGTATTATGAGAATGGATATTCCTATGAATTTTACTATGGAATATCTAGAAGCTGAAATTGTAAAAACTTTAGAGGCTAATGAACTGATTAATACATCTGCTAGAGTGCGATTGAATGTAGATAGAGGAGAAGGTGGTAAGTATTTACCAAACAAAAACGCTGATGTTAGTTTTAATATTTTGGCTGAGCCTCATAACAATCCATTTTATACCATCGATACTGATACTCTATATACCGTAGATTTATACAAGGACTATTTTATGTCTCCTGGTTTACTTTCAGGATTAAAATCTAATAATAAAGCGATACAGGTGATTGGTAGTATTTACGCCAAAGAGAATGATTTTGATAATTGTTTGGTACTGAATACTAATAAAAATGTGATTGAGGCATTAAATGGTAATTTGTTTTTGATTAAGGGTGATAAAATTAAAACACCACCACTATCAGATGGCTGTCTCAAAGGTGTGATGCGAAAACAAATATTAGAGATTTTATCTAAAGACGTTAATTTATTTGTAGAAGAGACATCAATTAGTCCTTTTGAACTTCAAAAAGCTGATGAATTATTTATAACAAATGTTATTAAGGGTATTGTGCCTATTAGAAAATATCGTAAAAAGAGTTATGGAACTGATTTTGCACAAAGCTTAATTGGTAAATTAAATGCAAAAGTAAGATTAGTTCAATTATAGCTCGGATTTTCAGGCGCATTAGACCATATGCTGTAGTCTCCGCCTAATTCAAGCATTTTATCTCTCCAAAACGAACTGCATATTTTAGATATAATATCTTTATCGTATATGTTTTCAGAAACGAGCCATGCGTTAGATTGTAACTCATCATCGAGTTGTTGCTCTGCCCAGCCAGAATAACCCAGAAAAAATCTAATATCGTCGTTAGAAATTTTGTTTGCATTAATAAGGTCTAAGACCACATTAAAGTCTCCTCCCCAAAATATACCATTTGAGATCTCAATACTATTTGGAATTAAATCTGGTGATTTGTGTATAAAGTATAAATTATCCTGTTCTACAGGTCCACCGTTATACACCGTAAATTCGGAATCTGTCCCATCAATTAGATCTTTTAAATTATAGTCTAATGGCTTATTAAGGATAAACCCTACAGATCCTAATGCGTTATGATCTGCTAAAAGAATCACTGCGCGATTAAATGATAAATCACCGATTATGGATGGTTCGGCAATTAATAAATTACCTTTTTCGGGTCTGTTCATTTTGTTAACATCTGCTTTATGGTTACTAAAACTATTGCATTTTTAATTAATAAGCAACTTAAATGCTTGAAAATATGGTATAAAAAAGCCTGCTCACTGAGCAGGCTCTGTATTTTAAACAAAAAATGTCTTAGTTTACTGCGCTACTTAAGTCAGAACCTGCCTTAAATTTCACTACATTTTTAGCTTTAATCTTAATAGTCTTACCAGTTTGTGGGTTTCTTCCGTCTCTAGCAGCTCTTCTAGATACTGACCAAGATCCAAAACCTACTAAAGAAACTCTGTTTCCTTTTTGTAATGCTCCTTCAATGTCAATTAACATAGAATCTAATGCTTTTTTTGCAGCTGCCTTTGTAATTCCAGCATTCTCTGCCATACCATTGATTAAATCTGTTTTGTTCATAAATATTAAATTTAAATTGTTATAAAATTCGGTTTTTAAATATCTGTAATTAAAAATCCGTAGACAAAATTATTAGGAATATCCAGCTACGCAAGTAATAGTAAGGGAAATACGAGATTTTGTTGATAACTTATAGCATTTGTTAATAAAGAGAATGCATTTCAATGACTTTTTCATAAAACCAATGATAATAAGGCTTTAGAGCATTTTAGCAGAATCAGAAAAATTAAATCCATTTAGGAGTGATTTTATATCCATTTTTCGTTTTCCAGGTAATTGTAATTCTTTAATATTTATAAAGCCTCCTTCACAGTATACTTTAAGTTCATCTTTAGTACTTATAATAGAACCAGAATTATGGTTATGATCCGACTTTATTTTTTCCACTCCATATAGCTTTACTGGTAAGAGTTCTTCTTCATTATTATCTAAATAACACCATGCAACAGGAAACGGATTAAGACCTCGAATTTTATTATATATAGTTTTAAGGTTCTGTGACCAATCAATCTTACAGTTATCTCTATTTAGTTTATAGGCGGTTTTCAATTCACCTGTTTTAGTTTGAATTGTTGTCGTCACCTCATCATTCTCAATAAGCTTAACGGTCTTTATTACAAGTTGACTACCTAGTGCCATTAGATTATCGTGAAGTTCGCCAACTGTAGTATTATCATTTATTTTGGTGCGTTCACTTAAAATAATTGCACCTGTGTCTATTTTTTCATCAATAAAGAATGTTGTTAAACCAGTTACAGTTTCACCATTTATAATAGCCCAATGAATTGGTGCGGCACCTCTATATTGTGGTAACAAAGACGCATGTAAATTAAATGTCCCAAATTCAGGCATTTGCCAAACAACTTTAGGTAACATTCTAAAGGCGACGACTATTTGTAGATTGGCATTTAGACTTTCTAATTCTTTTATAAAGGTTTCAGATTTAAGGTTTTTTGGCTGTAATACCTTTAAATTATGTTTTTGTGCAAATTGTTTTACAGCAGAAGCTTTTAATTTTTGGCCTCGACCAGCTTTTCGATCTGGTGCCGTTATAACACCTACAACGTTATAATTATGTTCTATAAGCCCTTTTAATGTTGCAACCGCGAAATCTGGTGTACCCATAAATACAATTCGGATGTCTCTTTTATTTGTCATATTAATATATAGGTATTAGCCTCAGTTAATTTAATTTTATTTGTTTCTAATAATTCAGATAAGCCTTGAAGTAATTCCTGTTCTGAGCAATTGATGTGTCCTAACAGATCTCTTGAGGATAGCGTTCTATTATTTAGCTGTTCAATAATTTCTAAGGTGACACGCTTTGATTTTTCTGTCGTACTTTTTGAATCGGATTCAATACAAACTGAACAGATACCACATTTTTGCTTACTTTTTTCACCAAAATAGCTCAGTAACTGTATACTCCTGCATTCTATATTGTTTTCAATATAGTCTAATACTGCTTCAATTTGTTGGTGCTTGAGTTGATGTTGTTGTTCTACAGTTTTTCTAATAGGGTTAATGGTAATGTCGTCCTCGCGTGGTTTCAGAAATGTAATCTCAGAATCTGTATTCGCAATTTGTAAACTAATCACTTCATCCTTTTCTAATTGTATTAATTGTTCAATAACATCCTTTTCTGGTAATTCTGTTTTTTTTATGACTAGATTAAGATTTACCTTGGTCTCGTATTCAAAAATTCCACCATAGGTTCTTAGTAAAACCTTTACAATTGTATTAAGATTAAGATGTGTCTCTAAGTATTTAAACAATACTGTATTGCTAGTAATAAACTGAATTTTAGTTCTAAAATTAAAATTTTGAACTAAAGAAATGATCGCATTTCTATCTAAAACTGTTAAAGCATTATAGGTAAGACCAGCTTTTAATTTATAGGTACTACAGAATGTTCTAAAATCTAACTGGTACGTGGTATTTTCGCCTTCTCCATATGATACTTGAAAATAGTTACATAATTTATTATAAACTATTTTAATATAATTAATTGAAGGAAGTGTACCTAGAAATTGACTTCTTAGGTGATCTTCATCAATATTTTGTTTTAAGATCACGGCTTTGGCTAACTGACCATTGCGACCAGCTCTTCCGGCTTCTTGGTAATAACTTTCTAAACTTTCTGGTAAATTGAAATGAACTACTGTTTTTACATTAGCTTTATCAATTCCCATTCCAAAAGCTGTTGTGGCCACCATAATTTTTTTCTGATCATTGGTCCATTGCTGTAGGCGTTCTTGTTTTTCTTTGTTAGTAATCCCACCATGATAAAAGGTAGACGACAGCCCTTTTTTTGCAAGATAGTTGTTAATCTCTGTGGTTGCTCTTCTGTTTCTAACATAAATTATAGAAGACCCTTCATTTTGTTTTAATATTTGTTCTAGTTGAAAATATTTGTCTTCAGTGTGAATAACACCATACGCAATATTTGGTCTTCTGAAAGACGCAGTAAATATTTTAGGACTAACAAAATCCAGATTTTTAGTAATATCGTCTATAATATTAAGTTTTGCAGTTGCTGTAAGAGCTATACAATTAACTTGAGGCTGCAATTCTCGCAGTACTTTTATGTTTTTATACGCTGGTCTAAAATCATTCCCCCATTGGCTTATACAATGCGCTTCATCTACAGCGATTAAATTGACTTGCATTAATTGAATGCGTTCTTGCACTAAAGGCTGTTGTAAGCGTTCTGGCGAGAGGTATAAAAATTTATAATTACCATATATACAGTTGTCTAATTGTGTGTCTAAATCGCTGTAAGACATTCCAGACGTTAATGCTATGGCTTTAATACCTTTTTGTTTTAGCGTATTAACCTGATCCTTCATTAATGCAATTAAAGGAGAAACCACAATACAAATCCCATCTTTCATTAAAGCCGGTATCTGAAAGCAAACAGATTTACCTCCACCAGTTGGTAATAAAGCAAAAGTGTCTTCATTTTCTAAAACAGAAGTAATAATATCTTCTTGTAATGGTCTAAATGAAGTATGATGCCAGTAACGTTCTAAAACTTCTAAAGGATGCATTACTACAAATTTAAGACCTCTAGAACAAAATCGGTACGTTTTTCTATAGTTTCAAAAGGAACATCAATTAATTGATACCCAAAACGCATATATGTTTCTAACAAATGATGATGAATCTCTATAGCTTGCTCAAAATTTTCATAACGTTCACTATCGCTTGTAAAAATTTCTTGCCAAGGAGCTAATACAAATACATAATCATAAGCATATAATTTGCATGTTTCTATAAACCTATCAGGATAGTTGTCACCGATATAGTCCATATAAGCCAAAACGTCAGGTAATCCTCTATCTAAAAATACCAAGTTCTTATCTTCCTTTATGGCGTCTTTAAACTGTTGGGTTCTACCTTTTAGCAATTTTTCACTAAAGAGAAGTGGCTCAGTTAAGAATAGTTGTTCTATACCGTCCTTTCTTGCTTGTAAGGTTATCTCTCTAGAAATTTCATCATAGCAAACAAAGCCTCTAGACTTTAATTTATTTATTATTGATGACTTTCCGGTTCCAGGACCTCCAGTAATAACTATCTTCTTTGTATTCAAATTGGCAGTGTTTTTGCGGTAAAATTCGTGATAAATAATTAAAACGAAAAATGCAAAGTTAAACGTATCTTTGCATCTTATAAAAAAGAAAATGGATAGTTCAAAAAAGACAGAAGAATTTTATGTAAAACTAAAGGCACAGTTGCAAGATACTGCACTTTGGCCAACGGAATATTTATATAAGTTTATTGTAATTTCAGAGACCTCTAAAATCGATGAAATTAAAGCGTTATTTAACCATTTAGGTGCTGTTATTAAGACACGACCTTCAAAGAATGGAAAGTACACAAGTGTTTCTGTTAACGTAAGAATGAAAAACCCAGACGCAGTTATTGTAAAATATAAAGAAGTTGCAGAAAAAGTTGAAGGTGTAATTTCCCTTTAAAATTTCTTTTAAGCTAGCTATTTTTTTGTACTTTGCAACAAAACCTAGAGACTTCGGGTTTTATATTTATTTACTACACAATTTACAATTTTGATTGACGATTTAGAATACAACACAGAACGCGAGCATTTAATTATTCCAGAATATGGACGTCATCTGCAAAAGATGATTAATTATGCTAAAACACGCGAAACAAAGGAAGAAAGAAATAAAGTCGCAAAGGCTATCATTTCTGTAATGGGAAATTTACAACCTCATTTGCGAGATGTGCCCGATTTTCAGCATAAGCTATGGGATCAGCTTTTTATAATGTCTAATTTTGAATTAGATGCGGATTCTCCGTATGAAAAACCCTCAGAAGAAGAGTTAAAATCTAGACCAGAACCACTAAAATATCCTCAAAATCATCCGAAATACCGTTTTTACGGAAATAATATTAAAACGATGATAGATGTTGCCGTAAGTTGGGAAGAAGGTGATTTAAAAGATGCTTTAACATACACCATTGCCAATCACATGAAAAAATGCTTCTTGAATTGGAATAAAGACACGGTAGAGGATGCAGTGATTTTCGATCATCTGTTTGAATTATCTAACGGCAAGATAAATTTAAAGAACAGCAAAGAGGAGTTAAGTGATTCTTCTAGCTTAATGCGTACAAAATCTAAGTACAGCAATAAAGGTGGTTCAAAAAAATCTAAAAAGAATTATTCCAAAAACAGAAAACGTTACTAACAACGTATGAGTACATTTAAAATCGAAGGTGGTCACCAATTAAAAGGTTCTATTAAACCACAAGGAGCAAAGAATGAGGCATTACAAATCTTATGTGCTGTTTTACTCACGCCAGAAAAAGTTGTTATTAATAACATTCCTGATATTGTTGATGTAAATAAACTCATTACACTTTTAGGAAATTTAGGTGTAGAAGTCAAAAAACTTGGAAATAATACATATGCGTTTAAAGCGGATAAAATCAACTTAGACTATTTAGAATCTGATGCCTTTAAGATAGAAGGTCGTGGGTTGAGAGGATCTATTATGATAGTAGGTCCATTATTAGCTAGATTTGGTAAAGGATACATTCCTAAACCAGGTGGTGATAAAATAGGACGAAGGCGATTAGATACACATTTTGAAGGATTTATTAATCTTGGTGCAAATTTTAGATATAATAGAGAAGATCATTTTTACGGTGTTGAAGCAGAAAAGCTAAAAGGTACATTTATGCTTTTAGATGAAGCCTCTGTTACTGGTACAGCCAACATTGTGATGGCAGCTGTCTTAGCAGAAGGTAGAACCACTATTTATAATGCCGCGTGTGAACCATATCTACAGCAACTTTGTAAGATGTTGAATAGAATGGGAGCAAATATTTCTGGTATTGGTTCGAATATGCTAATTATTGACGGCGTTGAAAGTTTAGGTGGTACTGAACATACCATGTTGCCAGATATGATTGAGATTGGAAGTTGGATAGGTCTTGCGGCTATGACTAAAAGTGAATTAACCATAAAAGATGTTAGTTGGGATGATTTAGGTCAGATACCTAACGTGTTTAGAAAGTTGGGAATTACTGTAGAACAACAGGGAGATGATATTCATATTCCGGCTCATAAAGATGGATATCAAATACAGAATTATATAGATGGTTCAATTTTAACTATCGCAGATGCTCCTTGGCCTGGATTTACACCAGATTTACTCAGTATTGTCTTAGTAATTGCTACACAGGCTAGAGGTGAGGTTTTAGTACATCAAAAGATGTTTGAAAGTCGTCTGTTCTTTGTTGATAAATTAATAGATATGGGTGCCAAAATTATTCTTTGTGATCCTCACAGAGCAACAGTTATTGGTCATGATTTTAAGTCGAAATTAAAAGCAACTACAATGACATCTCCAGATATTAGAGCTGGTATTTCATTGTTAATCGCTGCCTTATCAGCAAAAGGAACTTCTACAATTCATAATATTGAACAAATAGATAGAGGCTATGAGAATATAGATGAACGTTTAAGAGCTATTGGTGCAAAAATTGAACGATTGGAAGGTAATTAATTCCTTTTTAGAATAAGAATTATAAGAACTGCCTCAGAGTTAATTTGAGGCTTTTTTATTTATAAAAAGTAAAAGCTCTGAGACCAATCAGAGCTTTTTTAAAATTGTTTATTGAAATGGTTATTTCGGTTAAGACATATACGTCTTAGATAACATAACGACATTATTTTATAATTAGTATAAAAAACACTAAAAAATTAATAATATTTCAAATCATTTGTTAATTTAAAGCAGATTTATAAGTTTCTAAACAACGTTCTCTTGCTTTTTTATGATCGACCATTTTTTCAGGATAAGTAAGTTCTTGAAACTCGGGAACCCATTTTTTAATGTATTTTAAATCTTTATCGAATTTCTGAATCTGTGACGTAGGATTAAAAATTCTAAAATAAGGCGCAGCATCCACACCAGAGCCAGCAACCCATTGCCAATTACCAACATTACTGGCCATTTCGTAATCGTGAAGTTTTTCTGCAAAGTATGCTTCTCCCCAACGCCAATCTATTAAGAGGTGCTTGCATAAAAAACTACCAACCAACATACGCACGCGATTGTGCATAAAACCAGTTTCATTCAATTGACGCATACCTGCATCTACTAGTGGATAGCCTGTTTTACCTTCGCACCATTTTTTAAACTCGTCTTCATCATTACGCCAATCAATTCTATCATATTTAGCCTTAAAAGCTTTGTCTTTAGTATGTGGGAAGTGCCATAAGATTTGCATAAAGAATTCGCGCCAAATTAATTCTTGCCAAAATATTTCATTTTTTTCAGCTATGGCTTTTTTCATCATTTTACGCACACTTACAGTCCCGAATCTAAGATGAGGTCCTAGTCTAGAAGTGGCATCTTTAGCTGGGAAGTTGCGTGTATCTTCATATTCTTGAATTAAGGTTGGTGTCACTTCATATGGTGTTATCTCTTGAGAAGATTTTTCAAATCCAATATCAGAAAGTGAGAGATTAGTTAGTCTGCTATGTTCTATAAGGTTGTCTAAGTATGAGTTAGTGTAAAAAATTTCTAAATCAATCGTCTTAAATTTCTCTTTCCAGGTGCGCATGTATGGTGTGTAAACCACATAAGGGTCGCCATCTTTTTTTACCACTTCATCTTTCTCAAAAATGACCTGATCTTTGAATGTATTAAATGTAATGTCTTTCTTATCTAAAAATGACTTTATTTCTTCATCACGTTCAGTTGCATATGGCTCATAATCATGATTTGTGTAAATGGTATTAATATCAAACTCCTTAACCAAATCCTTGAAAACATCAATAGGTTTACCGTTATACATGGCTATACTGCTACTATGTTCATCTTGAAGCGTTTGTCTCATGCCCTGTAGTGTTTCAAAAATAAAAGTAACGCGAGCATCATCTTTTGGAAGTTTATCTAAAATTTCGGTATCAAAAATAAAAATTGGCAGAACAGGATGTTCTCCTTTTAAGGCTTGGTAAAAACCTACATTGTCATCTAGTCTTAAGTCTCTTCTGAACCAGAATATATTTACTTTTTTACTCATTTTATCAATACTATTTGGATGGTTTGATAGAACTTATGATTTTGTTTCATAACGACCAAAAAGTCCTTCCATTTTTTCTTTTCTATAATTAAAAATAGAATCAAGTTTTGGCTTTACTAAAAATGGGTGAACCAATTGTCCTAAAATACCCAAAGGCACTTTATAATCAATAATATCTTCCATTTCTACACCTCCCTGAATCTCATGCACAAAATGTTTATGATGCCAAAAGGCATATGGTCCGTAAAGTTGAAGGTCTACGAAGTATTTTTTATCTTCATACTGTGTAATCTCACTAACCCATTTAGTTTTAAAACCGGGAAGCGGTGTCACGGAATATTGCAATACTTGCCCTGCATACATCGGTCGGTCTGCACCAGAAATGATTTTCATATTCATTTCCGGAGGAGTTAACTTAGATAAATTAGCCGGATTGCACAGAAATTCCCACGCTTTATCCATAGTTATAGGTAACTTTTGTTTTTGGTGTAATGTATATATCTTCATTAAATTGATTTAATTTTTTAAAACTACATACCCATTTAACGAGATTGCAATACATAACCAAACTATATAAGGAAGTAATAAATATTTCATCTTACTCAGTTCTTCATCTCCAAAACTAATAAAGAAATAGGCTATAACTAAGGTTAGTGAAATAAGTACAAATAATGCAATGCTCGTAAATTGCTGATTGAAAAACAAATAGTTCCAACTCACATTTAAAATAAAGGCGATACAATAAATGGCTATGACGTATTTAGAACCTCTTAGAGAAAATAAATAAGTTAGATAGATAGAGAAACAAATCATTATGGTTGTCCATGCAGCACCAAATACCCATCCAGGTGGCGTCCATGGTGCTTTATTTAGATTTGCATACCATTTTCCGTTAACTGCATCTCCCATAAAATAATTACCTATTGCCAAACCTCCAAAATTGAGAACAAGAAAGAGTATCAATAGGTAAATCTTATTCAAAACGTTTTATTGTTTTAAATCTTCTATATGCTCACTAATTTTTTGAGCTTCTGCATATTTTTTATCGCTTTCTGCACGGTTAGTGGTAGAAAGTTTATGCCAATCCGCCATCAACTTTTCATATTGCTTTTGCAACTTTTCTAATTCTGATGTTTTTTTGAATAATCCGAACATGTTTTATTATTTTAAGTACTTAGTAATTCTGGTATTTAATGGTTTTGTAATAGAGTAGAAATAGTCTATAAATTCCCCTTGCTCATCAACGAGATATTTTTGAAAATTCCATTTCACTGAAGAATTTTGTTTACCATTAATAAACTTTTTAGTTAACCATGTGTAAAGTGGATGCTGGTTACTGCCATTAACATCAATTTTTTCCGTAATTGGGAATGTCACACCGTAATTAACTTGGCAAAACTCCTCGATATCCTCTGATGTTCCAGGTTCTTGTTTTCCAAATTGGTTACAGGGTACTCCGATTACAACGAGGTTGTCTTTATAAGTATCATAGAGTTCTTGTAATTCTCGATACTGAGGTGTAAAACCACATTTAGACGCAACATTAACAAACAACATTTTTTTGCCTTTAAATTCTGACAGGTCTATAGGGTTTCCTTGTAAGCTATTTATTTCAATATTATATATTGGCTTAGAGGTATTATACACAATATCCTTATCCGTTGTTGCCAACGTCCCTACAAATGCTTTTAATGGGTTCATATTTTTTAGATTTTAAAACTTACAATACCACAGTCCATTTCAAAAATTTGACCTGATAATGAAGCAGCTTTGTCTGATAATAAAAAGGTTGCCATATCTGCTACTTCTTCTGGTTGTAAGTATTTGTTAAGTGGATGACGTTCGTTCATCTTTTCTATCATCCTATCATTACGTAATAATTTTGACGCCAGTTCTGTATCTGTTACCGTTGGTGCAATAGCGTTTACTCTAACGGTTGGTGCTAACTCAGCACCAAGAGATTTTGTTAAACCCTCTATTGCAGATTTAGAGGCGGCAACGCTGGCATGAAATGGCATACCTAATTTTGTTGCAACTGTACTAAATAACAATATAGCTGGCTTATCACCATTTTTTAAAATATTCAAATACTTCTGTACTGCTTTTACAGCTCCTAAAACATTGATTTCAAAATCATTTTTAAAATCATCAATACTCAACCTGTTGATTGGTTTTAAGTTGATACTGCCTGGACAGTACACTAAACCGTCGGCAGATTCCAAGTCTGGTAACTCGTCATTTATCACATCACAATTGTAATGTGTTAAGTTTTCGTGAGACTCCTCAGGTGCTGTTCTACTAATGTTTGTAACTTTATGGGAAGATAGCAACGATGAGACAATTGCCTTGCCAATTCCTTTACTACCACCAATAACTATTATATTTTTCATGTATTATATATAAAAAAATGCCATCACAAGATGGCATTTCTCATTAAACTAATTCTCTTAATGGTCTGCCTTTTAAACGCTTTTCAATCTTGCGCTTTATAGCAGTTAGACGTTTCATGATGTCCATGATTTTTTGATCTTTATTTTCTTTGTAGATTTCGTTTAAACCTAAAATCAACGATTTAGCTTCTCTCGAAATCTTGACACGGTCGCTTGTTGATAGCGACTTTCGTTTTTCTTGCTCAAATTCTAGAGCTCTTTCGATTAAATCCATAACATTTTTTTTAACTATTAATATAATTTTGTAACTCTACGATTTTTTCTGATGTATTAAATTCACCACCATAATACGTTGTTACTGTTGCTGATGTATCATCTTTAACACCTCTAGAAGATACACAGAGATGCTTAGCGTCAATAATTACGGCTACATCTTCAGTTTCTAAAACTGTTTTTAATTCATTAGCTATTTGATTAGTTAAACGTTCTTGAACTTGAGGACGCTTTGCGTAATACTGTACAATTCTGTTTAATTTAGATAGTCCAATGACTTTACCAGACGATTTATAAGCTATGTGTGCTTTTCCTATAATTGGCACAAAGTGATGTTCACAATTTGAATAGAAAGTAATATTCTTTTCAACAAGCATTTGATTGTACTGATATTTATTATCAAACAACGCAATCTTTGGTTTATTCTCAGGGTCTAGACCAGAAAATATTTCTTCAATATACATTTTTGCTACACGATTTGGTGTACCCTTTAATGAATCGTCTGTTAGATCTAAACCTAATACATCCATTATTTCTGAAAATAATATAGAAATACGATTTTTCTTTTCTTCGTTAGACATCTCAAAAGCATTTGACTTCATTGGTGTGTCTAAGCTTGTAAATAAATGATCATCTCCGATGTCTTCAATACTAAATCCGTTTAGTTGATGACCGTTTTTTTGGGATAATGTTTCTGTTTTCATAGAATCTTTTTAATGTGCTGTCTCTAAGTACTCCAAACTTAGATCAAAGCACGTGTTATCGTTTTGAAATAGAGTTATTTGTTATTGTTCTTTGACGAGAGCATTTAAATCTGCCTTTATCAAACGTTCTTTTTTTAATATGTTTTGTCGCCCTTCCTTGTACTCGTTTTCTCCACATTCTGAAACTACTGGGTTTCATTTCTCTACGCATTAGTTCTATGACGTCTTGTTCTTTTAAATCAAATTGAAATGTAATAGCTTCAAAAGGTGTTCTATCTTCCCAAGCCATTTCAATGACACGGTCTATGTCTCTTTCATCTAACTTCATAAATCAGAGGGCATTGCGTATTGTATATCATATTCTACTTTTTCATCTAGTAACTTGTCAAAGAACTTTTTGTTTTCTTTGAAGGTTTTACTATTTCTAAAATGAACGAAACGACCTTGAGCATGTAAGCTCGATCCGTTTGTCTTATAAATAACTAATTGGTAATAAGGAATAATCCATGTAAAATTTTTTAATCCTTTTGTAATTCTTACTAAGATGCCTTTAGGACGTAACTCGATACTACCGTAATTAATGTCAGATACCAGGTTCATCATGCTTTTCATGTTGGGACTAACGTCGTCAATAATCATGCGTTTAGAACCAATACCTTTCATTTTCAATTTCTGTACCAAACTAAATGAATCACCGACTAAATCAGCGATAATTTGTTTATGTTCAGGATTGTGATATGTTGTATTTATTATCATTACAAGGTAAATATACAAATGTATAACCTTTTGAATAAATAGTTAAACAAAAATTAACAGAGAATTATGATTGTAGGAAAAGTAAGTCAAAATTAAGATAATCTAATCACTTTTAAGTAATCGATTTCTGTTACTTAGTGTATGTCTTTTTAGAATGCGAAAACTTTCTTTAACTACTTCCGGATCGTCTTTCATGTTCCAGAGAATTTCACTTGCTCGTTTGCGATTCTCTTTTATATCTACAATTGGATGCGGATAATCTTCACCCAATCTAAAGTTGTAAAGGCCTTGCTCTAACTCAGTCATTAGATAAGGTTCGTGAATAAATGGTGTATCGAGATGCGCTAATTCTGGGACCCATTTCTTAATAAATACTGAATCCGGATCGTGTTTTAAGCTATTTGTAATGGGATTATAAATTCTAAGATTATTAATTCCTGTCTCACCCGCTTGCATTTGTAATTGTGGAAAATGAATACCAGGTTCAAAGTCCAAAAATTGTTGAGACAAGTGGGTTGATGCTGCTTGCCATGGTTGCCATAAGATATGAGTAAAAAATGACACTAGCATAGCACGCATTCTAAAGTTTACATAACCTGTTTCCACAAGACAACGCATACTGGCATCTACCAGCGGAAAACCTGTTTGTCCTTCGCGCCATACTTTTTGATAGTCTTCAGAGATGCTTTTCTTTAATTTATGATAGCCTTTATTTACACTCGCTTGCTCCATGGTGTGTTCCATTTCAAACTTTTGAATAAAATGAGCTTGCCATCGTAGTCGTGATAAAAATGCTGAAATATGCTTTTTGTTTTTACTTTTTGCTTTAACTGCTTTTCCCTTTTGAAAGACTTGTCGAATGGACACGTTTCCCCAAGAAATATAAGGTGATAGTCTGCTACAACTACTTCGTGATGCTTCAGGTTTAGAAATGTTGGTCATATAGGCCTCATGCCTGTTGTCAAAGAATGAATTAGCATATTTCCAGCCCATCGAGCTTCCACCTTTTTGAAAAGGGGTGTCCGACGGTGTCTCTAAATCAGCGACTGTAAATACCTTTTCCAAGGTTTTGATGTCATCAATGGCAAGTAGTTGACCGTCATCTGGTTGAAAAACTTCTAATTCTGCATTCATATAATTTTCCCAGCTTTCAAACCAATTATCTCTATTGACCAAACCACGTTCTACACCATTATTCTTACTTTCTTTCCATTGAATAAAGTTATTCCTACAGTAACGTTTAAATTCTTTATCTCTATTATAGGTCACTAAAATTCCAGTCTCGACATGTGAGTATATTGCATCGATCTTGTAAAATTCCTGTATTAAATTAAAGGTACTTTGTATATCGCAATCTACGGCAAGTATTTTGGTATTGTGTTCCAAAAGTTGACGGTTTAAATCTCGAATAGATTCTCTTATAAAATTAAAATGACGTTCACTATAATGCTCATCATTTAATAGTATAAACTCAAAAGCATATAGTAAAAGCGTACGTTTGCCAGACTTTAAGGCATTAGAAATTGCTTCATTATCCTGAAGTCTCAAATCGCGCTTTAACCAAACCACGTTGATGTGTTCTCTTTCTGTCATTTAAAGTTTTTCTAAAAATTGTTCTGCGTTATTAAAGTGATTTTCTAAAGTTTCTTTCTTCATTCTATCTAAATTGCCAAGAAGCATACCTAATCTTGGATTCCCTGAAAAGAAGTCACGATGTTTGTCCATAAAGGTCCAGAACAGACCGTCCCATGTGTCTTGCCAATCACCTTTAGAGTAGTTGCTCATTTTCTTAATATAATTACTGCTACTTATATACGGTTTGGTAGACATAAGGCCACCATCAGCATACAAACTCATGCCATAAACGTTAGGTACCATCACCCAATCGTAGGCATCGATAAATAGTTCCATAAACCATTTATAAACTTCGTCTGGGTCAAATTCGCAGAGGACCATGAAATTACCTAAGATCATTAAGCGTTCTATGTGATGGGCATACCCTGTTTTTAAAATCTTTTTGATGACGTCATCAATAGGTTGAATGCCTGTAGAACCATCATAAAACGATGCTGGTATTTTTTTATCGAAGTTCCAAAAATTCTTGGTGCGTTCTTCAGTACCTTTCACTTCATAAACACCTCGAATAAATTCACGCCATCCTAAAATTTGGCGTACAAATCCTTCTAAGGAATTTAAAGGCACATCATTAGATTTGGCGTATTCAATCGCTTTTTCAATCACTTCAGCAGGCTTTAGTAATCCAACATTAATAAGTGGTGAAAGAAGGCTATGATTTAAAAAATGCTCTTCCTTTACGATAGCATCTTCATAAGGTCCAAACTCGTGGAAACGCTGGTCAAAAAACTGCTGTAACCATTCTTCTGACGATTTAAAATCGATTGGATAAACAACAAAGTCATTCAATTCACCATAATGATTGCTGAAATTGGACTTTACATAATCCTCAGCCTCTTTAAGAAAATCGGTTTTATCTGGAAACTGAATATGTGGCGGTGTTTTATCTTTAGGGTATTTCTTTCGGTTTTCTTTGTCGTATGTGAGTTTTCCACCTTCTGGTTCATCATCAACCATTAAAATATCACGGTCTTTTCGCTGTTGCTTGTAAAATGTAGTTTGAAAAAACTTCTTTTTGTCCGATTTAAAAAACGAGCTCAGCTCTTCTCTGGTATTAATAAAAAGTGGATTTTCATACCATTCAATATCTAAGTCCTCAGTAACTGAATTAATATGCTTTTTAAGCCAATTGTCGGTTGGATCTGTAATATGAAGCCTCTCAATCCCTTCATCAACAAGCTTTGGTATAAGTTGTCTTATATCAGATAGGTCTGAATTGGATTCAATATAATTAATGGTTTTACCTTGCCCTTCCAAATACTTCTGATAAGCTTTCATTGACGCGCGATGGAATGCGATCTTTTGTTTATGGAATTTATAATGCTTAAAGAACAGAAATTCTTCGACTAGATAAATACTATCTGTTTGGTTTAAAACTTCTGATGTTTTAAATATTTGATGAGGAAATATAAGACTTGTTTCTTTTGTCATAGTTACTTAAAAGTAATTGTAGATGAATTATTGGTAAAAGAGTTTTTTTCGTATTTATTATGAATTAGGATAATGGCTAGTCCAAACAAAACAGCCGATATGATTAAGACGGTACTTACCAAACCGCTTACACCGAAAGACATACGTATTAAGATGGTAGAGACTACAAATCCAGAGTTTCTGATGATTTTATGAAATTTATCTGTGTAAAAAAATGAAATTAGAAGCAGAACGACATCGACTAAAATTAGAACAGTAAAGAATTCATCAAAAAATAGATTGTTAATTATTTCAAAATCAGGTAAACTGTTTGTTGCTAAAGAAATATCAGAAGTCCAGTTAAACAAAGTTACTACAGCCATTATAAAAAATATTGGGACTAAAATGACTGCTATAATTTGTTTTCGCTTAATGAATCGCCCAATTTTTGATTCATACTTATTTTGTTTTTTCGCTTTTTTTCTGCCTTGTTTTTGAAATTGGAAAATCAGGTAGAATAGTATAATGGAAGCAAGAATATCATAGGTGAATTGTAGATCATCTTTAATATCGAACCAATTTGATGTAAGTTTAATTTCAGCTAGATCTTTAAATAATTTTCTAATTATTATGAGTGTTATAATTTCGTATTGCTTGGTTATGTAGGTTGTGAAAGACTTTGGTAAATAATAGATTAGTAGGTAAACCTCATATATCAATATAAAAGAGAACGGTGTATAAATTGCTGATATTGGATTTTTGAATAATTCCGATTCTAATTGAAAATTAAGAATATTGAATTTAGAGAGGTAAATGAGGATTAAATGAATAAAAAAACCAAAAAGAGCCACATACAATATCACTTTTTCGATCTTTTTTTTAGTGATCTCAGATAAAAAAATGGGATAAAGCTTATTTAATATAGTCATATTCTCTTTGTTTTTCAACTCCTCTTATACAGTGTTTATCTCTTTTATTTATCATTAAAATAAACTTGGTTGTAACCAAATACTTCTAAATTTACCAGTAGCATCATAACGCTCGGCTTGTAGTTGGACATTAAATTTTCTGTCTCTAGGATCGTTACCAACACCAGCCACGTACATCCAATTACCATAATTGCTATGCACATCATAATCCAATAAAAGAGATTCAAAGTATGAGGCACCAATACGCCAATCTAATTCTAATTCTTTGGCAAAGTAGGAGGCTACATTTTGTCGTCCTCTATTACTCATCCACCCTGTTTCTTTTAGCTCATTCATGTTAGCATTCACAAAGTCGGATTGTGTCTCTCCATTAATCCATTTATCAATTTTGGTTTGACTAGTGGACCAGTCATAATCTTTTTGAAGGATACCTTCTAACTTAAATATCTGGTTACCATGTTTCATGGACACATATTTAAAATAATCGCGCCAAATAAGCTCAAAAACCAACCAATAGGTCGATTGATTTTTAAAATGTTCTTTTTCAAATTTTTTGACATTCCAATAAATCGTTCTGGAAGAAATACTGCCATTCGCCAGCCAAGGAGAGAATTTAGAACTGTAATCTACACCTATTAAACCATTTCGTGTTTTTTTGTAAAAACCAAGTTTCTTAGTATTGAAGAAATAATCATTCAATCGACTCAAACCTTCAGTTTCACCACCTTTAAAAGGGAACGCTGAATGCGGATGCATTTCAAAATCTTTAAAACCTAAATCTGCTAATTTTGGTATTATTGTATTATTCTCAATTCTATTATCCTCTACCTGCTTTTCGGTTATTAACTCTTGTCTTACATCAACATATTTCTCTAATTTCTTTCTAAACATCGTAAAAACCTGTGGTGTTTTTGCAATCTCAAAGTTGATATCCTCAGGATGAAATAATAATTGGTTATTAATGTGATGCCAGTTTAAATGCTCTGTTTTTGACTTAACTAATTTTTCGCTGTCTACCTCTTCCTTCGTCCATTCCTTTTGAAGGTAAATGTCAGTTATATGGTGTTCTTCACAAATTTTAGGAATAACGGTTTCTGGTAAATCTTGAAATACTAAAAGATCAATATTTAGTTGGTGTAGTTGCTCTTTTAAATCGTGAATAGTTTCAATAAAGAATTTGGCTCTGAACTTTTCAGTCTTTTTAAAACCGAATTTATCAATTTCAAAATGTCTTGGGTCAAAACAATAAACTCCAATAATCTTATTACCGGTTTTACACGCTTCATGTAAAACGGTATTATCCGTTGTTCTGAGATCATTTCTAAACCAAACTAAGTTTTTCATTTCTGTCTTTTGCATTTTTCGCTACAATACTTTACATTTTCCCAATCTTTTGCCCATTTTTTGCGCCATTTGAAAGGACGGCCACAGACCAGACATATTTTTTCTGGTAAATGTTGTTTTTTCACACCTTTCATTTTGGTTCTACAAGGGCATTAATCATTCCTTTAAAAACAAAAGCATGAAAGGGTAAAACCATATACCAGTACAATCTTCCCCAAACGCCTTTTGGTCTAAAAACTGCGCGTTGATATAATTTATCTTTTACAATCTTAAATTCTAACCAAGCTTCTCCTGGTAATTTCATTTCAGCAAATAACAAAAGTCTTTTTTCTTTTTTATCAGCAAATAAAACACGCCAAAAATCTAAGGGATCACCTGGTTCTAAATACGTGTCATGTGTGCGTCCTCTGCGCAAGCCAACACCACCAAACAATTTATCTACATAGCCTCTTAGTTTCCATAAACCATTAAAACTGTACCAACCGTTGCGTCCGCCAATACCCCAAATTTGATTGAGTGTAAATTCTTCATCTATAATAGTTTTTGAACGAACATCTTTAAAACAACCGAATTGTGGTAACTCAATATGTTTTGATAGTTGATCTTTGAATCGGCCACTGCTTACAGCATCTTTCCAGCTGGAGATTACAGAATTTTGTTCAATACGCTGAAAGGCTAACTCAACAGCGGTTTTATAACTCATTGGCTCAATCTTAATGTGATCATTAATATCACTGGGTCTGCCAATGACTTCGACTTTCATGCTATTTACTAAGGCTTGTGCTAGTTGAAATGATGTTGAGGTTACAAAATATAACCAATATGAGGATAGTTTAGGTGACAATATAGGTAATGTCCGTATATGACGTTTTAGACCGCGTACTTCTGCAAATTGTAAAAGCATTTCTTTATAGGTGAGAATTTCTGGTCCAAATATGTCATAAGATTTATTAAAAAGCGCCTCTTTTCCTAATGCACCAGATAAATAAGTGAGTACATCTCTAATGCCTAGTGGTTGTGTTTTTGTATTTAACCACTTAGGTGTCACCATAAGCGGTAATTTTTCCACTATGTCTCTAATGATTTCAAATGAGGCACTACCACTACCGACAATAATGCCTGCTCTAAAGGTGGTTAAGGCATATTTTTCTGACTTCAAAGTTTCTTCAACTTGTAAACGTGATTTTAAATGCTTGGATAAAGAGTCATCATTGACAATACCACTGAGATAAATAACTTGTTTACATTGTGTGGCTTCAACCAGATTTTTGAAGTTATGAGCACATTGGCGCTCCAGGTCTTCAAAATCATCAGCATCTGTTGCCATTGAGTGGATGAGGTAATAAGCGACATCAATATTTTTAGGAATTTTATTGGGCTCTGGATTTAAAAAATCCATTTTAATGAAGGAACACAATGGATGTTCTTCAATTTCATCCGGAATTCGATTCATATCACGTACACAACAAATAAGCTCGTGCTTATCTTCTAGCAGCTGAAGTGCTAGTCTTTTGGCAATATAGCCAGTTGTGCCTGTTATGAGTATTTTCACGTGATATTTTAAATTTATTTATTGTCATTTTGAATGTAATAAATCATCAATATATTTATTAAGATTTTCTCTCCTACGTTCGAAATGACATAGCATATTATTGTTTGACAAACTCAGCCTTTGGTCGTTGGTAGTCTAAGCGTTTCTTTAACTCTGGTACAGCATAACCATCTAATCCGTTTATAGTGGCTACTTTTCCTTTAGATAGATTTATAAACCCGTCCTTTTCTAATAATTCATCTGGGACGTAGAGTTTTTCAATTTTACCAATTAGTAAGATAGTGTTATTTGCTTTAATGGGATACTCTTCAACATAACTCATTGCGAGTTGAATTGGACATCCTTTTACAAAGGGTGCCAGAAAATCGTCTTTATATTCTTCCTCTAATGATGTGGCGTCGAACTCTGATATCGCCGGATCGTACTTGGCAGACGTATGATGAGCATCTTCTAAAATACCATCATGAATATGATTTAAGGTATATTTTCCAGAATTTTTAATGTTGTCGTAGGTATTTCTAATTACCGTTGTTGGACGTAAAAAGAAACCTAACAAACCTGGATTAGAACCCAAATGTGTAATAGAACTAAATACAGCAACGTTACTAGTTCCAGTTTCATCTTTAGTGCCAATAAGATTTGCGGATTTATAACCAGAACAACTATTAATTAAGTTGATGCGGTAAAGATGGTGCATTTGATTAATGTCTTCTAAACTAAATTCAGACATCTTTTAAATTTGTAAAATTGTTTATTTTAATATTTTCTGCTTTCAGATCGAACATTAAATTATAAAGGCCAAAAAAGGTTCTATTAATGTAAATGAAATGTTTAGAACCTCTATTACCATTAACCTTTCTTAGTTCTGTACTTTTTGCATATTTCTGACCCATTTCGGCGACTTGATTAAAGAACGAAGGATCTGAAAAATCGAATAATTCATTTTGAAATGGTTGTGTAAACAAGCTTAGAAGTTCATGAAACATGGCTGAAAAGAATTCTATTTCTTGTTCCGAATCGTCCTTTCTTAAAATCTCAAGTTGGTACATCTTTTCCATGAATATCTTTGGGTCTTCAAGACTTTCTTTCTTAGCTAATTCAAAATAAGGTACGTAGAATTCTTCAGGAATTACTTTCATACACCCAAAATCTAATGCGATTAGCTCATTTTCCTTTGAAATTAAAAAATTACCAGGATGTGGGTCTGCGTGTACCTTTTTCAATATATGGATTTGATACATGTAAAAATCCCAAAGTGCCTGTCCTAATTGATTTGATTTATTTTGGTCTGTATTATAAGCCACGAATTCAGAAAGATGTTCACCTTCCATATAATCCATGGCTATAATACGCTCTGAAGAAAATTCCTCATAATAATTCGGAAATTTTAAATGTGGTATATGCTTACAAGCTTCTACAACCGCTTTACTTTGTGCAATCTCAAGATTGTAATTGGTTTCTTCTGTAAGCTTATTTTCTACTTCCTTGAAGTATTTATCCGAATCTTTGCCTTTTATATTAAACATCTTAATGGCTATTGGTTTTACCAGGGCCAAATCAGAAGCGATACTCTCAGCAACTCCAGGATATTGGATTTTCACAGCAAATTTTTTCCCATCCTTTTCTGCAATATGGACTTGTCCTATACTGGCAGCATTGACTGAAGTTGCGTTGAAAGTATCAAATAGTTCTTCAGGATGTTTACCGAAATATTTTTTAAATGTTTTTATAACTAATGGTGGAGATAGTGGTGGTACAGAAAACTGTGATAAAGAGAATTTCTCAACATATGCCTGTGGTAATATGCTTTTTTCCATACTCAGCATTTGAGCTACTTTTAGCGCACTACCTTTTAATTTTTTAAGACTATCGTAAATATCGTCTGCGTTATTCTGATTAAGACGCTCTTTGGCATCGTCTTTAGAATTTACCATTTTATCACCATAATATTTCAAGTAGTTTACACCTACTTTAGCACCGGTAGAAACTAATTTACTTGCTCTGGAAATCTTGGTCATTGGTATACTATCGATTGTTTTCATCTAGTTAGTGTGCATTTTTTCTTTATATAAGAATTTACCAAGATCTATTAAACTCTTTAATGGTGTTGTGTCAATAAGATCAAAACTTGCCCTTACCGATTTCTCAATAAACAAATCTGTTTTTTCAAAAGAAGATGAACTGTCATCTAGCCAGAACTTCATGGTAACAAGTAATTGTAACCAAGCTGTCTCTTTTAAACCTCTTTTTTGCAATCTTTCTAATTGCTCTTGTTTTAAATCTAATGTCTGAATATTAAGATGCTCTATGTAATTAGAGAATTGTTGCTTTAATTTGGCTAGGGTTTTAAGAGACTTTAATTGATTTTTGTTATGCTCTAGCGCATGTACCACATAACTTCTATTAGCCGTTAAAATCTCAAAGAAGGTATAGTAGAAACTTAATAACTTATTTCTTGCATCAAAATGTGTATAGTCTTCACTTTTTTCTAATACTGAATGCGCATTTTCGAAAAAGACTTTAAAGATACTTTGTTCTAAGGCATCAAACGTGCCGAAAAATTCATAGAATTTTTGTTCTTCAAATTTATTATGCTTTGCGAAGGCATATACAGATTTGGGTTGTTCATTGTGAGTTAACACATAATCCATGTAAAACTCGATGATGTTTGATTCAGTGATTGATTTTTTCTTTGCCATTGTACTTGATTTACAATGTAAAGATACAGAATGTCTAACTATTTGTTATAAAAGTTAAACAAAGTTTAACATGGATTATAGAAATATACTTTTTAGTAATATTTTTTTCGAAGCCAAAACGCCACTCTTACTAATAAAATTAACGCAGGAACTTCTACTAAGGGACCAATAACACCAGCAAATGCCTGACCTGAGTTTAAACCAAATACAGCAATGGCTACAGCAATAGCCAATTCAAAATTATTACCAGCAGCTGTAAAGGCAATCGCTGCATTTTTATCGTAAGTAGCTCCCATAGCTTTACTCACAAAAAATCCGATTAAAAACATTAGAGCAAAATATATTAATAAGGGCACAGCAATTATCAAAACATCCATAGGTATTTCAACAATTAACTCACCTTTTAAAGAGAACATTACAATAATTGTGAATAATAATGCAATTAGTGTGATGGGAGAAATTTTGGGAATAAATGTCTTAGTATACCATTCTTCACCCTTTAATTTCACTAAAATTAAACGACTTAATATTCCTAATAAAAACGGAATACCTAAATAAATCATCACGCTTTCGGCTATTGTTGCAATAGAAATATCTACAATAGCACCTTCAAAACCGAAATAGGGAGGAAGTACGGTTATAAATAACCAAGCGTAAAAACTATATGCGAACACCTGAAAAACACTATTCAGAGCCACCAAACCAGCACCGTATTCGCTGCTACCTTCCGCCAAATCATTCCATACTAAGACCATGGCAATGCATCGTGCTAAACCTATAAGTATTAGGCCTACCATATATTCTGGATATTCTTGTAAAAAAGACAGGGCTAAAACGAACATTAACACAGGTCCTATAATCCAGTTTAAAACTAAAGAGATAGACAGTATTTTTATATTTTTAAACACCTTTGGTAACAACGCATAATTAACTTTTGCCAGAGGTGGATACATCATTAATATTAAACCTATAGCTATTGGAATATTTGTGGTTCCGCTACTAAAAGTATCTAAGTACTTTGGAAAGTTTGGGATAAAATAGCCAATACCAACACCAATTGCCATGGCTATGAATATCCATAAGGTTAAATAGCTATCTAGAAAGCTTAACTTCTTTTTCATGTGGTATTATTTATTGTTTTTAAAGGTCACATGGAACATCCTAATTATCATTTTCGCTGTGTTATTAAAAACTAATAATGGATGTTTCATTTTACTTTAATATTTGAAAACACATATTTTAATTCATTCGCAATTTGTAAACTACGTTCTTTATACTTTTCAGCCTGTTGAGGTGTATTGTCAAATGCCTTTGGATCTTCATAAGTCATAGGAATACGTTTTTCTGCACCAGCAATAAACGGACAGCCTTTATCTGCACTAGAACAAGTCATTATGGCGGCAAACTCTGAAGTCGGATTAAAATCGTTATCAAAGGTTTTAGAAAATCCAATCACTGGATGTACAGTTTCTGAATATTTTATAGCATAAACCGGATTCGATTCTACTGATAATTTTGAAATTTTAAAACCAGAGCTTTGTAATGCCTGAGCAGCTGAGGGAAATAGGGCAGTGGCTTCAGTTCCTCCAGAATAGCAAAACACATTTTTGATATTAAAATAACTGGCTAGAGTCTGTGCCCAAACCTGAGATAAATGACTACGACGTGAATTGTGCGTGCAAATAAAATTAAGGTTGATAATTTGATTTTGAGTCACTTTCTCTTGAATAAAGTCTATCAATGGTTGCAAAATCTCTTTACGGTCAGCAGAAATAGAATTAACATCTAATTGTTCTACTTGTGCTTTAATTTGATAATATAACATGTGTAGTGTTGTGGTTTATTTAGCAACAATTTCCGTCAGGTGTGCAGCAAGGTTCGTCAGAGATGTTTTCTAGTTTGAGTTTGGGTTTTGTAAGTTTTGTTCCAGGTTTTTCTGCATAAACTGTAATACTGAAAATACCGATGTCACCAGAATTAAATTTGTTGATTTTTTCTTCACTTAAATATTTAATGAGAATATCATCTGGAATGGTAATTGGCTTTTCTTTCTGAATGGTTACATTTCTAAATCCAGTATCCGAAATATGTTGAAGGTAATCCGTTTTTTGGATGGCTCCAGCAACACAACCAGCATACATTTCTGCATCTTCTCTTAAAGCCTCAGGTAAATTACCGACTAAAACAATATCTGAAATACTAAAATGCCCACCAGGTTTTAATACTCTGTAAATTTCTTTGATAACTTTTTGTTTGTTTGGTACTAGGTTAAGGACGCAATTACTTACAATGACATCAGCAACATCATCACTTACAGGCATATTGTCAATATCTCCTTCTCTAAATTCAACGTTGTTGAACCCAAGTTTTTCGGCATTAATGCGGGCTTTTTTTACCATTATTGGCGTAAAGTCAATACCAATAACTTTTCCTTCTACACCAGTTTCATGTCTGGCAACAAAACAATCGTTTCCGGCGCCGGAGCCTAAGTCAATAACCGTATCTCCTTTTTGAATTTGCGCAAATTCTGTGGGCAATCCGCAACCTAAACCTAAATCGGCATCGCTCACATAACCTTCTGTGTCTGAGTAGTCATCCATCATAATATTATAGACTTTATTTGATGGTGCAGTAGCGCCACAACAAGACGAGGCATTTTCCGCTTTACCCTGTTCTGCAATTTTGGCGTATCTTGTTTTTACGATCTCTTTTAATTCCTGTTCAGTTTTCATTTAAATATTTTTTAATGTTGTAATAATCTAATTTTTTAGCAGCACTCTGTTTTTTGAAATTTATAATCTAGAAATTGATTGAAAAGATCTTTTATAATATTCCATTTGTCTTCGTTGATGCAATAACATACACTGGTACCTTCTATGTTACCTTTTATTATTCCGATATTTTTAAGTTCCTTAAGGTGCTGTGAAATTGTGGGTTGTGCTAATCCGATTTCATCTACGAGATCTCCACAAATACATGCGTTAGCCTTAAATAATTGTTGAAGTATAGCCACTCTGGCAGGATGTCCAAAGACCTTTGCGATACTAGCAATTTCATTTTGTTTATCAGTAAAAATCTCACTTTTAGTTAAACCCATAATCAGTAATATTTTTATATTGCAATATTACGATTAATAAAATAACTGAACAAACAATTATTCAATAATAGAAATACTTAGATTATCTTTTTAAGTATTCCTTAACAATTAACCTTTTTGTTTAGTAGTAACTTTACAACTCTATAAAATAAACACTTAACACCATACAAAATGAAAAAATTAGTACTTTTTGCATTTGCTTTAACATTAATGTTTTCAGTAAATGCACAAATTGAAACTCCGCAACCAAGTCCGTTTAGTAAACTAGAACAGAAAGTAGGATTAACAGATGTTACACTAGAATATTCTAGACCAAGTATGAAAGGTCGTGAAGTTTTTGGTAACCTTGTGCCTTACGGTAAAATGTGGCGAGCAGGAGCAAATAAAAACACTATGGTAACATTCAGTGATGATGTTGTTATTGATGGTAATACATTAAAGTCTGGATCTTATTCAATTTTTATCACGCCAAATGAGAAGTCATGGGATGTCGTATTTTACACAGATACTGAAAATTGGGGAACACCAGCAGAGTGGGATGAGGCTAAAGTAGTAGCTAAAGTAACTGCTGATACTATGGAATTACCGATGGATATAGAAACTTGGACAATAGGTTTTTACAATTTAACAAGTAATTCTGCTGAAATTGGTTTTATGTGGGAGAACACATATGTGGGCGTTAATATTGAAGTGCCAACTGATCAAAAAGTATCATCAGCTATCGAAAGGACTATGGCCGGACCGTCTGCAAATGATTACTATGCTGCAGCTGTTTATAATTTATCTGAAGGAAAAGATTTAAAACAAGCCAAAGAATGGATGGATAAAGCAATGTCTATGGTTGAAAATCCTAGGTACTGGCAATTAAGGCAACAGTCTTTATTATATGCTAAAATGGGCGATAAGAAAAATGCCATAGCAACAGCAAAAAAATCTTTAGAAGGTGCAGAAAAAGCAGGAAATGCTGATTACGTTAAAATGAATAAAGATTCACTAAAGGAGTGGGGCGCAATGTAATAGGTGCACTCATACTAACTTATATAAAGAACGCAGCCTTTTAGGTTGCGTTTTTTAATACGTTAAATTTATTTTAGTTCTTATGCTATCGAGTGTCGTGATTAGAGTTCTACTAAATTCAAAAGACATAATATTACTTTCTGTTATGCCATTTATTAATAGATTATTGAAGTGTTCAATTTCATAATTATAGCCAATCGTGGTGTAATCAAATTGCTTTAATGTTCGCTCACCTAATGTATTAATTAATGTTACCGATGTTGGTTGATGAAACCTGCCGTTGATTATGATATCTCCATGTTCACATTTAAAAATAGCTTCAGTTTTTGTTTCTTCTTTAAAGGTGCTTTTTAATAATGCTTTAGAATTTTCATAATTGAATTCAATTAAACATTCTGAATCAACTCCCGTTTCAAAGAATTTTGCATCTGCTTTAATTGAATTTGGTTTACCAAGCGTTGAAAGTGCTAAAAATATTGGATATATGCCAATGTCTAATAAGCTACCACCACCAAGTGATTTGTTAAATAGTCTAGAGTTTTCATTATATGGAGGCTGAAATCCAAAATCAGCTTCTAATTGAATTATTTTTCCGAATTTTTCATTTTGAATTAAGTCTCGTACATATACAAAATGTGGCAGAAATGCGGTCCATAACGCTTCCATTAATAAAACGTTTTTTGTTTTAGCAAGTCGAATCATTTCGTCAACTTCTTCTAAGTTCATAGCCAATGGTTTTTCGCAAAGGACAGGCTTTCTATTTTTTAAACAAAGAAGTGTATGTTCCTTGTGGTATGCATGGGGAGTGGCAATATAAATAGCGTCTAAATTATCATCTAAAACAAGTTCATTATAGCTACCGTATGCTTTTTTGAAATTATATTTTATTGCAAATCTTTCAGCTTTATCAGGGTTTCTTGATGCGATAGCACTTAATTTTGAGTTTGGCACTTCAAGAATATCTTTAGCAAATTCACTGGCTATTTTGCCAGCGCCAATAATTCCCCAATTAATAACTTTAGGCTTCACTCAAAGACTTGTTTTTTGCACTTGCCTGTAGGATATTAGCAATTATAATTACGATAACACAACCAATTAGATTTAACCATAAATACGGTAAATTTATAATTCCTTCATTATCTAACAGGTATAATGTGATGATGATAATTTGTGTTATCAACGCTCCAATAAAAACTGCGTTTCCTTTAATATGTTTAAAAAAGAAAGCTAACAGGAATATACCTAAAACATTACCGTAAAAAATAGATCCAATGATGTTTACTAATTGAATGAGATTTTCAGCTAAATCCGCAAAACAAGCAATAATTATTGCTACTATTCCCCAACCAAATGTGAACCATTTGGTCATTTTTACCATGTGTTCTTCATCTTTGTTCTCCTTAAGATTTCTACCGTATAGATCAATTGATGTTATCGTTGCAAGTGCATTAATTTCTGATGCGGTAGAAGACATAGCAGCCGATAAAATTACAGCAAGTAAAAGACCTATTAAACCAGTTGGTAAATGGTTAAGGATAAATCGGATAAACATGTAATCCCTATCATTGGTCTGTGTATCTCTTGCGGCTTCTTTATATAAGTTTTCTAGGGCGTTAGATTTCTCAATATATTCTGGACTTTCAGGATTAGAAGTTAATAGATTAACTTTATTTTTTAAGGCATTATATTCTTTTGTGTATTCAGGATCTACAGCTTTTTTTATAAGAAATTTAGATTGTGAACGATATGATTTTTCTACAATATCAAGCGCTGCAAGCTTTTTTCTTGAAGCCTCATTGTCCGTTGGGTTATTCGCTAATTCTAAAGACACTTTTTGTTTTAACTCAAAAAGATCTTCTTGTTGTTCTTGAAGTTGACGGTATTCATTTCCGTACTCTGATGCTAAGACAGTTTCTGTAGAGGCGTCTATAAAGTTAAGTGGTGAGGGATTAAATTGATAAAATACAAATACCATAACGCCAACAAGAAGTATAAAGAATTGCATTGGTACTTTTAGTAAGCCATTAAACAATAAACCCATTTGCATTTCTTTCATAGATTTACCGGAAAGATATCGCTGTACTTGACTTTGGTCTGTCCCAAAATAAGAAAGCATTAAAAAGGTTCCACCAATTAATCCTGTCCAAACGGTATAACGGTTTTCTAAGTCAAATGAAAAGTCTAGTACTTGCATTTTTCCTGTCGCACCAGCAATATCAATGGCTTCTACAAATGAGACTTCATCTGGTATTAAATCAATAACCACAAAAAGTGCAGCTAACATACCAGCAAAAATGACAAACATTTGTTGTTTTTGTGTTACAGTTACCGCCTTGGTACCACCAGAAACTGTATATATGATTACTAATACTCCGATAATGATATTTAGTGTTACTATATTCCATCCTAAGACCACAGACAATATTATGGCTGGTGCAAATATGGTGATACCAGCAGCAAGACCACGTTGTATAAGAAATAGAATTGCAGTAAGACTTCTAGTTTTTAAATCGAATCGATTCTCTAGGAATTCATAAGCGGTGTAAACTTTTAGTCGGTGATAGAGTGGAATAAAAACCAGGCAAATAATCACCATGGCAATGGGAAGTCCAAAATAAAACTGAACGAAGCCCATACCATCGGAAAAAGCCTGGCCAGTAGTAGAAAGAAAAGTGATAGCACTAGCTTGAGTTGCCATTACAGACAAACCTATGGTCCACCATTTTGATGTATTTCCACCTTTTACATAATCCTGTACATTTTTACTGCCTCTAGTTTTCCATGTACCATAGCCAACAATGGTGACTAAAGTGGCGATTAAAACTGTCCAGTCAATCCAATCTAAAGTTTGCTGCATATCTTAAGCGAATGAAGCCGTTATAAAGTAGAAGAGAACGATGTATAAAGCATTAGCTATTAATACAATCGTATACATTTTGTCCCATTTTTGTTTAGGTTGTGGTTGGTTTTGGTCGTTCATTATGGTTAGTTGTTAGTTTTTTGTGTCGATTGGCTTTCTTTTCCTGCCGATAACAAGTTAACAAATAGTTTGTAGGCACCAGATACTCCTGCGGGAAATTCTCTAAAGAAACTTAGACCTGTATAGATATAATTCCCTTTTCCGTATTGGGCAACTAGTAAACTTCCTTCTTTTGAAGATTCACCCTTATCATTCATGGCTAGTAGTGGAGTAAATTCTTCTGACCATTCATCTGGAAAATATAAACCACGTTCCTGAACCCAACCATCAAAATCTTTAATTGTAATTTTATTAGGAAAATTAAGAACTGGATGATTAGGATCTAATATTCTTACCAGCGCGTTTTCATCCGTAACACGGTCTCTTGAAAGTTTGAGAGTATAAGGTGCTAAATTATCTGTTTTTAAGCGCCTACTCGTATTATATTGTACAATTAAATTGCCGCCTACCTTTACATAATCAAGTAGAAATTTCTGCTTAAATTTCATTGCATCTAAAATATTATAGGCTCTTATTCCTACGACAATGGCATCAAAATTTGCAAGGTTTTCTGGTGCGATTTGTTCTGGTTTAATTATAGTGACATTATAACCAATCTGTCTTAAACTTTCAGGAACTACATCACCAGCACCTTCGATATATCCAATATTTTCACCTTTCTTTTTAATATCTAATCTAACCACTTTACTTACACTTGGCATCAATACGGTTTGAAATGGAATATGTGCATAATCTATTTCAATTAACTCATTTGTGTAATATTCATCATTTATATTAACTATCGGAGTAATTAAGCCTTCACTTTGACCTTTAGGCGGAACTACTGTAAAGACTACTTTTTGAATGTCTCCCTTATTTGCTATTTCAATTTTTTGTTTTTGCGGATAGACACTCCAATCATTTGGATAGGCCATTCTTACATAGCCTTCAATAGCATCACGACCTGCCTTTACTAAGACTTCAATTTCTTTTTGTTGATTATTTTCAAAAATGTAGACCTTATCTTCTAAACTTGCTGAAACTTCAGGAATGATTTCAAATGGTCTGTATAATTCACCTTTATCTGGTTTTGAGTAACGATACACTACAGGTTTAGTTATTGTAATTGGAGTACCTGCTATTATTAAATTGAAATCTACAAATACTGCTCTTGGAGTTTCAGGTAAACCTATGAGTTCTTGATTATCTACATGGTACATGCCTAATGTACTTTGTGTATTCAACCAATAAGGAGTTGTATAATTTATATCAATAGGTATTGTAATGCCCTCTTCAAAATTTAAACGTTGATTTTCCGGCATCTCCATAGTCTTAGAAGTTCCTACTTTAAGGGTAGAGAGATTATAAGATACTAAATCTATTTGAGCATTACTACGGTTTAAGGCTTCTATTCTTAGTGACACAGTTGAGTTTGGTGAGGCATTTGGTGTATTTGATGATACTTCTAGATATAAGCCGGCACAAGATTCAATTATAGATTTGATCTCTTTTGTTTTTATAGTTCTCCAATGTTCATCTTTTATATTTTGAATTAACTTGTAAGCTTCTAAGAGTTGAGGTAGATGAGTAGCAGGATTAACAAAATTGAAATTACCTTCTAAGTCATCTAAGATATTTCCAATTGCAGACCCACCTTCAACACGGTTCCATGACGTATCTATACCTGCGAAGACATTATCGCTACCATCTAAAGGTTCACCTTTTAAAAATTCTATATATTCGTCTTGTGTTCCCCTTGAGGTTAATCTACCAAATCCCTGGCATAAATGTTGGCTACTTGCCAACGAAGCAACTTCATTATTAGATAAACCTTTTGTTGGATAATACACTCCAATATCAAATTTAAGCATATTACTTTTATCTATCTTATCAAATGCTTCACGGCTACCATAGCGCCACCAAGATGTATTGTAAAATAAGCGTTTTGGCTGCCAAGTTTCTGTAAAGTCTAATTGAGACGTGTATTTAGAGGCGTCATTAGCTAAATCAAAAGCCTCCATACTTAATAGCGCTGAACTTGTATGATGACCATGGGTTTGACCACCTCTTCTATGATCAAATCGATTAATGATAACATCTGGTTTAAATTCACGAATTGCCCATACCACATCAGATAAAACTTCATCTTTATTCCAGATTTTCAGAGTTTCATCAGGATGTTTAGAGTAGCCAAAGTCATTTGCTCTTGTAAAGCGTTGTTCGCCTCCATCAATTCTTCTTGCAGCGAGAAGCTCTTGTGTTCTAATAACACCTAATAATTCTCTAATTTCTGGCCCAATTAAATTCTGACCACCATCACCACGAGTTAAGGATAAGTAAGCTGTACGTGCCTTTACGTGGTTAGACATATAAGAAATTAATCTGGTATTTTCATCATCTGGGTGTGCAGCAATATAAAGTACAGATCCTAAAACATTGAGTTTTTGAACGGCTTCATAAATTTCTGAAGAATTGAGTTTTTTAGGTTGCTGAGCATTTAATGAGACTATGGTGCCTATAATTAGTAATAGGCAGAGTTTAATCTGGCGCATGAGGTTATTAGTTAGTTGCTTATCAAATATATAAAAGTTAGCGCCTTGCGACCTTGGTTTTAGGTTTTGTTTAACGCTTTAAATTTAGCCGAATTAGTCTTTTTTATGCTCTAAATTGTACAATTCTTTTTCAGTTAATTTTCTAAATGAGAACTTATAACCTTCGGCTGCCGCAATAGCGTAAAAAATTAAATCCATTGGACTTGCAGTTTCCTTTAAAATCTCAAATGTTAGAGAATAATCGAAATAAAGAAAAGTTTCGAAATAGTTTAGATTCTCTGCTTCTGCTACAAAACCTATAATACTAAAAAAGTCTCCCAAAACGCAACTCAAAAAGGCAATAATACCACCGCAAATTCCAAAAATTGGGTCGATGCCTTTACCGATAAATCGCATACCTAACCCAACTAATGCACCTATGGCAATAGCAACTAAACCTATTTTCATGTTAGTAGAAACAGTTACTGCTGCCCAAATTGCTGCAGCGACTACACCGATAAAAGAACCAGCAAAAATAGCTGCGGGTAAACTTTGTTCTGTTTTGAGTTTTTCTAGATTTTTTTTAGATAATCTACCTACTATTTGATGACGTTCTATTGCATTTTCATTGTCTAATTGCGCAACGTGGTTTTCGTCTAGTTTATATGAAGGACACTCGGTGTCAAAATCTGCAATTTTTCCAGTTAGCTTACATACTAATCCTGCTTTTAAATCCATATCTCTGTTGATGCAGGATTTGCAGAGTTTTAGGTGTTCTTGTCTAGTCATAGATAAATTATAATATTAGTTGTTTGGTCTAAATCCATTTTTTTCTTTTAAAATAAAATAAGAGGCTAATGAATAGAATTAGCATCACTCCTAATAGCACAAAATAGCCATAGCGATATTCTAGTTCTGGCATGTATTTAAAATTCATACCATAGAGTCCTGCTAAGAAGGATAAGGGTATAAAAATTGAAGACATAATAGTGAGAACTTTCATTACTTCATTCATTCTATTACTAATGGTAGTCATATACATATCCATTAAACTCCAGATCATTTCACGATAAATATCTATGTTTTCTGATACTTGAATTAAATGATCATAAATATCTCTATAATAGGTTATTGTGCGTTTAAATATTAATTGGTGTTCACCTTTTTCTATTCTATTTATTATTTCTCGTAATGGAAATATAGCACGACGTACTTTTAAAATTTCTCGTTTTAGCTGTTGTACTTCTATATTGATATTGTCTCTAGCATTTCCGGCAAATAATTCGGTTTCTAAATCTTCAATTTTGTTTCCTAAAGTTTCAATAATATGAAAATAGTGATCTACTACAGCATCTATAAGGGCATACATTAAATAATCAGATTTTAGCCCTCTAATTCTGCCATTGCCCAGCCGAATACGTTCTCTAATAATACTAAAGACATCATCTTCTGATTCTTGAAATGTAAGCACATAATTTTTACCTAGTACAATACTTACTTGCTCAACAACTATTTTTTCATCCTTATCGTAATAGAGCATTTTTAATACCACAAATAGATAATCTTCGTATTCATCAATTTTAGGGCGTTGCGATGTGTTTACGATATCTTCTAAAACAAGTGGGTGTAAATCATATTGTTTACCAATAGATTCAATTTTTTTAGTATGTTTTAAACCATCAATATTAATCCATGTCACTGAGTCTGTTTCTTTGTAACTTGCTGCTTCTTCGATATTGAGGAGAATGGTTTCTTCTGCAGATTCCTTGGTGTAGTCAAAACACTCTACTTGAAATTCTTTATCAGACTTTTTTCCTGTATAGACTAATGTACCAGGAACTTGTCCGACATGTTTCTTGTATTCTTGCGTACGTTTTTTAGCTCTTTTCTTTATCATGATTAAAGGATACTGCTATCATCTAAAGCGTCTTTTTCAATTAAAGTTACTGCTTTTTGAAGAATAAGATTATTCGGGTAGGTTACTAGATCACCACCATCTTCTCTCAAAATTAACTGGAACGCTCTAATATCTTCTATTATAGCTTCTACTGGGTAATCTTTGTCATGAATCTTTATTTTATCACCAACTTTATAAGGAAAGGAGAAAAACATAATAACTCCGGAAGTAACATTGCTTAATATTGACCAAATAGCGAACAAAGCGATACCTATAACAGCAAACACAGAAGAAAATACTAAGGTAACGTCTTGTGTATTTGCACCAAGTATAAAAGCTTCTATGAGTAATGCAATTAAAACAAATATTACTGTAACGTAACGACCTATTAGTGCTGCTCTAGCTACTGTAGTACCACTTTTCTTTCCTGTTTTTTTTACGGTAATGACAATAATGGTTCTAATTATAAATAATACAACCAGTAGAATAATCGAATAAACGATTTCGGTTTGATAAGTTTTAAAAAATCCTGACATTATAAGTTATTTGTCTCTAACAAATATAGCCAGATTCTTCTAAGTTTATTCTAATTCTAAAGTTTGTCGCAGAACTTCGTCGGAATTTGTGTTTTTATTCCAATATGATGACTTTATAGTTTTAAGTAAACTCGCTTTGGTGGTTAGTGTTTCTGCAGAATCGCCAAAACCACTTGTAGTTGTTTCTTCCCAACCCTGAATAACATATGGGAATTCAGTCTTAAAGTCTATTTTTAAAATTCTATTCAATTTTGAATAAGATAGTGTATAAGAACCATTTTCTAAAGTTGCATAGGCTTTATAGGCTTTTTTAGATTTATGCCTTAAGTTGAGATATTCTAGCGATGGTATAATTTCTATTTCTCCTTGCGGAAGACGTTTTGGATCTATTCTTAGCTTATTCCATAATTCATTTTCTGTCCACGTTTTGTCTAATTTAAATGATTGATCGGCTTCTCCCTGAAAATATGAATGTGACTTAATTTCGAAAGTGTCACGATTATTTAATTGTGTGTAAACATGTCCACACCATTCTTGAATAGAAGAAGAGACTTTTAATGCATGTTTATTATTTGCAACGGGATAGAACGTGCTTTGCATTATAGAATATGGATATATACCTGTATTGAAATTTTTAGTGGCATTCAGTTTTAAAACAGGTATATTGTATTCATTAGAATTGTTAGCTTTTACTTGCTTTTCAGGAAGAAAATCTTCTGTTACAAATACTAAAACGGATTTACCATTTCTAATTTCACCATAACGTGCTTGCTTTAATTTATAAGAGGTAATTTCGGCTTTACCAGCGTACCAGTAGTCCTTAAATTCTTTTGATAATGTTTGAGCGGATTGGTTATATTCTGTTTTCTTAGTTTCTGTTACTAATGCTGCGGTTTCAGAGGTTTCAGAGACAACTTCTTTACAAGAATTAAAAAAAACAAAAATTAAAAGGATTGAAGTGAATTGTAGGGTCTTCATAAAAGGTCATTTTTACAAAGTTACATTGCTATGATTCTTCTGCAATGGCATTTAACGTTTCGTAAAGTAAATGCGTTGGTAAACCAACGACAGTATTGTAAGACCCTTCTATGTTTGTAATACCAATGGCGCCTATCCATTCTTGT
>NZ_CBFHMI010000009.1:0-72075 GCF_965656915.1 Winogradskyella sp. | reverse complement strand
TAAACTATCTAATTGATCTTTATAGTTGGTATTTGCTACCCATGTGCCATTTAGCAAAATTTCTTCTAGCCGATTCGCTAGTTGTTTTGATGAATGCATAATTTCTTAGTAAATGTCTTAATTTCTATTAAAGATAAATTAATTCAAATAAAAACGCCCAAGACAAGGCTGTCTTGGGCGTTTTTATTATACATAGTTTTGTTTAGCTCTGGGGAATAGGAAATCCTCTGTCTTTCATTAATGCTTCTATTTTAGCATCTCGTCCTCTAAACAAACGATAGGCTTCTGCCGGATCCATAGCGTTACGCGGTGCAAATAAATATTTAACCAATTTTTCTGCTACATCCGCATCATAGAACCCGTCTGGTGCTTCTCTAAATGCTTCAGAGGCGTCGCTGGTTAAGACATCTGCCCACATGTAGCCATAATAAGCGGTTGCATAACCTTCACCAGAAAATACATGACCAAAATGTGGAGTTCTATGTCGCATAGGTAATTCCTTTGGCATACCTAGTTCGTCTAGAGTTTCACGTTCAAATTTATCGATATTTATATCTGTAGGATCTGCTAAATGTAATTTCATATCGATTAATGCAGATGCTAAATACTCAGTGGTTCCAAAACCTTGGTTAAAAGTAGACGCATTTTTAATTTTTTCAACTAATGCTGCAGGAATTGGTTCTCCGGTTTCATGATGTACTAAAAATTGATTGATTACTTTATCTGTAGACAACCAACGCTCTAATAATTGCGATTGAAACTCAGTATAATCTCTAACACCACCATTTAAAGTTGGATATTTCACATTTGATGAGAAGAAGTGAAGTGCGTGTCCGAATTCATGAAAAAAGGTAGTTGCATCGTCCCAAGAGACCAAAACAGCTTCTCCTGGTGCTGGTTTTACAAAGTTTGAATTGTTAGACGCTAACACATTTTTTTCACCTTCAAACGAGGTATAACTTCTATACGTTGTAGCCCAAGCACCTGAGCGTTTGCCTTGTCGAGCGAAAGGATCTAAATACCATAAGCCAATATGCTTACCAGAATCCTTATCTGTAACCTCCCACACCTTTACATCTTCATGAAATACAGGAACTGTACCTTCTTCTACAGGTGTGAATTTGTAATTAAACAACTCTCCTGCTGTAAAGAACATGGCTTCCGTTAATTTATCTAATTGTAAATATTGTTTTATTTCGTCACTATCTAAATCATATTTCTTTTTACGAACTTTCTCAGCATAGTAACGATAATCCCATGGTTCAATCGTGATGTTATCTCCCAATTCATTAGCCACTGCTTGCATATCAGCAACTTCTTCTTTAACACGTGCTGTTCCAGCTGGCCATACTTTAAGCATTAAATTCATGGCGTTTTCTGGCGTTTTTGCCATACGATCCTGTAATCTCCATTGCGCATAGTTGTCGTATCCTAATAAGCCCACGCGCTCTTTTCTTAACTTCAAGATCTCAGCTATGATTTTATTATTATCATATTCATCAGCATTATCTCCACGTGAATAATAATTTTCCCAAACCTGTTTGCGTAATTCGCGCTCCGTAGAATAGGTGAGAAAGGGATCCATTGAAGACCGTGTATTTGTTATAGCATACATACCTTCTTTCCCTTTATCACTCGCTATTTTTGCAGCCGATTTTACAAATCCTTCAGATAAACCACCTAGTTGATCTTCTGTTAAAAAAGTGACATAGTTTTCTTCGTCATGTAATACGTTATTAGAAAACTTGGTGTAAAGCGTAGAGAGTTCTTTGTTAATTGCTGCGTATCGTTTTTTCTTTTCTGTATCAAGATTAGCACCATTCATTTCAAAACTTTTGTAAGTAAGGTCAACCACACGTTGCGCTTGTGGTTCTAAGGGTGTTTTTTGAGACGCATCATAAACAGCTTTAATGCGTTGAAATAGTTTTTCATTCTGTGTAATTTTAGATCTAAATTCAGAAAGTTTAGGTGCTAATTCTGCCTGGACTTCTCTAAATTCTGGCGAGGACATGTTACTACTCATAATACCATAATAGGTGAAAACACGATTAAGGTCTTTACCTGCACTTTCCATGGCTACAATGGTATTTTCAAAAGTTGGATCTTCATCTGAGTTAGCAATAGCTTCAATTTCTTTCAAATTGAGATCCATGCCTTTTTCAACGGCTTCTTTAACATCTGCCACATTCATTTTATCAAAAGCAGGCACACCTTCGTAAGGTCCTGTCCATTCTTGTAGAAGTACATTGTCTGCCATTAATTTTTCTGTTGTTTTTGTGTCTTCTTTGCAACTTGCAAATAGAATAATAACGGCAAGTAGCGCCGTTTTTAGTGCTTTAGAAATCATTTTAATTAGTTTAAGATAAGTTTGGTATCTAAGGTATTAAAAAAAGAGAAAATGATGTCCTAATTATTCTATTATTTCTACTTTTCTAATGTAAACATTTTGCAGTGGCCAGTCACCTTCATCCGTTTTTACAGCATTGATTTCATCAACCACATCCATACCCTTCGTAACTTCTCCAAAAACCGTGTAATCCTTATCTAAATAAGCGGCACCACCAGGTCGTTGAACAATAAAAAACTGAAATGGAGATGCTAGTTTATAGGCATTCTCAATTTCACTACTTGGCATAGATATAGCTCCACGTTTGTGAGTAAATCCACGTTTGGTGTCTGGTGGTAAAAGATATTTACCTATTTTTTTTCGGCGTTTAGCCAGATTATAATCATCGCTGCTACCACCTTGGATTACAAAATTCTCAACCACACGATAAAACTGTGTACCCTCAAAATACTTTCTTTTGGTTAAGAAGATAAAATTGGCTCTGTGAAATTTTGTTTTTTCATAGAGTTTAATTTCTATGATACCGAAATCTGTGGTGATTCTGACTTTATCCTCCTTATGTTTTTTATCATATTCTAAAAAGAAGTCCATTGCGTTTTTATCCGTCAAGACTGGGAAATCCAGTACTACTTTAATTTTCTTTGGAGCACTTTCTTCAGTAACTGAAACAGTATCTTTGGTTATAATGACATTATTCTTTTTAGAAGTTTTTTTATCTTCACAATTCCATAATAATAAACCAATACTTACAACTAATAGAAATCTCATAAATGGTATTTAATACGTTCTTAGAATCTGTAGTAAAAATAAAACATATAGCGCTTTTTGGCGAAGCTTCACACGCAAAAATGTCTCCTCCGGATCGTTTGGAACTGGCTAAGCGCATGAAAGAAAAAGCTAAATCAGCAAAAAAAGCAGGTGTTTTAGCATTATTTTATCCTAGTGATTTAGGAAATACCAACTTGGTTTTAATACTAAGAAAAACATATAAAGGTGCACATTCTGCGCAGGTAGGTTTTCCTGGTGGAAAGTATGAAGACCAAGATAAAGACTTGTTAGTAACTGCTGTAAGAGAAACAAAGGAAGAAGTTGGTGTGCCAGAGCATATGGTGAATATTATAAAACCTATGTCACCACTTTACATACCTCCAAGTAACTTTATAGTGCATCCTTATGTAGGTGTTTCTGAACAAACACCTCAATTTATAAAACAAGAAACCGAAGTAGAAGATATTATTGAAGTTGATTTACTAGATTTCCTAAACGATAAAAATACCATAACAACCAAAGTACCAACATCTTTTAATGTTGAAGTTGATGTACCGGCATTTCAACTTAATGGTCATGTGGTTTGGGGAGCAACCGCTATGATGCTTGGTGAAATAAAAGACTTGTTAAAACAGGTCTTGTAGCTTATCATATTTATTACATTTGTATCATATAAAAACTGAACACTAACTATGGGATTATTCAAAAAGAACCCTTTTGGACATATACTTTGGGTTAAAAAGTGGTTAATTAGAATCCTTGGTTTACTTACCCATCAGCGTTTTAGAGGCTTTAATGATTTACATATAGAAGGCTCGGATATCATAAAAAATTTACCAGACACTAATGTTCTCTTTATATCTAATCACCAGACCTATTTTGCAGATGTTATTGCTATGTTTCATGTATTTAATGCTAGTTTGAGTGGTAGATTAGACAGCATTAAAAATGTAGGTTATCTGTGGAATCCGAAGCTCAACCTGTACTATGTTGCAGCCAAAGAAACCATGAAGTCTGGTTTAATTCCTAAGATATTTGCCTATACTGGTTCCATCAGTATTGAACGCACATGGCGTTCGCAAGGTAAAGATGTTAATCGCCAAGTGAAAATGAGTGATATTAGTGCGATAAAAAAAGCTTTAGATGATGGTTGGGTGGTTACGTTTCCTCAAGGTACTACAACACCATTCAAGCCTATTAGAAAGGGAACAGCACATATTATAAAACAATATAAGCCTTTAGTTGTACCAATTGTAATTGATGGTTTTAGACGCTCTTTTGATAAGAAAGGACTTCGGATAAAAAAGAAGAATATTTATCAATCTTTTGAAATAAAAGAACCACTAGATATAGATTATGAAAATGAATCTATTGCTGATATTGTGGAGAAGATTGAATTTGCCATAGAGCAACATCCTTCATTCTTAAAAGTAATCCCACAGGAAGAATTAGAGGAAAAAGAGCGCTTAAATAAAGAGCTTAGAGATTGGTAGAATTACTTTGACTTTCTTGGTTAGAATGATCTTTGATTTTTGTGTTTGGCTTAATAACAAATGCGTAAAATAACAAGACTAAACCAATAAATAGAAAAAACTTGTGCCAGTCAAACACCAATGACATGACCACAAAGACCAATCCAAGTATATACGTACTGCCTTGATTGTCTGTAGCTGTGTTTTCTTGTTTGTATAATTCTAGCGTCTGTTTTTCAATTGAATTATCGTTTTTATATAATGAAACTTCAATTGTGCTCGTTGAAAAACTCTGTTTCGACACTATATAAAATGGTACATTTTCTTTATTAAGAGATAAATTAAATCTATGTTTTCTACTTGGAAGTGATAATTTTTTAGAAATAATACTTTCATTGACCTGAATTGTTTCAATGCCTAACCAATCTACCGTGTAAGTGACTATATGTTTATCTATATGAAAAACAACAGGCTTCATTGTTAAACTTCGAGTTTCTTTAGTTCGTCATAATTTCTGTTAAGACGTTTTAATAAGATACCATAAAGCAGCTTGTAAAACAACCATATTACAATAACAAATACCGCTGTCACCAGAATAACAATGGCGTATAACATAATCATTTGTTTGGAATCGAAACTCGCAACCTGATCGTGAAATTCAGCATTTTGATTAAATTCAAAATACAACGACAATGGTATGGAAATAAAGATCATTACTAAATTGTAAATGACATAGTATTTTATGACTTTACGTGTTCTTAAAATACTCTCCATAAGTTTTTTAGCATTGTCTGTAGTAGATATTGACTTATGAGACTTATATAGCAAGTAGACAAATAAAAATATAACCAAAAAGCCCAAAACGGATAATCCAACAAATAGTGGGTTTTCATAACTACTTTCTAAGCGTTCTCTCATACTGTCTGAAAAAACATAAGGGACATAGCTAATAAGTATCCAAAATACCAATTCGGCTACACTTATGTAAAATAAAGTCTTAACTATGGACGAAGATTTTTTATGCAACATCGTGTATATATCAGAACCTGAGAACTTGCTATAATCCGATGTGCCCTTTTTCCAATCCTTCTTTAATAATTCTAATTCATCCATATAATTACGGATTTAATATTGTTTTTAGTTTCTTTTTTACACGATTCATTTTAACTCGTGCATTGACTTCAGTTATACCTAAAGTTGTGCTTATTTCTCTGTAGTTCTTATCTTCTAAATAGAGAAAGACAAGTGCTTTTTCAATATCGTTTAACTGGTGTACGGCGTTATACAATAGTTTGAGTTGTTGTTCTTCCGTATCGTCATATTCGTCTGCTTTTATTTTATATTCAACATTGTCAAACGCTTGTGTATTAATTCTTCGTTTAGATTTTCTATATAGCGTTATCGCTGTATTTAAACCAACTCTATACATCCAGGTGCTAAACTTAGAGTCCCTTCTAAACTTAGGATAAGCACGCCACAGTTGAATTGTTATTTCCTGAAACAAATCATTATGAGCATCTTTATTGTTGGTATATAAACGACATACCTTATGTACAATGTTTTGATGCTTTTGTAACTGCTCTACAAAACTATGTTCAAGTTCTTTGTTCAATTGATGAAAAATGGTTAGTTACTCAATTAGTAGTTATTCTTTAGAGTTTGTTACATTAATTTTTAATATTCCTAAAACAATAAGATATTGCGCAAGAGCATAAGTCACCATAATAAGTATATTAGATAGTGGTATTGGCTGGTAAAACTTATTGATTGCCAATATGCTATCTGAAATCATAAATAATAAAGCGCCTAAAAAAATAAGTTTATAACTCAGTTCACTCACGCTATTTTTTCTGAGATAAGCTGAGGTTGCCATGCTCAATATAACGAGCATATAAATTATAACCGGAATTAGCATAGCTTCTAAACCATCCTTTAATAAATAGAATAGAAAAGTGGCATAGACTAATAAAATTATCATAAATCCTAAAGGGGATTTAGTACTATTCTTATGTTCTAGAAAAACTAAAATATAAAAAACATGTGCTATTAAAAATGCCAGCAAACCAAAAGTGAAAAAATGAGGAGATGCATCTACAAACATTAATAAAATGTCTCCTAGTAATGCAAAAATTAAGGCTAACAGCGTTTTCGATTTTAAAGATCTGGACAAACTTTTTCCAGTATTCACAAACAGAAAGATTAAACTCGTAACAATTGCTGGCTTGACCATATAATGCGAATAATTTAAGGCTTCAGAACTGCCAGTAATCAGTTCTAAAAGCACGATTATAAAAAATAGTATACTAAACTGTTTTTCTTTGGTTGTGAGCATATTATTTATTTGAATAAGGCACGAGTCTTTGTGGTTCTCTTTAAATAGAATAGTGGATTAAAATCAAATATATTCAATTCATCATTATAAAATAACAGTTCGGTTAATTAGAATTCTTTTTAGGTGATAAATCCTTCAACTTTGTATCACAATCATACTGAAATTAATTCAACTCAAGAAAATCAAGCAGTTAATCATCAATCAAAAAATGAAAACTTCAATCACTTTAATCTTATTGCTTTTTACCACCTTTTGCTATACGCAGACCACTATTTCTGGAAAAGTTATAGATCAAAAAAATCAACCCATTATGGGAGCCAATGTCTATATAGATGGCACTTATGATGGAGCAACTACAAATGAAGTTGGTAAATTTCTATTTACAACCGAAGAAACAGGTTTAAAATCACTAGTGATTTCATACTTGTCTTATGAGACAAAAACACTAACAAAAGACATTTCAGAATTATCTGATTTAGTTGTTAATTTACGCGAAGATGTAGAGTCTTTAGATACCGTAGTTTTAAGTGCTGGAACATTTGAAGCTAATGACAACAGTAAGGTCTCAGTTTTAAAACCTTTAGATGTTGTGACTACTGCAAGTGCCTTAGGAGACTTTGTTGGAGCTTTGCAAACACTTCCAGGTACATCTAATATCTCTGAAGATGGTCGCTTATTTGTAAGAGGTGGTAACGCTGATGAAACTCAAATTTTTATAGATGGTATCAGAGTATTTACACCATACTCGCCTACTACTAATAATATACCAACACGTGGTAGATATTCGCCATTCTTATTTGACGGTATTACATTTTCTACAGGAGGCTATTCTTCTGAATATGGCCAGGCTTTATCAAGTGTGCTTTTATTAAATACAATTGATGAACCAGATCAGGAAAAAACAGATATTGGTATTATGACGGTTGGTGGAACACTGGGAAATACTCAGAAATGGGAAAAGTCATCATTAAGTGCTAATGCATCTTATATAAATCTGGCACCATATTTAGCTGTATTTAAAGATAGAAACGACTGGCAAACACCTTATACAGGTGCACAAGGAGAAACAGTTTTTAGGCAACGACTTAATAATGGTATGCTGAAATTTTATGCTGCGTTTGACACGTCTAAGTTTGAGCTCACTCAAGAAGATATTAATTTAGATGATGGCTTAGATTTTAAACTAAACAACAATAACTTTTATTTAAATACATCATATAAAGGTGTATTTGGTAATGGCTGGACTATTAATACAGGAATAAGTTATACCTACGCTATCAACGATTTAGGAGTTGAAACAAGTGATATTTCCAATACGGAAAATTCATTGCATCTTAAGTTTAAACTAAAAAAACGTTTTAATAGCAGGTTTAAGATAAGCTTTGGAGCAGATCAGTTTATTACAACTTTTAATGAGAACTTTAAAGATGGATCAATAAATGAAGATTATGGTTTTGAGAATAACATTACAGCAGGTTTTGCCGAGGCAGATCTTATTTTTTCTAAAGACTTGGCTTTAAAAGTTGGATTAAGAGCAGATCATAGTGTTATTTTTAATACTACTGATTTTGCTCCAAGAACTGCATTGGCTTATAAGACTTCGGACAATGGACAAATCTCTTTAGCTTATGGTAATTTCTTTCAAAATCCGAATAGTGCCATCTTGAAATTCGAAGATAATTTACAAGCAGAACAAACCACACATTACATTTTAAATTATCAATATGTAAACAATGGAAAAATATTTAGAGCAGAAGCTTACAGAAAGGATTATGATAATTTAGTAAAGTTTGACACTCAATTTGAAAGTTTTGATACTAACTATAATTCTTCAGGATATGGTTATGCGCAAGGCATTGATATCTTCTGGAGAGACAACACAAGTATTAAGAATTTAGATTATTGGGTGAGTTACTCATATTTAGATACAGAACGTGATTATAGAAACTTTGAATCATCAGCACAACCCAATTATGCAACTAATCACAACTTATCTATTGTAGGTAAATATTGGATAGATAGTTGGAAAAGTCAATTAGGATTAGCCTATGGATACTCTTCAGGTAGACCTTATACAAATCCTAATACCAATAAATTTTTAAGTGAGCGAACAAAGCCTTTTAATAGTTTAAGCTTTAATTGGGCATATCTATTAGATCAGCAAAAGATTTTGTATTTCTCGGTAAATAATATTTTAGGGTTCAATAATATCAACGGTTATCAGTATGCAAATACACCAGATATAAATGGTCAATTTAATAAGAGAGCCTTGACTCCTGCAGCAGATCAGTTCTTTTTTGTTGGCTTATTTTGGACCATTAGTGAAGACGGTAAAGACAATCAATTAGACAATCTCTAAATTGTTAAAATATTGATTTTGATTCTAACATGACATTTGTCATACTTTTTACGCTTTATGATAATTAACTTTATAATATAAAATTAAACGTCATGGAACTCAAGAAGAACCCAAAAGCCAATGTAGGTCGAAACAGCAATTTATATTTTGCTGTTGGCTTAAACGTAATGTTAGTCTTAACATATTTAGGACTTGAACATAAGACTTACGAAAGAGAAGGTACTAAGATTGATATCTTAATGTTAGATGAGCAAATAGATGAAGATATTCCTATTACTACGATTAACATCCCACCACCACCACCTCCAAAAACAATTGTTACAGAAGCTATTTCGGTAGTTGAAGATGTTGAGGACATAGAAGAAACTGTTATTGAAAGTACAGAATTAGGTCAGGATGATGTTATTGAAGAACGAGAAGTAGGTATAGAAGATTTAGAAGTAGAAGAGGTTGAAGAAGATCTAGAAGTACCATTTGCAGTGATAGAACGTGTGCCAGTATTCCCTGGATGTAAAGGAAATAACGCTGAATTAAAGGCATGTTTCCAACAAAAAATGCAAAAGCATTTACTAAAACACTTTAAGTATCCTGAATTAGCTGCAGAATTAAATATAAAAGGTAGAGTGTATGTATTCTTCTTAATAGATAAGAATGGTAAAGTAACAAAGATAAAGAGTCGTGGGCCTGATAAGTTATTGGAGACAGAGGCAGAACGTATTATAAGTTTACTTCCTGAAATGAAACCTGGTAAGCAACGTAATAAACCTGTAGGTGTTCCTTACAGTATTCCGATTAACTTTAAACTAGAACAACAATAAACATAAAGTCATATTTAACACTCGATTTAGACTAATTTGATTGATAATAAAACCTCTTGGAAAAGGGGTTTTGTTATTTTAGATATTTGGATTTTTTATGATATACCAATTACATAAGTCACCTTCAAATTCGAAAGTACCATTGGGTTGCATTCCTATTTTTTTTAGAATGCTATTAGATGCGATATGATTTATACCAGCTGCTGCACATATTTTTTTTAATTTTAAAGTATTAAAACCATGATCTAGTGATGCCAATGCAGCTTCAGTAGCAAAGCCTTTATTCCAAAATTGTTCTTTTAGCCTATATCCTAGATCATAGTAATTAAACGCTTTTCTCAAATTCTGCTCATATTTTATGCCAGACCAACCGATAAATTCTTTTGTATCTTTTTTAATTATCGCTAATCGACCCATTCCAAATTCTCCATACTGCTTTAAAATGTCATTAATCATCTCCTTTGATTGATCAATAGTTTTTACAGGATTGTTTCCTAAAAATTTATGCACATTTGGGTTAGAATCTAATTCAAAGAAATCATCGATATCACCTAATATTACAGGTCTTAAGATAAGGTGTGGTGTTTCTAAAACTGTATTCATTATAGTAATTTGCTTAGTAGTTTATAAGAAATATAAAAACTATGATGAGTGCCAAATAGAAAAGCCTGCCAAAAATAGTTAGTTCTCTAGCTTGTTTAATTTTTAAATTGAAACCATATTCTTCAAATCTCTTTATTTCTGTTTCATTAAAATCATTATTTTGATTTGGACTAAAAAAACCGATAGTAATGAAGAAAAAAGTAAAAGCTTCAGAGTTAGTTAGAGGAATCTTTTTTCGATTTTTTTTATTTTCTTTTTCTAAGTTTAAATTTTCCATTGTCCTTTACTAAGATCAACAACATTACCACCAACATTTATTTGATAGGTGTCATTCACTTTTTTACCATCTAAATAAATATATGATTTTCTTTTCATCTGAAACCCTTGTTCAACCGTCGCTTTTAGTTCTGTAGTTTGATACTTTAGCAAATAGGCCAATAAACAACCGTTAGCACTTCCTGCAGCAGCTTCAATCATAGAGTTTCCTTCAACACAAAACATTCTTAAGTTATATTGACTTGAATCTTCAAATGTTTCTTCCGTTATAAAAAATAAAGAGGTTGTTAATCCTGCTTCGCTATTAGATTTGTGCTTGTTATGTGATTTTAAATAGTTTAAAACACTTTGATAATCAACAACGATACTATTTATAGCTTCCAAAGTTTTTATTGGAATTATTATATAAGGTAAACCAGTACTTATTTCGGCTAGTGGTTTAGTATTATCAATAAGTTCATAATTTATACCTAACTCTTCTGAAATGTCTTTAGACTCAATAGTATCTATGAATTCTGGTTGTACCTGCGTCATTGTAAACTTAGCCGAATCAATATCGCTCGGTGAATCAATTGTCACAGAAATATCTCCTTTCTTTAGTTTGAGTACTATTAAATTTTTTGGCTGAGGTATTAGATATTTAGAAATAATAAACGCTGTACCTAAAGTTGGGTGACCAGCAAAAGGCACTTCATACTCTGGTGTGAATATGCGAACCTCAAATTCAGTGTTATTAACGTTTTTTTTATGAATGAGACTTCAGAAAAATTAAGCTCTCTTGCAATATGAAGCATGTCCTCATCAGAAAGTAAATCTTCATAATCTACAAATACGCCAAGCTGATTCCCGCCATATTTTTGAGTAGTAAATACATCAACGATATAAAAATCTATAGTATTCAAATTATTCTTTCCACTTAATATTACAACCCATACTTGGTTTTTGATCACTGCTTATAGCTTCATTATTCACCAAAGCATCCATAGCCGCTCTCAAATCTTTTCCTGTTACAGGAATATCATTTCCAGGTCTTGAGCTATCTAATTGGCCTGCATAAACTAAAGCTAAATCACCATCAAATAAGAAAAAATCTGGTGTACAAGCTGCATCATAGGCCTTAGCAATCTCTTGTGTTTTATCGTACAAATAAGGAAAAGGATAGTTATTATCCTTCGCGTGTTGCTTCATTTTATCTGGTCCATCTTGCGGATAATTCACCACATCATTGCTAGAAATTGCAATACAGTTAATTCCTTTTGATGCATAATCATTAGCAAGCTTAACGAGTTGCTCATTGACATGAATTACAAAAGGGCAGTGGTTACAAATAAACATTACTAAAGTACCAGTATCTCCTTTTAAACCGTTTAGAGATTTTATTTGGTCATCGGTAGTATCTACTAATCTGAAATCTGGAGCTTTTGTGCCTAAAGGCAACATGTTAGAAGGTGTTAATGCCATTATTTTAACTAAATTTTATTTACTAATTTTAGTGAATGGATAAGATAATAACATTTGAGGACTTTACAAAGGTAGATTTACGCGTGGGCACTATTGTTGAAGCCAATGACTTTCCAAATGCAAACAAACCAGCTTATCAGCTAACCATAGATTTTGGTGATTTAGGCTTAAGAAAATCCTCAGCACAAATTACGACTCAGTATACCAAAGAAGATCTAATTCATAGGCAGGTTGTAGCAATAGTTAATTTTCCAAAAAAGCAAATAGCCAATTTTATGAGTGAATGTCTAGTTATGGGTGCAGTTAAGGAAGACGATGTATTTTTACTTCATCCTGAGACCAAGGTTAAGAATGGCTCTCAAGTACTATAATGTAGGCTATCTTTCGAAACTCCTCCAGATTGCTGCATCAGTCACAATTCTCGCATCATCTATTCTTCCTAGGTAACCGAAATCTATATAAAAGTTGGTTTCATCTCCTTCAATTTTAGGACCATATAGAAGACCATTAAAATCAAGTTCGTTACCGTCTATTATTATATAATTAGTATCTTCAAAACTAACGATTTCATAGTTACGTTCTCCCATATTTGAAGGAAGTGGATAATTTTCCTCTAAATTATTGATAATCGTGAGGGTTGAATTATCAGTATCAAATTCAAAGGTTACTAATCCTTCCTCAATTTCTGGATAACTACCCCAGCCTGAAACAGCTCTTGTTAAATTCCAAACCCCATTTAATGGATCCGATGGGTCATTAGAATTATTATTGTTGTCGTTTTCAACACTACAACTAATAAACGAAATAAGCCCAAGGGTAATAATGAATGTTAAAAGTTTATCTTTCATAATTAATCTGCGTTGTTCTACTTTATGGCTATGGAAATAGTAAAACGGTTGAGGTTAAAGTTAATAAAATTTTAACTGTAAACTACTTACAACTCTTCTCTAAAGAAAATAGCATTCATTAATAGTTTATTAGTACCGTACCAAAATGCCCTAAAATTGGTATTATCTGTAAATGCAACAATAGTACCTCTCCCAATGCCACCAATTTTTAATGGTACTGATAGACTCAAGCTATCCAGGTTTTCTTCAGAAATATAACCACTTAATAATGGGTTCTTGGTATACTGAATTGGATTGTTATAACTGTTTTTATCAGCATTTATAAATAAAGTAGTGTTTCTAAACATGGCGAGTTCATCATTCTTATATCCAAAATTAATCGGGTGAGAACGATCTAGTTTAGTTTCAAAAATCGCACCACCAATGACTTGTGCACCTCTAAAATCAACGCGTTGTTCGTAACTGATATTTTTTGCTTTTAGACTGTTATTCTTTTTAAAATCAATTTTTATTAATTCTTTACTATTCAACCATCTTAATGCATTTCTGTAGGCGACAAGTGTGCCTCCATTTTGTATCCAGGTTTTTAATTTTTTGGTATTGTTGTCGTCTAAACCGGAATATGAATTAACCATTATAATGGTGTTATAACGGCTAAGATCTGCTCTTCTAAAATTTTTAGTGTCTAATTTTGTTGCAATGATATCATAACGCGTATCTAGTAAATGCCAAATCTCCCCTGCATCATAAGAGGTTATGCCATCACCAACCAAAAGTGCAATCTTAGGTAATTCTAAAGATCTGAAGTTATTACTCCCTAAATCAATACCATCATTTAGTCCTGTTGAAACAGCATCAATTGTAATGTAGCTTTCCTGAGAAAGTTGATTCAATAATGTATAGACCTTATCACTAGACATATCTTGGTTTTGAGCAGGAATCATAATAGTACCATAGTCATAGGGTTTACCATTAGCCTTAAATGTTTTCATGCTTACTTTTGCTCTTAAGCCCTTTTTTAAAACTTGGTTTAAGAGCTTTGGTGAGTAATATTCATTCCATTCAAATAAATAAGCGTAGTCGCTTTTTGAAGTCACTCCACCATTACGATGTTGTAAATCTTTAACTTCAGCACCTGCCTCAGCAGTTGTAGTTTCGGTATAATCTAAATTAAATGCCAATGGAAATGTCCATGCAGAAATATCATAAAACAAACTATCTTGAAACGTTGTACGTTTCTCAAACATTGCATTAATTAATCTGGTATTCTTTTGATTTTTTGGCACGATGTAGCTGTAGCCTTTTTTGTAACGTTTTCCATTTTTAGTAAAATCGGATTTTACATCATGAATACTTATGTGATGTCGTTTTAAGATTTCAGCTAAATGATAAGTCTTCGCAGCGTCTTTTTCATCGCCAAAAACAATGGCCTTGTTACCTTCTTTACTTGCTTCACTTCTTGCATTTTTAAAAAAGTTATGTTGATATTCTAGAATCTCTTTACGCAGACCATTAGCTGCTTCTAGTGTAGATAAAGCTGCCGTAAATTGATTTCTTATGGTAAAAGGAAAAGTTAGCAAACCGTTATCACTTTCTTGTATGTGTCCACGAGAACTGGCTTGTTCAAATAAAATTCCGATACCTCCATTAATATCTGGGAATGTTGAGCCTTTACCATAATAGAAGTCGTCAAAACTCTCTTCAGAATAATACAATGAACCAATTTCGTCTAATGCTTTAGCGTGATATGTGGCTATGCCTTTAGTTAATTCTTGATTTAGTTTAGGAGTTAATGGATGTGTACGTGAAGGAATACCAGGTTGAAAAAAGAAACTCGAATTTGTACCCATTTCATGATGATCTGTTAAGATGTTTGGTAACCAATTATGAAAGGTGTTAATGCGAGCTCTAGATTCTGGTAATTGCACAGGTAACCAATCTCTATTCATGTCAAACCAGTAGTGATTGGTTCTCCCTCCTGGCCATACTTCCCTGTACTCGCGATCATTTGGATCTGGATTAAGATTCATGCCTCTATTGGTATTGGCCCAATAGGCGAAGCGTTGTAAACCATCCGGATTAAATGAAGGATCAAATAGAATGACTGTATTGTCCAAGAGATTTTCTATTTCAGAACCTTGTCCGGCGGCTAAATAATAAGCAACTAATAAACCTGCATTTGCGCCACTTGGTTCATTACCATGGATAGAAAACCCTTGGTAAACCACTATAGGGCGATCTTCTATGTTAGCATCATTAGATGCGGTAGCATTAATATGCACTGATTGTATAGCATCAATTTTTTTATGATTTTCTGGAGAGGTAATCGTTAGTAGGAGTAATGGTCTATCTTCAAATGTCTTTCCTCTATCTTCTATTGAAATACGATCAGATGAATTGGCTAAGGCATACATATATTGTACAAGCTTGTCGTGCGTAATATGCCATTTCCCAACATTATGACCAATAATGCTCTCTGGAGTTGGTATGCTTGAATCGTACTGTATGTCTTGTGGGAGATAGTAAGATAAGTCTGTTTGAGATTGTGATAATAGAGTAGAGGTTACTAATAAAAATAAGAGAGCAATATGTCGCATAAATTTTGATAGTTGGTTAGAGGTTAAAAATAAAAAAACCACTACGAAGGGTAGTGGTTTTTTATTTTAATTTAACAATAGTTATTTAGATATCATCAAAACTAATATCTGTAAAACTATCTGTATTATTTGTGTCTTCTGGAGTTTTAGCTTCTTGCTTTACGAAATCGTCCTCACGTTTAAAGTCTTTCTGATGACGCTCGCTTATTACTTCTTCACCCTTTTCTGTTATTATATAGTCTGTCATTTCTGCTAAAATCTCTCTAAATTCAGAAAAGTCTTCTTTATATAAATAGATTTTATGCTTTTTGTAATGAAAAGAACCATCGTCATTGGTGAACTTTTTACTCTCCGTTATGGTTAGATAATAATCACCTGCTTTGGTAGCTCTAACATCAAAGAAGTAGGTTCTACGACCAGCGCGTAATACTTTTGAGTATATTTCCTCTTTGTCCATCATTCCATAATCGCTCATAGCTATTTTTTATTTTTAATTAAACCCAAAAATCTAAAAAAAAAGTAAAGTAAACAACAATTTATAACATTTCTTTTTCAGAGAGTTGTTTCGTGTAAAGTTCTTTGTAGTAACCGTCAGTATTGATTAGCATTTCATGGGTTCCTGACTGAATAACTTTACCGTCTTCTAAGACAATAATTTGGTCTGCATTTTTAGCCGAAGACACACGATGACTTACTATTATTGTAGTTTTATCTTTAGTCAGCTTGACTAAGTTTTTAAGTATTTTTTCTTCTGTTTCTGTATCTACAGCAGATAAGCAGTCGTCAAATAATAGAATGTCTGGTTTCTTTATTATAGCTCTCGCAATGGAAACACGCTGTTTTTGTCCACCAGAAAGCGTTATACCTCTTTCTCCCAAAATGGTGTCATAACCCTTGTTAAATCCAATGATATTTTTATGTACTCTGGCATTTTTAGCTGCCTCAATAACTTCATCATCAGTGGCATTCTCTTTACCGAACATTATGTTATTTCTTATAGTGTCGGAGAACAAGAATGCATCTTGTGGCACGTAACCAATACTTTGTCGTAAGCTGTAAATATTAAGTTGTGATATAACCTTATCGTCTATAAGAACATTGCCTTGATCTACATCATACAACCGACCAATTAAATCGAGTATAGTGGATTTTCCAGATCCAGTTTTACCCAGTATTGCTAGCGTTTCACCAGATTTAAGACTAAAACTCACATCTTTCAAAGCCTCAATATTAGTATCTGGATATACAAAAGAAACATTCTTAAATTCTATATCTCCCTTTATTGGAGTTAATTCATTAGCCTTATTTTGAATGTCTGGTTCGGTTTTTAAGAACTCATTGATACGTTCTTGAGAAGCTTCAGCTTGCTGAACCAATGACGTTACCCAGCCAACTGTTGCAACTGGCCATGTTAGCATGTTTACATAAATGATAAACTCTGCAATAGTACCGATGTTTTCTATTTCACCATTCATGTATTGCGTACCACCAACATAGATTACAATAAGATTACTAATGCCAATAAGTAAAATCATTAAGGGGAAAAATAATGCCTGTACTTTGGTTAAATTAATTTGCTTCTGCCTGTTTTCATTAGAAAGACCTTCAAACTCAATATTAGTTCTTGGCTCTATACCGTAAGATTTTATAACAGAAATACCACTAAACGTTTCTTGAGAATATGTAGATAAAGTCGATAAGGATTCTTGCACTATCGTACTTCGCTTATTAATTAATCGACTTAATTTATAAATCGCTACGGATAGAATAGGTAAAGGTACCAATGTATACAAAGTCAGTTTTGGAGCAGCATTTACCATGTATATAATTGCAACCGTAAATAAAGTAATTGTATTAATGGTATACATTATAGCAGGTCCAGCGTACATACGTACTTTACCAACATCTTCACTAATACGATTCATAAGGTCACCAGTTCTGTTAGATTTGTAAAAGTTTAGAGAAAGTACCTGATAATGTTTATAGATTTCATTTTTTAAATCATATTCTATAAATCGTGATACATTAATAATAGTTTGGCGCATTAAAAATGTAAAAAGCCCTGCAACTACGGCTGCACCAATAAGATAAAGAATGTTTATCATTAATTCGCTTCTAAAAACCGCATCAGAGATTTTCCCATCTAGACGGTCTGAAACTACATTAATAGAGGCACCTATTAATCTTGGTGTAAAAAGTGCAAATATCTTGGCTACTATAGTTATGATAACACCAATGATTAAGCGATATCTATACTTAAAAAAATATTTGTTTAAATGTCTTAATGCTTTCATAATGCTGTTGGTCAGTCAAAAATATTGCGATAATCCTATTTTATAGTTAATATTTTGCTAATCCTCTAATTATAATATATTTTTGCACGCTGTTTTTAGCTAATCTTCAAACAGCCTAAATCAAAACTTTACATGACTTCAGATGTTATAAGCTCTGGTGAGCTTTCAAAAATAGATCCCGTTTTTGGGCAATACTCTTTTGATGATCACGAGCAAATAGTATTTTGTAATGACAAAGATACTGGTTTAAAAGCTATAATTGGAATACATAATACGGTTTTAGGACCAGCATTAGGCGGAACAAGAATGTGGCAATATAATAATGAATGGGAAGCCTTAAACGACGTATTGCGTTTATCACGTGGTATGACGTTTAAATCAGCAATCACAGGTTTAAATCTAGGTGGTGGAAAAGCTGTTATTATAGGTGACGCTAAAACTCAAAAAACACCAGAGCTAATGCGACGTTTTGGTGAGTTTGTACATTCTTTAAGTGGTCGTTACATTACAGCAGAAGATGTAGGTATGGCTACTGAAGACATGGATACTGTTAGAGAAGTTACACCTTACGTTACTGGGATTTCTGAAAGTAAAGGTGGAGCAGGTAATCCGTCCCCTATAACTGCCTATGGTGTATTTATGGGAATGAAAGCTGCAGCAAAATTTCAGTATGGTTCTGATGTTTTAGAAGATAAAAATGTATATGTACAAGGTATTGGTAATGTAGGAGAAGCTTTGGTAGAGCATTTAGTAAATGAAGGTGCAAATGTAACAATCGCCGATATTAGTCAGGATAGACTAGAAGAAGTCCGTACTAAATATGGTGCCACAATCTATGGAGGAAATGACATATATAGTGAGGATATGGATATTTATGCACCCTGTGCACTTGGTGCAACGGTAAATGATGAGACTATTTACAAATTAAGAGCAAAAATTGTAGCAGGTGCGGCTAATAATCAATTGGCTGAAGAAAAGAAACACGGTAAAATTTTACAAGAACGTGGTATTGTATACGCTCCGGACTTTTTAATTAATGCTGGTGGTATAATCAATGTTTACGCAGAGTTAGAAGACTATGATAGGCAAGAGATAATGCGTAAAACAGAAAATATTTACAATACAACTTTAGAGATTTTGGATAATGCAAAAGTGAATAATTTAACTACTCACAATGCAGCAATGAACATTGCTAGAGAACGTATTGAAACTCGAAAGAGAGAAAATTCTAAATAATTTTTTTACGATTCAAATAATAGTATTTTTGCAAGGTGAATTTTCAATAATTCACCTTTTTTTAATAATCTAAATTAAGTTAGTTCTTAAACATGCTAAACCGAAGACACATCAGAATAAAAGTAATGCAAACCTTGTATGCTTTTAAAGGAACAGAAAGTGATGATCTTACAAAAGATGAGAAATTTTTACTTCACAGTTTAGATAGCATGTATGATTTGTACCTATCCATTTTAGCACTTTTAATAGAGTTGCAAAAGAAGAGTTTAAACCACAATTCCAAATTACAAAAAAGACATTTAGCTACTGATATAGATAAGAACCCGAGCACTAAGTTTCAAGAGAATCAGATTTTAGAATTGCTTAGTAGCAATAAAATGTTACAAGAAGTTGTAACCAAACGTAAATTGAATTTTTGGGACTTGGATTTTGAATACGTAGATATCCTTTTTAAAGAGATTATAAAAAGTGATTTGTACAATAAATATATCAATGCTTCGGAAACGTCATTTCATACAGACAAGCAGTTTATAATAAATATCTATTCTGATATTATTGCACCAAACGACAAATTGTACGATTATATTGAAGATAAAAAATTAACTTGGGTAGATGACTTGCCAGTCGTCAATACAGCAATGCTTAAGATATTAAGAAAACTCAAATTAACATCACCTGAGACGGCTGTATTACCATCATTATACAAGGATGATGACGATATAAAGTTTGCTAAGGACCTTTTCAAAAAAACCTTGTTGAACAGTTCGGCATTCTCACAAGAAATTGCAGAAAAAACTATGAATTGGGATTCAGAACGTTTAGCGAGTTTAGACGGAGTCTTATTAAAAATGGCACTTTGTGAATTTCAAAAATTCCCTTCAATTCCTCAAAAAGTAACTATTAACGAATATTTAGAAATCGCTAAAGAATATTCAACACCAAAAAGTAGCATGTTTATCAATGGTATTTTGGATAGAATAGTGAAAGAATATCAGAAAGAAAATAAGCATCCAAAAGCAGGAAGAGGGCTATTATAATTAATGATTTGTTAAGGTTTTACGTGTTTCAACCGATTATCTGTTAACAATAGCCTGAAAATTTCATTTGATTGAAAATATTACTACCTTTGTCAGCTGAAACAATTTAGTAACAAATAATAAAAAATATAGTAATGAAAAAAGTAATTTTAGGACTTAGCGCATTATGTATGGTAGCCTTTACTTCATGTAAGGATGACGCTACAAGTAAAATCAAATCTGAAAATGTTGCTGTAGCAGCAGAGAGAGATGCAAATGCTGGTGATTTTCCAGTTATAGCATTTGATAAAACAGAACACGATTTCGGAACTATTGAGAACGGAACACCAGTAGAAACTGTATTTAATTATACAAATACAGGTGAATCAATGTTAGTCGTTAGTAATATTAAAAGTACTTGTGGTTGTACAGTACCGTCTAACTGGACTAAAGAAGTAGCACCAGGACAAACAGGTGAGTTTACAGTAAAATTTAATGGAAAAGGAAACGGTAACAAAGTTTCTAAATCTATTACTATGACAACAAATACCGAAAAGGGTAGTGAAGTTGTAAAGATCACTGCATTTGTGGAAAAAGACCCAAACGCACCAGCTAAGCCAGCTCAAAAAGCCGGTAGTGCTTCTATTACACCAGTATCTTCTAATAGTAACTCTGTTGTTAAGACGTCAACTCAACCAGGTCACGAAGGTCATAACCACAACTAATTAGTATTGAATGGAAGGATTAGGATCATTTTTACCCTTTATTGCCATTTTCGCTGTAATGTATTTCTTTATGATTGCACCACAAATGAAACGTGCTAAGCAAGAGAAAAAGTTTGCAGGCGAGTTAAAACGTGGCGATAGAGTTATCACAAAAAGTGGTATGCATGGTAAAGTTGTAGAACTAAATGATAAAGATAATAGCTGTGTTATAGAAACTATGGCTGGCAAAATTAAATTTGATCGTTCTGCAATTTCTATGGAAATGAGTAAAAAATTAAACGCACCAGCAACTGCAAAGTAAGTTGGTTAGTAAAATAATATAGAAAAGCCGTTCTAAATAGAGCGGCTTTTATTATTTAACAGTTTTTGTATTTATCATTAAGGCCAACACCTTTAATAATCATAGGTGTAATTTTTTCGAGTCGACTAAATTTTGTTGCGTCTCGTTTAGCATCGGCAATATAAGCGCAATATTCTCTTTGTTTACCGTGTGTTAATCCTTCAAAACCTCTATTTAGCTTTGAATTTATCTTTAAAGCACTTTTCAATTCTTCTGGGATGTTAGCCTGTTTAGTATTTCGTTTCGGTTTTATTTCCTTTCCTAGTCTTTGGTTTTCAATGGCTTCTTTGATATAAGTCAATACCTCAGTTTCGTTGATGTCCGCTAAGCTAGAAAAACGCATTTGTCTAAGTGCCTTCGTTTTATTCTCTTGAGCGTTGACTAGCAAATTTTGTTCATCTTTTAAAAATACACCATTAAAAAACCAAATGCCAAAATGGTGTTTAAAAGCACCAAGACCTATTACGTTTTTTCCGTTAAGTGCATATACAGGAGCATTCCATTTAATAGTTTCTTCTAATTCTGTTTTATTAATTATGTTTCGAAGTACCGTGAGTTCTTCGGCATAATGCGCATTGACTTCTATATATTCTTTTACTGAATTAACTTTTTTTATTTTTTCAATATTAGCTAATGGAATCTATTTAAAAATGTTTTTAAATGTATTTCACTTTTTTATAGCCGTCAACTCAGCAATCTTACAAATCACTTCTATGGCTTTCTGCATACTCTCTACTGGTACATATTCGTAACGACCATGGAAGTTATGACCACCTGCAAATATATTAGGACAGGGTAAACCCATGTAAGATAGTTGAGAACCATCGGTTCCGCCTCTAATTGGTTTAATTAGTGGTGATATGCCTAGCGATTTCATAGCTTCTTCGGCAATATCTACAATATGCATTACTGGCTCAACCCTTTCTTTCATGTTATAGTATTGGTCTTTGAGTTCAATCTCAAAAACTTCAGATTCAAACTTTGAGTTAAGATCGGATACTATCTTTTCCATTAAGGCTTTTCTAGCTTCAAACTTGTCTTTGTCATGGTCTCTTATAATATATTTTAAAACAGTTTCCTCAACTTTTCCATCCAAGGTATGTAAGTGGAAAAAACCTTCGTAACCTTCAGTATGCTCTGGTGTTTCCATTTTTGGCAAGGCATTGATGAATTCAGTAGCATAGTACATGGAATTTATCATTTTACCCTTGGCATAACCAGGATGCACAATTTTTCCTTTGACTTTAATCGTAGCTCCAGCAGCATTAAAGTTTTCATATTCTAGTTCACCAATCTGACTTCCATCCATAGTATAAGCCCAATCTGCGCCAAATTTTTCAACATCAAATTTATGGGCACCACGTCCAATTTCTTCATCTGGAGTAAAACCAATTTTAATGTCTCCATGTTTAATCTCAGGGTGATTTATTAGGTATTCCATAGCCGAAACTATTTCTGTGATACCTGCTTTATCATCAGCGCCTAACAGTGTAGTGCCATCTGTAGTAATTAATGTCTGTCCTTTGTAAAGTAATAAATCTTCAAAATAATTTGGGGACAAAATTATATTCTGTGTTTCATTAAGAACAATATCTTTGCCATTGTAGTTTTCTATGATTTGTGGATTCACATTGGCACCAGTAAAATCTGGGGACGTATCAAAATGTGAAATAAACCCTATTGTTGGCACATCGTGGTTTACATTACTTGGTAACGTCGCCATGATATAGGCATTATCATCAATACTGACATCGCTTAATCCGATAACTTTTAATTCTTCGGCTAATTTATTGGCTAAATTCCATTGTTTTGCAGTACTTGGTGTGCTTTCCGAATTAGGATCAGACTCAGTATCTATAGTAATATAGCTAATAAAACGATTGATAATATGTTGTTTTGAAATCATAATTGTTGAGGTATATAGCTCAAAAATAATCAAGACTCGTTTAAAGGACAAGTCTCAAACACTTTCTTTTTATTTGATATGAATTGGTTTATTTTTGCACAGCAAAACCGCGACTATGTATAAATCTATAATAAGACCAATATTATTTTCTTTTGATCCTGAAAAAGTCCATCATTTTACATTCTCTTTAATTCGATTTATGTCTAAAATACCTGGTATTAAAGGCCTTTTCAAACAAATGTATTTGGTTGAAGATACTAAGCTTCATCGTGAATTATTTGGTTTAACATTTAATAATCCGGTCGGTCTTGCAGCAGGTTTTGATAAAGACGCCAAGTTATATAATGAGCTTTCAAATTTTGGATTCGGATTTATAGAAATAGGAACGTTAACACCAAAACCTCAGGAAGGAAATCCAAAAAAGCGATTATTTAGACTAAAGGAAGATGCCGCAATTATAAATAGAATGGGTTTTAACAATGGTGGAGTAGTTGAAGCTGTTGAACGACTCAAAAAGAATAAAGGTGTTTTGATTGGAGGAAATATTGGCAAGAATAAGGTGACTCCAAATGAAAATGCGGTTAATGATTATGAAATCTGTTTTAATGCATTATTTGAGTATGTTGATTATTTTGTGGTTAATGTGAGTTCTCCAAACACACCAAATTTAAGAGCATTACAAGATAAAGAACCCTTAACTGAATTATTGAAGGCGTTACAAGTCCTAAACTTTAAGAAATCTAAAACAAAACCTATTCTTTTAAAAATTGCACCTGACCTAACGGATGAGCAATTGCTAGATATCATTGATATAGTTTCTGAAACAAAAATCGATGGTGTGATTGCTACCAACACTACAATTTTAAGAGAAGGTTTAAAGAGTAGTAATAAGAATGAAATGGGTGGACTAAGTGGCAAGCCATTAACGCATCGTTCTACAGAGGTGATTAGATTTTTAGCAGAGAAGAGTCATAAGGCGTTTCCAATAATTGGCGTAGGAGGTATTAATACTGCAGAGGACGCTTTGGAAAAATTAGAAGCTGGCGCAGACCTAGTACAGCTTTATACTGGCTTTATTTACGAAGGCCCTAAACTTATAAAAGAAATAAATAAAGCACTATTAAAAAAGGCACAGTAATTTAATTTACGGAGCCCATTTCATGTTATTGTTTAAAATCTTAATTCTTCACAAAGGATAATACCTGATTAGAATTTCCTCTTGTTAACTTAATAAAGTATAAACCGTCATTAAAACTTTCTATATTCACATTTAAATCGTTCTCATTTTGCACGGTGGATCGTTTTAAAACTTGACCTAGCGTATTGTAGACCTCATAAGAATCTGGTAAGGATTGTGCTTTTACCGTTATTATACTAGACGAAGGATTTGGATATAAGGCTATAGCTTCTGTACTAAATGAATCTACACTTAAGATACCGCTGTAAAAGTTGTTTGTGGTACCAAATTGAAAATCGCCATCTGTGGCAAATAACGTATTGTCATCAGCTCTTAATTCGTAATAACCATCTCCTGAGAAACAACATATACCATCGCCATAACTATCGTTTATTACAAACGTGTAACATAAATTAGGGTCTATTGTAAATGTGGCATTTTTAATTGTAAAATCGTCAATACCTTCAATATAAGGACCTTCAGAATCAATAACATCACCATTTGCATCTAGAAATTGCCATGATGTTTCTGCAGGCCAATCATCTAGCTGTAGCGTTAATTCTATAGTAGATGTGCTTATTTCTTGTGCGCCAACATCAATATACTCAGCTTTAACTTTATTAATGTTAGTAGTTCCGTTTGATACGGTAAGTGCTACATCATACTCACCAGCACTGTTGTATGTATGTGTAACGTTTTGTGTAGTATAATCAATGATATCATCTCCGTCCACATCCCAAGACCAACCAGTTGCACCAACACTATTATCTGTGAAATTTACAGTTAAACTAGCTTCACAACTCTCGGTTTCATCAGCTACAAAATCTGCACTAAAACTAGGGCATGCCATACTACTTCTTGATACTTGATAGACTGCATTAATTCTGGCATACTGCTGTGGAGAAAATAATGTTCTACATACCTTACGTGAGTAAGACATTAAATTCAAAGGATCTGGTTGATATAATTCATTATTGGCATCTTGCAAAAATCCAAAATACTGACATGATAGATTTACATTAAAAGTTCCTAATTTCGGGTCTGCAGGTGTATCACAAATACCATCACCAGTTGTGTCACAATTAGAACCATCAACTAATTCTTCAGTAGAACCAGTGACATTGCTATTACCATGTGTGTGTGATAATGCGAAAAAGTGACCCATTTCGTGTGATAGTGTACTTCCATTTGTCGCACAGCTATTCGCCATTAAAATGGTTTCAGGTCCACCAGGAAAATAAGCATATCCGCAAAGCCCTCCACCTGAACCATTCACTATAGAATTCGCAAAATAAATATTGATTACACCAGCAACATTATGTATTCCGGTCATAGACGCTTCATCACTAGTTTCATAATCATACCATGCATCACTATTAATATAGTTGATACCATCACAAAGGAAAAACTCAATCCCAGCATTAACGTAAATACCATTCATTATTGCCATGGCTTGATCAAGTTCAGTAGCAGTTAATCCTCCTGCACCAGAAGTCGTTCTAATAATATGTGCTTTAACAGGTACAGAACTCATAACTGTAGAATTTCTGCCAGCAATCATATCGTTTAAGAATTGTTGTTCGTAAACCTTGACTTGTTCTTTAATAGAATCATAGTATCGTTGTGCTTCTGGAGTCATTTCGAAACCACATTCTTCTATTTGTGCAAATACTGTTGTAAACGCTAATGCAAAGGCAAAAACTTGGTATTGCTTTATTACTTTTATTAAGTTCATCTTCTGAGGATTAAAAATCATAGCTCCCTAAAATATAAATTTTAGATAAAACTATCTACTTTTAATCGTTGAAATACATATTAAAGTAAAACATTTCGTACGATACTACATTGTAAATGCGGTTATGATATCAAATGAATGGACAAAATTATTCTGTTTTTAGTGTATTTTAGCACAAAGTTTTAAACTTGAATTTAGAGATTCTTATATCATTTGCGTTAGCAACATCCGCTTTGGCTATTTCGCCTGGTCCAGACAATATTTATGTTTTAGTACAAAGTATAACCAATGGAAAATCATTTGGTTTAGCAACTGTTTGTGGTTTAATTACGGGTTGTATTATACATACAACGTTTCTAGCCTTTGGGGTTTCAGCAATCATAAAAGCGAACGAGCATCTGTTTACAGGTATCAAAATATTAGGAGCAATTTATTTGATTTACTTAGCTTTTAAAGTTTATAAATCGGACTCAATCATAAATTTAAATGATAATAGCCCTCAAAAAAAAAGCTTGAAAGGTCTATTCATTCAAGGCTTTTTTATGAATGTGCTTAATCCTAAAGTCACTATGTTTTTTCTTGCCTTTTTCCCAGGATTTCTCTTTAGTGATACTATGAGTACTGTTATTCAGTTTTATATTCTTGGTGGTATTTTTATGCTGGTGTCGTTTATAATATTTGCGGCTATTGCATTATTGGCTGGTCAAATTAAGTCCTATACACTTAGTCATAAGAACTCTGGTGTAATATTTAAATGGCTTCAAATAGTTGTGTTTGTTGGTATTGCGATTTTCATTTTATTGTGAGGTTAAAAACCGTATTTAACTCTTATCTTTGAGGCAATGAATGCAACTGTAAAACTCATAGAATGTCCAAGAGATGCCATGCAAGGTATTAAGGCATTTATTCCAACTGAGAAAAAAGTACAGTACATTCAATCGTTACTTAGAGTTGGTTTTGATACCATAGATTTTGGCAGTTTTGTCTCACCAAAAGCCATTCCTCAAATGGTAGATACAGCTGAAGTTTTAGCTCAGCTCGATTTAAGCAATACTATTAGTAAACTGCTCGCTATTATTGCAAACACGCGTGGTGCAAATGATGCATCCAAACATGAGCAAATAGACTACTTAGGTTTTCCATTTTCGATTTCTGAAAACTTTCAAATGCGAAACACGCATAAAACTATTGCACAATCCGTGGTGACACTTTCAGAGATTTTAGAAATTGCTGATAAAGTAAATAAGAAAGTTGTTGTTTATATTTCAATGGGCTTTGGTAATCCGTATGGTGATCCATGGAATGTAGATATTGTTGGTGAGTGGACCGAACGCTTATCAAAAATGGGAGTTGGTATTTTATCGCTTAGTGATACTATTGGAAGTTCCGATCCAGAAAACATCGATGATTTATTTTCTAATTTAATACCAAAGTATCCAAACATAGAATTCGGTGCACATTTACATACCACACCATCAACCTGGTTTGAAAAAATAGATACAGCCTACAAAGCAGGATGCCGACGTTTTGATGGAGCTATTCAAGGATTTGGCGGTTGCCCAATGGCTAAAGATGAATTGACCGGTAATATGCCAACAGAAAAGATGTTGTCTTATTTTACCCAAAAGAAAGCACATGACCTTAATGCGATGAGCTTTGAAAGTGCCTATAACGAAGCTACTAAAGTATTTACTACATATCACTAAACGAAAAAAGCACTACTAAAATAGAAGTAACGCTTTTTCCAACCAATCAATCACTTAAATTTAAAATCTGAACTCTAATCCTAAGTTAGCACCAAAAGGATGCCCTGGACGTAAACCAGCTGGTACTCTTGATACAGCATAGACTTCGTCTAGCATATTTATAATATTTCCAGTAAAGCTTAAATTTTTTGAAACGTGATACTTAGCAGAAAAATCAATAATAAAGTTTGAGGCTACCAATTCATCATTCGGAATATCTCCAGAACCAGCTAAAGTTCTAAACTCTCCATTATAGCGTCCGCTTAAGTTCAACTCATATTTACTGTGCTCTAACGATAACATTACATTGAATTGATGCATAGGAATATAAGGTAACTGATCACCTTCATTTACGTCTCCCCAAATACCTTCATTACTTCCAAAGCTGTTTAAGAATACAGTATTCGTAAAGGTGTATCCAAAAGTTACTGGTAATTTAAAATCAGAATTATTAGATAATAACTCATAATTTAAAAGTAATTCTAGTCCACTAACAGCAACTTCACCTGCATTAAATTGATCCAAAGATCCTGTTCCACCAGTAGCCGCTAGGTCACTTCCTAATAAATTACTGTAATCGTTGTAAAAAACAACAAGTTCACCTCGTAGTTGTCCAATAGTAAAACGAGAACCTAATTCATAGTTTATACTTTCCTCTGGCTTTTCACCTTCCTCACTACCAGGAGGTGAAAATCCTTTATGTACTCCACCAAAGACAGCTATGTTATCTGAAAAGGCATAATTAAAACCAATTCCCGGAATAAAAATATCAACTTCATTTTCTCTAAACGCTAAATCACTTCCTGTTCTATTTGGGTCATCACTCCCAAAGTTTTCACGTTGAAGTAGTATATTTTCATAGCGCAAACCTGGTGTAAGCGTTAAGTTGTTATATTTTAACTTATACATGGTATATGCTGCAAATGCCTTTGCACTGCTAATGCGGTTGCCTTGTGCTCCCCTTGGACCTAAAGAAGTTCTTGACATCTCTTGATCAATTATACTATAACCATCTTCCCATTGAAAACGGTCTTCTTCGTCGTAATGGTATCGCAGACCAACTTCAATATCATGAAACGTATTGTCACCATACCAATGATAATCTAATTTGGTTTGAATGCCTTTGGAATAGTATACGCGATTATTCGCTTTTAGTAACAGTGCATCTGAAGCCGAATCAACATCTCCGCGCACAATTGCCATGTGGTTTTCAAATTGTATTGGATTATTAACCACATTAGCAATACCTTGTTTATCTCCATTGAAAACAACATCATCAAGTTTAAACCAATTTCGAGAAAACTTGTTGTAATAACCATTTGTGGTGATTCTAAAGTTTTTGCTAAAATCTATAGTATGCGTTAACATCAACTGAATCTGCTCAGCTGTCATTCTATCATCTTGTGACGATGCATATCTGCTGTATGGTGAAGATTCGAAATCATTTTCAGTTAGTCCTAAATAGGTTTCGTTAGAGCGCTCATCGTAATAATGAAACTTCGCTTCCAAAGCTTGTTTTAACTTCGCATCAGGATTTGTGTTAACTCTAAACTTGGCAGTAAATTCATTAATGTCAAAACCAGTATTACTATTGTCTGGTAAGTTTTTAAAACCATTAGATCCAAAATTGAGGTATTCAACCATGTAGCCAATATTCTTCTTACTATCTCCAATTCGTGCTAATACTTGTTGCGTGTCAAAAGCACCGTAGCTGGCTCTAATTTCACCATTTAATTTATCAGGAATCTGAGCAGAGATCATATTAATGGCACCACCAGTGGTAAAAGGGCCGAATTGTACCTGACTACTTCCTTTTAATATTTCTACGGCTTGCATTCTACCTACAGAAGGAAAGTAGTACGCAGCTGGTGCACTATATGGGGCCGGTGCGATAAGCACACCATCTTCCATTAATGATATTTTTGCACTACGTTGTGGTGACGTTCCTCTCAAACTTATGTTTGGTCGTAAACCAAATCCATCTTCTTCATAAAATGTTACACCAGGTACAGATTGTAGAGCACGATTAATATCTGTGTAACTGAATTTTTTAAGCTCTTCTGGAGATAAATAATACGCAGAACCCGTTCTGTTTTTCGCTACATATTTATTACCAAAAATGTAGTTGGTGTTGATGATGACTTCATCAAGGTTTTGAATTGAATCTTTTAGTTTTTTGTTCTTTTTTTCTTGTGCTTGTAGCATTATTGAAATGCTCAATGCTAGTAATGATAGGGCAATTCTAGTATTCATTTATTTAGATCTATTAAAAATAAATTTGATTTCAGCGTGCAAATTTAGATTCAAATTATTTTTTTTCAAAGTTTATTTAGAATAAATAAAAATAAAATTTATAGAAAATTGATTCTTAATAAGTTGTGATTTATAAAATTATTAATGGTGCTTTTTAATTAATGTTCCTTAATTATTTTCAATCTTAAAAAAGACGTATCTTTGCATGCAATTACATCTTAATTGTAACATGACAGCACACGAAAACAAAATCTTGGGTGAAGGCCTTACCTACGATGACGTCCTATTAGTTCCAGCATTTTCTGAAGTTCTTCCGCGCGAAGTTAATATTCAAACAAAATTTACCCGAAATATTACTATCAACATTCCTGTAGTTTCTGCAGCAATGGATACAGTAACCGAAAGTAAAATGGCCATTGCTATGGCGCAAGAAGGTGGTATTGGTGTATTACACAAAAATATGACCATAGAGCAACAAGCTTGGAAAGTGCGCCAAGTGAAACGTGCTGAAAGCGGAATGATCATAGATCCTGTAACGCTTCCTATGACTGCTGTCGTTGCTGATGCAAAAAATGCAATGCGAGAGCACAGCATAGGTGGCATACCTATTGTGGATAACCACGGTATTCTTAAAGGTATTGTTACCAATAGGGATTTAAGATTTGAACATGATAATGATAGAGCTATTTTTGACGTAATGACCAAAGATAATTTGGTAACTGCTCCAAAAGGGACATCATTAAAAGATGCAGAGGCCATACTACAAGAAAATAAAATAGAAAAATTATTAATTGTTGAAGGCGATAAACTCGCTGGGTTAATTACGTTTAGAGATATAACTAAAGTTACTCAAAAACCAATTGCGAATAAAGATACTTACGGAAGATTGCGCGTAGCAGCTGCTATCGGAGTGACTGTAGATGCTGTTGAGAGAGCAGAAGCACTAGTGAAAGCTGGTGTTGATGCTGTTGTTATTGATACAGCTCATGGACATACTAAAGGTGTGGTTTCTATTTTAAAAGAGATTAAACAAAAATTCCCAAGTTTAGAAGTAATAGTAGGTAATATTGCTACAGGAGAAGCTGCCAAATATTTGGTAGAAGCTGGTGCTGATGCTGTTAAAGTTGGCATTGGACCTGGTTCTATCTGCACGACACGCGTAGTAGCTGGTGTCGGATTTCCACAGTTTTCTGCTGTATTAGAAGTGGCTGCGGCTATAAAAGGAACGGGAGTACCAGTAATTGCAGATGGTGGTATTCGTTATACAGGTGATATCCCAAAAGCCATTGCAGCTGGTGCAGATACGGTTATGTTAGGGTCACTTTTAGCAGGTACTAAGGAAAGTCCAGGCGAAACTATTATCTACGAAGGACGAAAATTTAAGTCTTACCGTGGCATGGGCTCCGTAGAAGCTATGAAGCAAGGCAGTAAAGACAGGTATTTTCAAGATGTTGAGGATGATATTAAAAAATTAGTACCAGAAGGAATAGTAGGTCGTGTCCCGTACAAAGGCGAGTTGGTAGAGAGTATACATCAATTTGTAGGTGGATTAAGAGCTGGTATGGGCTATTGTGGTGCAAAAGATGTAGAGACTTTAAAGGAAACAGGTCGTTTTGTTAAAATTACATCTAGTGGTATTAATGAAAGTCATCCGCACGATGTAACGATTACTAAGGAAGCTCCTAATTATTCTAGGTGAATTCTTTAAACGTAAGCAGGAGACCAATATTATAAGCAAAAAACAACATCTAATTGATGTTGTTTTTTTATGGAATTGATTCTGAGTTCATTAACTATGATGATATGTGTCTCTTTTAATGACTTTTAACATTAGTTAAAGAAATTAGCTGAAAATTTTTACAAAGTTAAACACTACAACTTTTGTAGAGTCTACTGTTTTTTAAATCTACACATAGGAAAAAATCCTTACAAAATGTTAATATGTGTGATTCAAAATCTGCATTCTACTTATCTTTGTAATGCTAATGAAAAACAAAAATATAGTTATTGTTGGTTCAGGCATTGCTGGATTAGCCACTTCAATTCGTCTAAGAACTCAAGGACATCATGTAAGCGTTTATGAGGCTAACGCTCATCCTGGTGGGAAATTGACCGCGTTTTCTAAACAAGGCTACCGCTTTGATATGGGACCGTCACTATTTACCATGCCACAATATGTTGAAGAACTTTTTGACTTAGCCAACAAACCTGTTTCAAATTATTTTGAATACAAGAAAAAGGATGTGGTTTGTAATTATTTTTATGAGGATGGCACTCAGTTTTCGGCATTGGCGGATATCAATAGATTTGCAGAACAAGCCTCAAAAACTTTCAGTGTCAAAGAGTCCGTACTTCTTGAGTATTTAGAAAAAAGTAAAAGAAAGTACGATTTAACATCGTCTTTATTTTTAGAAAAATCGCTTCATAAAACCTCGACGTATTTATCTAAAGATACATTAAAAGCCTTGTTTAATGTAGGTTCATTAGATATCAATACGACGCTAGATAAATATAATTCAAATGTATTTAAAGATCATCGTTTAGTTCAGTTTTATAACAGATTTGCAACGTATAACGGTTCGTCACCATTCCAAACACCTGGTATTATGTCTATGATACCGCATTTAGAACAGTATTATGGAACATACTTTCCAAAAGGCGGTATGCACTCTATAACAGAAAGTTTGTTTCAATTGGCTAAGGATATTGGAGTGGACTTTTATTTTAATAAAAAAGTAGATGAAATTGTAACAGACCATAAAAAAGTAACAGGCGTTAGGATAGGTAAAGACATTGTTAATGCAGATATTGTTGTGTCTAACTCTGATGTTGTGCCAACCTACAGACGTCTATTATCAAAGCATAAAGCTCCAGAAAATATATTGCAACAGCCAAGAAGTAGTTCTGCTCTGATATTTTATTGGGGAATTAAAAAAGAATTTCCAGAATTAGATTTACATAACATATTCTTTTCAAAGGATTACGAGACAGAGTTTGATTATATTTTCAACAAGAAAGACGTTCACTCAGACCCAACTGTATATATCAATATTACTTCTAAAGATGAGCCTGATGATGCGCCTGAAGGCTGCGAGAATTGGTTTGTAATGATTAATGTTCCTAGTAATACTGGTCAAGATTGGGATAAAATTATTGAGGATGCTCGTAAACACATAAAAACAAAGTTAAGCAGACTTCTTAACACTAAAATTGATTCGTTAATTGAATATGAAAGTATATTAGATCCACGATCAATAGAATCTAAAACGCAAAGTTATCAAGGAGCACTTTATGGTGCGTCAAGTAATAATAAATTTGCTGCCTTTTTAAGGCATCCTAATTTTAAAAACTCAATAAAGAGTCTATATTTCTGTGGAGGTAGTGTACATCCTGGTGGTGGTATACCATTATGCTTATTATCAGGTAAAATTGTTTCAGAATTAATTGAAAAATCCAGCTAAATGGTAGATAAAAAATTCATTAGGTACTTCTCAATATTCTTGATTTGGTTATTTTCTGTTTCAGGTATCATTGGTATTTTATCGCCAGAGTATACAGATTGGTTTCTGACTAAGACACCATTTAATTTGATGTTAACCTTTTTAATTCTACTGGCTAATATAGCAGAGTTTAAATGGACATTGACAGTTGCTGTTGCTATACCATTCTTTTTAGGTTTTATTACGGAAGCTTTAGGTGTGAATTATGGATTAATATTTGGTAACTATTCTTATGGAGAAAACCTTGGCTATAAAATCTTTGGTGTACCGGTAATAATATGTGTCAATTGGGCTTTGTTAACAATGGCTACAGCAGACGTGGCGAAAATAGTCACTAAAAACATTATTCTATCATCTTTATTAGGAGCTGCTTTAATGACTGGTCTAGATTTTATCATAGAGGTTTCCGCACCACGTTTTGATTTTTGGGAATTTGAGCATGGAGTAATTCCACTTCAAAATTATATAGGTTGGTTAGCGACAGCATTTGTAGCACATTTAGGATATCAATCCTTTAAAATAAAAACAAATAAAATTATCTCTTTACATGTATTAATTTCAATTATTGTATTTTTTGCAGTGTTTTTATTCTTTTAAATGATTCATAAAGATTATATAATTGTTGGTGCTGGTGCCTCAGGTTTGATGCTGGCTTATAGAATGTCTCAAGACACTTTCTTCAGTAATAAATCGATTTTGATTATTGATAAAGAGCAAGACAAAGGTAATGACAGAACCTGGTGCTTTTGGGAGGAAGGATCAGGTGAGTGGGATCATTTATTGTATAAATACTGGTCAAAAATTTACTTTGGGAGTGATGCCTATTCTAGAACTATAGATATTTCTGACTATAGTTACAAAATGATACGTAGCGAATCATTTTATAAGCAGTTGTGGGGAGTTATTTCATCTAAATCTAATATAGAATTTAGAAAGGAAAGTGTAGTTTCAGTAAATGAACAACAAGATGGCGCTGAAGTCATAACCTCTACTAACACCTTTAGAGCGAATAAAGTGTTTAATAGCATACCTAATGCTAAACTATATAATCTGCAGAAAAAATACCCTGTTCTACAGCAACATTTTATTGGATGGTTTATTAAAACAAAACAAGAGGTATTTGATGATTCGGTGGCAACCTTTATGGATTTTACTGTAAAACAAAAAGAGAATACGCGTTTTATGTATGTCTTGCCAATTGATAAAACAACTGCGCTCTTTGAATACACGCTTTTTTCTAAAGATCTACTGCAGACATCAGACTATGAAGAGGCCATAAAGCTTTATTTAGTAGAAAAAGGAATTACGGATTACGAGATTATTGAAAAAGAAAAAGGATCTATACCGATGACTTCTTATGAGTTTTCAAAGCATAACTCTGAACATGTGCTGAATATTGGAACAGCTGGTGGATGGACCAAAGCGAGTACTGGATATACCTTTAGAAATACCACCAAGAAAACAAAAATATTGGTTGATTTCTTGAAAAATAATAATGATTTATCAAAATTTGATAAGGCAACAAAATTTAGGCTTTATGATATGTTGTTTTTAGATGTATTGGCAAATCATAATGAAAAAGGCGCCAAACTGTTTAGCTCTTTATTTAAAAAAGCCAAAACAAAAACCATATTTAGATTTCTGGATGAAGAGTCTAGTTTCTTAGAAGATCTAAAAATTATAACTTCGGTGCCACCAAAGGATTTCACTCTGGCATTATTAAAGCGACTTTTTTAGCTATGTTGAATATACCTGACCTCTATGCGGTTTTAAAGCATCTCGTATAGGCTTCATTTCAGATTCATCAACAACTAAATAAGCTAAACTATGCATGTCGCTTAGCGTTTCTACATCTATAATGTTTATATCTAATTGATTTGCAAGTACGTATTCCTTAAGGTGAATAACGTGATGCTCTGCTGTTTTTAAACTTGCAGGTCCTCTAAAATCCCAAATAAGTTTAAGTCTACGCATTAGCTGCAGATTTTCCGTTTTCTACAAAAATCTTAAAGTTGGTCATAAATTTTTTGGTTTGCTTTTTAAAAGCTCTTGGCATTAAAAACAACATTGCGCTCATGGCAAAAGTAGTAGGCTGAAACTCATTTTCAGACACCCATTTGGTATGGCCATTATCAGTGCTTTTAAAATAGTTTTGCTGTATATTTTGCATGCCTTTGGTATTAAATGTGGCATGGAATTCATTTGGGAAATTTCTTTTTGTAATGGTTTCTATCAATTCCATTTTTCGATTCCCAAAGTCATAATTCAATTTCATTTTTGCACCAAATTCTCCAGGAGTGCCAGAAATATGTTCTGTACTTACCAATCCTTCTTGCCAGTGTTTCATGTTTTCAATAGAATCCATTTTTTTGGCAACTTCAGTAATAGGTTTTTCTATAACAATTTCAATGGTATATCTCATTCTGGTACAAATTGTGATTAAAGATAGAAAAAGGATATATAATATCTCAAACAAATCGACGTTTTACCGATTTAGTTGCTATTGTAAAAAATGTTGACTATTTAAACGTTTGATTATTGTAGGCTATGTTCTTAGCCAAAATATTGCGTGCACAACAGCTTGTGAAATTAGGTATTTATGTTATTTTTGCTGAACCTCAAAATTCAGATTTTTAAATAAGATTTGCGATAAAAAGAAGGATAAATTATGAGTATTAAATTTAAAAGCCTCTTATTAATCTTGTTTGCAATTAATTTCTCGTTTGCACAAGATAAAGATGATGTATTATTAAAAGTAGATGGAGAGCCAATAACAACTTCAGAATTTTTAAGAGTTTATAACAAAAATTTAGATCTGGTAAAAGACGAAAGTCAGAAGGATATTGACGGTTATCTTAAACTTTTTACAGAGTATCAATTAAAATTAAAAGAAGCCAGACACTTAAAATTAAATGAAGGTGCAAAGTATCAGCGTGAATTTTTGAGCTACAAAAAACAGTTGACGAAAAACTACTTAGCAGAAAGTAAGGTTACCGAAGAGTTAGTGCAAGAAGCCTATAACAGAAGCAATATAGATATTAACGCAGCACATATTCTTGTTAGATTAGAAGAATCTGCAAAAGACACTATACAGGCCTATAACAAGGTATTAGCGCTGAGAGAGCGTGTTTTAAAAGAAGGATTTGATGCTGTTAAGCAAGAAGTACATAATGGCAAAACTATTTTTTTAGAAGATTTAGGCTATTTCTCAGCTTTTAAAATGGTTTATGATTTTGAAACAGCTGCCTATAATACAGCAGTCGGTGAGATATCAATGCCATTTAGAACACAATTTGGTTATCATGTTGTTAAGGTCAATGAGAAAAGACCATCACGAGGTACTATTACTGCAGCTCATATAATGGTAGGCTTAAAACAGAAAGATACACTATTAGATCCAGAACAACGCATTAATGATATTTATAAAAAGTTAAATCAAAAAGAAAGTTTTGAGTCTTTAGCCAAACAATTTTCTGATGATAAAAGTTCTGCCAAAAGTGGTGGTCGTTTGTCACCATTTAAAAGTGGTCAATTAAGTTCGGTAATTTTTGAAGATCAGGCTTTCGCTTTAAAAGAAGATGGAGATGTTAGTAAACCATTTAAGACAGAATACGGTTGGCATATTGTTAAACGTATTGGCTTAAAACCTGTTGAATCGTTCAAAACTTTAAAACCTACTTTACAAGCCAGGGTAAAACGAGACTCAAGATCAAAATTGATTAACGAGTCTATGGTGAATGAGTTAAAGAAAAAATATGAGATTACTTATAACGATGAAGCAAAATCATATTTTGAAGGCATACTCACCAGTGATTATTTTGCCAGAGCATGGAGATTACCTGCTGATTTTCAGAAAAACAAGACCATTTTCAGCATAAACGACAGAGCTGTCACATATAATGTATTTGGGCGTCACCTTATGGCTGCTCAGAGAAATTATACATCACAAAATATGCCAGCGAAGCAAGTCATAGAGAGTGAGTTTAAAGCGTTTTTTGAAAAGTCATTATTACAATACCGAGAAGATAATCTCGAATTAGAGAATAAAGATTTCGCAAATATTTTAAAGGAATACAGAGATGGTCTTTTGTTATTTGATCTAATGGAAAAAGAAGTGTGGAATAAGGCAGCAAAAGATACAGTTGGTTTAGAAGCATATTATAAAAAACATAAATCGAAATATCAATGGAAAGATAGAGTGGATGTGGTAATTGCGACTTCTGCTAACGAGGCAATGATGTCTTCGATATTGAAAATGCTGAAAAAGGGAAAGACACAAGAAGAAATTGCGAATAAACTAAATACTGGAAAAACACAGAATGTAATTTTTACAAAAGGAATTTATAATGCAGATGATGGAAAGTTGCCAGTGAATTTTGAATTAAAAGAAGGTCTTTCAAAAATATATAATCATAATGAAGCTTTTCATATCATTGATGTAAAAAAAATTCTACCTGCAAGAATTAAAACATTAGAAGAAGCCAAAGGCAATGTTATTAATGATTATCAGCAGCAATTAGAGGCAGACTGGATGAATGATTTATATGAACGTTTTTCAGTAGAAGTCAACCAAAAAGCATTAGAAGCTGTAAAAGCTAAGATTAAAAACCAATAATAAATCTTGAGGCAATTTGCATTAATATTAATAGGATGTACTCTCATTGTTAGTTGCGATTTTCTTAAAGCAAAAGATAATCGGAAACCTATAGCAAGAGTAGACGAATCCTATTTATATCTAGAAGATATTGAGGATATTGTACCAGAAGGAACCTCAGTGGAAGATAGTACTCTTATGGTCAATGCCTATATTAATCGTTGGGCAAGACAATTGTTGTTAATGGAAGGTGCATTGGTTAATTTATCTCAAGAAAAACAAGATGAATTTTCTAAACTGGTTGAACAGTATAAGAATGATCTCTATACAAAAGCGTATTTAGAAGGCCTAGTCAAAAAGAACATAGATACTTTAGTTGCCGCAGACGAAGCCGAAGTATTTTATCAGGCTAACAAAGAGTCATTTAAATTAAATGACGATTTATTACAATTCAGATATGTTAGTTTACCACTAAACCCTATAGATTTAGATACTATTAAAACAAGGTTCAAGCGCTTTGAAAATAAAGATAAAAGATATTTAGATTCAATATCAGTACATTTTAAAACCTATTCGCTTAATGATTCCATTTGGGTTAAGTTTAGCCAGGTAGTAGATAAAGTACCAGTTGTAAATTTTGAAAATAAAGACCAACTGTTAAAAAAAACTAATTTCTTACAGCTCAAAGATTCATTAAACCTATATTTGATGCATGTCAAGGACATACGATTACAAAATGATTATGCACCGTTAGATTATGTAAGTCCTTCAATAAAAAACATTGTTATTAACAAGAGAAAATTAGAGCTGATAAAGCAACTCGAAAACGATATTACAAATGATGCTATTAAGAATAATCAATTCCAAATTTATAACTAGAGTTTCTCTAGCACTGTGTATTACACTATGCAGTTTTATCAATGCACAGGAAATTATCCCAGATGATAAGCCAACGCTAGCAAAAAAGAAAGATAGTATAACCTCTAAAACACGAATTAAAGCAGATGGTGTAGCGGCTGTTGTAGGTGAGTTTATAGTATTAGAATCCGATTTAGATCGTGAGATTGCACAATTAGAAGCCTCGGGTGCTGACTTAGAAGGATTTACACGCTGCGAATTATTTGGTAGTCTTTTAGAAAGCAAGTTATACGCACACCAAGCCATACAAGATAGTATTTTGGTTAATGAATTATATATTCAGGGTTTAGTAGAGCAAAAAATAGAGGGTATTTTAGCTCAGACTAAAGGAGATATGGATGGCTTATTAAGATTTTATAAAAAAGATTCTGAAGCAGCTTTAAGAGAAGAGATGTACGAAATAAATAAGAACGGCTATCTCGCTCAAGAAATGAGAGCTAAAGTAGTGCAAGATGTTGAGGTAACTCCAGAAGAAGTAAGAGCATTTTTTAATGATATTCCAGAGGATGAAAGACCAGTATTTGGTACAGAATTAAAAGTGGCACAGATCGTTGTAATACCAGAAGTTACAGAAGACGCAAAACAAGCTGTCATTGAGCGATTAAAAGCCTTTAAAAAAGATGTAGAAGAAAATGGTTCAAGTTTTACAACTAAGGTTTTGGTATATTCTGATGATAAAGCCTCAAAGTCTAAAGGTGGAAAATATACTCTAAATAGAAAGCGACCAAGAATGGTTAAAGAGTTTAGAGATGTAGCATTTTCATTACAGGAAGGTGAAATTTCAGAACCGTTTGAATCTGATTTTGGTTTTCATATTATTTTATTAGAAAAGATTAGAGGACAAGAATACGATGTAAGACATATTTTATTGCGTCCTGAGCTTACACAAGAGGCGATTCAAAAAGCAAAAGACGAAATTGATATGGTAAGAGAAAAAATTGTCGACGGTACTATCACTTTTGCTGAAGCAGCCAGAGAGTTTAGTGATGAAAAGGAAACTAAATATGAAGGAGGACAATTAACAAATCCACAGACTCAAGATTTTAATTTTGAATTGACAAAAATGGAACCAGAGATGTATACTCAAATTCAGAATCTAAAAGATGGAGAGGTGAGTCCTGTGATACAAGATGAAGATAGAATAAACCTAATTAAGTTTAAAATAATGACGGTCACTGATAGAATCGATGATCATGAAGCTGATTTTGCTAGAGATTATCTTAAGATTAAAGATTTAGCCTTACAAGATAAACAGTTAAAAGCTATTGCAGATTGGCAAAAGACTGTAATTACAGAAACCTATATTAAAGTTAATGGCGAATATAAAGCTTGTGATTTTAAAGGAAACTGGTTAAAAAATCAATAATATGTCAGATGTAACTATAATAGAAAATTTTGTAAAAAAATATGCTGCGCTCAAACAAGAAATAGCGAAAGTTATTATTGGTCAAGATGATGTCGTAGATCAAATTCTAATTTCTATTTTCTCTGGCGGACATTCATTATTAATAGGTGTTCCAGGTTTGGCTAAAACATTAATGGTCAATACCATTGCTCAGGCATTAGGCTTAGATTTTAAAAGAATACAGTTTACGCCAGATTTAATGCCAAGTGATATTTTAGGAAGTGAAATTTTAGATGAAGATCGTCACTTTAAATTTATAAAAGGACCAATCTTCGCTAATATTATTTTAGCAGATGAGATTAACAGAACACCTCCTAAAACACAAGCAGCTCTGCTAGAAGCTATGCAAGAGAGAGCTGTAACTGTTGCAGGTCATCAGTACAAGCTAAGCTTGCCGTATTTTGTATTGGCAACTCAAAACCCAATAGAGCAAGAAGGTACATACCCTTTACCTGAAGCGCAGTTAGACCGTTTTATGTTTGCTATTAATTTACAATATCCTTCGTTTAAAGAGGAGGTTGAAGTCGTAAAAGCAACAACAACAGATATCCAAACTACGGTAAATTCTTTATTTACGGGACAGGAAATTATAGATTTTCAAAATGTTATAAGACGTATACCAGTAGCAGATAATGTGATAGAGTATGCTGTTTCGTTAGTGGCTAAAACACGACCAAATGCAGATACTGCTGCAGATATAGTGAAAGAGTTTGTAGATTGGGGAGCAGGACCAAGAGCTTCACAAAACTTAATATTAGCAGCAAAAACTCACGCAGCAACAAACGGTAAGTTTTCGCCAGATATTGAAGATATTCAATCTATAGCAACAGGAATTCTTAGACATAGAATTATTAAGAACTATAAAGCAGAAGCTGAAGGTATTACGGACGAAAAGATTATTGAGAGTTTATTTTAGTAAGGTCTTAATATCCATTTTCAAGCGCTCTACTTCTTCAGAAATTAAAACATTATAGAATCCTCTAATCAGTTGGTCTTTATCTAGTAGTGCTACGTAGCTACTATGGTAAAAATCTGTTCCATCTTCGTTAGGTCTAAAGTTAGTCATATATTGGTTAGCCTGTTTTTCCGTTATAATTTCAGAAGCTCTTAAAAACTGCCATTTTGTATTTGGTATACCTGTAGATTCAGCATAAGCTTTAAGAACATCAACTGTATCGTTTTGGCATCAATGGTATGAGATACAAATAATACGTCTTCATTATGTAAAAATTCATTTGCTACTTTAATTAGTTCTCTTCGCATTGGTGGGCAAATACTGGGACAACTTGTGAAGAAGAAATTTGCAATGACTATTTTTCCGTTTAATTCTGCTGCAGTAAATACTTTATTATTTTGATTCACAAATCTGGAGTAGGTAATAGAATAAAACTCTTTGTCTCCTAAAAAATTTATTTTATAGCTTAAAACTGGAAGCTCCTTTGTGTTAGATTGACAGTTGAAGAACAATAATAATAGTGATATGATAACAAGTCTTATCATTTAGACTGATTGTATACTTTTAATTTTTCATCCACCTCCTTGTCGTAAAGAAAAATAAACATACTCGCCATCATATCTTGATTGGTCTTAGAAGTATTGTTGGTCTCTAAAATTAATTCATACTTGTGATCAGGATATAACATTACACCGACTTCACTAGAAAATGCAGCCACTTTTTCTAATCTGATTTTATTCTTATAGTTTATCGCTTTAGCTGTAAATAAACTTTCTCCGGTAGTGGTGTTTTTTAAGGTCAAAGCTTCCGCAAAAGGGTGAAGATGGGTTGCAATATGATGCATTGTAGTGCTGTCTTTTAATTGCAATTGATGTGTAATATCATATGTGTATTTATCTTTACCAGGAAATATAACCCAATGTCCAGAAAGACTTTCACCTTTATCATTTGTATAGCTGTGGTTGCTAGTTTCTACAGGTAAGCACATATTAGGATCATTATTTGTAGGGCCTTGAAAAGGATTTTCTGTATTATAAGGCAGCATAATAAAAACTGTTTTACTTTCCAGAGGCTTTATTGTACTATTATGTGCCTTATAACCAATAGAAACCTGATGCTTTACAGAAAAAGATTCAGGCTTTATATTATGATTTAATGTTTGAGTTGATAAGAATAAGTTTTCATTTCCAAATACAGGAAAACCATAGCCTTCAGGAAATTCATAGCTTTCTATACCATTACTCATTGAAGTTAATCTCGGGTATTGTTGACCAATCCGATTATTTAAATCCCAATGAGAATAATGTTCTCCATCGTAAAAATCTACATTGGTATGGCAAACGTAATCATTAGATAAAACATCAACTTCGTTGGTGCTAAGTGCTTTAGTTTCAAAAGAAGTAATCCAAAATAAGTCAGTACTATTTTGATTAATCTGAAAAGAACGTGTTGCTTTAGGACCTTCCATAGACTTATAAATCTGATCGATGACTAGTGTCGGTGTAACTAATGAGATAAAGCTATCATTTTGAGACAAATTCCAGGTATTGTCCACAATTCCTAAGGTGTGGTTCACTTGCGTTTTTACTATGGCTTTATGCCTACTTCATAGGTTTAAATAATAGATGCCACCAAAGCACATAGCAACCAACATTAATAAAACTGAATATTTTAGTACTTTAGACTTCACACATTAAAAGTACTAATTTTTTTATGCAAGATTATAGCGCAAAACGTGTTTTTGGTTTAGACCTGCTTCGCGCGCTCGCCATTCTCTTAGTTGTATTTTCAAGTTTATATTTTTTGGTGTCTAATACTCAGGGATTGGTCGCGCAATTAATTAGTATTTCGGGTATTATTGGAATAGAAATATTCTTTGTTCTGAGTGGGTATTTATTAGGTCGGAAATTTTATTATTTATTTCTCAATAAAGATTTTAGTTTCAAATCTATTTCCAAATTTTGGATTCACAGATGGTTTAGAGTGCTACCTAATTATTATTTGGCCCTATTTATTAATATAGGATTAGCATTGTATTTAGGCTTAAAACTACCATCAGATACTTGGCAATATTTTTTGTTTATACAAAATTTCTCGTGGTCATTAGATTCAGCTTTCTTCTTTGAATCTTGGAGTATTTCTATAGGGGAATTCGCGGTATTATTGGGACCTTTACTTCTGTATTTGTTGATGCTATTAAAGTTGAATATAGAAAAATCCAAGTTATTCCTAGGTATTACACTAGCAATTATTTTCATAGGCATTTGTACTAAATGGATTTACTCTTCACAAGATGAGGTTAAAACAATGATATCCTGGAGCTCTAATTTAAAAACAGTTGTTGTTTACAGAATTGATGCTGTTTATTATGGAGTGTTAGCTGCGTATATATCTATCATGAGACCCTTATTCTGGAAGAAAGTTAAATTCTATACGTTTCTCATAGGACTTTTGTTGTTCTATTTCTTATTTGTGTATGTGCCTGCTAAGTATTGGTTTATTGAAACACATACTCACTTTTGGAATGTATTGTATCTCCCTTTATGCTCCATAATCATTACGTTAATGTTACCATTATTAAGTCAATTGAGAACTGTATATTATATTATAGACAAGCCAGTTAGATTTATAAGTTCTATAGCTTACGCTATCTATGTTATACATTACTCAATTATGATAGGATTGTTATCGCAACTAATACCTACCTATAATTTGCCAATATTTGATCGTATTGTTTACGGAGTAGTTTATTTATCTGGTCTTATTTTAACAGGTTATATTATTAGTCGTTGGTTTGAAAAACCGATAGCCTTACTGAGGAATTATGGCAAGGGCTAGATTTTATTTTATTTGAATTAGTAATCAGGTTTAAAAATGGAAAGTTGAATTTTAGAATTCATAATTATTCTAAATAATATAATTTGTTAAATTATTGATTTTATAGCTTTTTTACTGTTAATAATTGAAATATTTAATAAAAAACAAATTAAATTATGATTTAAATTCAATAAAATTCCTATTTCATTACATATTTTTAAAAACGCGATGAAATTCGTACTTTTGTGCTGCTTAAAAATTAATTATCAACCTTTAAATATACTATATGGCATTTGACATTGATATGATTAAAAAGGTTTATGCTAACATGACGGAGCGTGTAGATGCTGCCAGAGGAATTGTTGGTAAACCATTAACACTTTCAGAAAAGATTTTATATTCTCATTTATGTGAAGGAAAACCTACTAAAGCCTTTACCAGAGGTAAGGACTATGTAGATTTTGCTCCAGACCGCGTTGCTTGTCAGGATGCCACAGCTCAGATGGCATTGTTACAGTTTATGCAAGCAGGAAAGCCTAAAGTAGCTGTGCCAACTACTGTACATTGCGATCACCTTATACAAGCCAAAGATGGAGCTGCGACAGATTTAAAGCACGCGAATAATACCAGTAGTGAAGTGTTCAATTTTCTAGAATCTGTTTCTAATAAATACGGAATTGGTTTTTGGAAACCAGGTGCAGGAATTATTCATCAGGTAGTCCTGGAGAACTATGCGTTTCCGGGCGGAATGATGATTGGTACAGATTCTCATACAGTGAATGCTGGTGGATTAGGAATGGTTGCAATAGGTGTAGGTGGAGCCGATGCTGTGGATGTAATGGCAGGAATGGCATGGGAATTAAAGTTTCCAAAACTAATCGGTGTAAGGTTAACAGGTAAATTATCTGGTTGGACAGCACCAAAGGATGTTATCTTAAAAGTAGCAGAAATACTTACCGTTAAAGGTGGGACAGGAGCCATTGTAGAATATTTTGGTCCAGGAGCTTTATCTATGTCTTGCACAGGTAAAGGAACTATTTGTAATATGGGAGCAGAAATAGGTGCAACCACTTCAACATTTGGTTATGACGATTCTATGGAACGCTACTTAAGAGCAACGGATAGAGAAGATGTAGCTGATCAAGCAAATAAAATAAAAGATTACTTAACTGCAGATGCAGAAGTATATGAAAATCCTGAGCAGTATTTCGATCAGGTGATTGATATCAACCTTTCAGAATTAGGTCCTTTATTAAATGGTCCATTTACTCCAGATTTATCAACTTCTGTTGGTAAGGAGATGACGCACAAGGCTAAGGATAATGAGTGGCCTATGCAAGTAGAATGGGGACTTATAGGTTCTTGTACAAATTCATCTTACGAAGATTTATCCAGAGCGTCTTCAATCGCTCAACAAGCATTAGACAAAGGTTTAAAAACTAAAGCTGAATTTGGAATTAATCCAGGATCAGAGCAAGTAAGATATACAGCAGAACGCGATGGTATTTTAGATGTTTTTGAAAAATTGGATGCTAAAATATTTACCAACGCTTGTGGTCCATGTATTGGACAATGGGCACGTTATAGTGATCCAAAAAATGCACCGAAAAATAGTATTGTGCATTCGTTTAATAGAAATTTTGCTAAGCGTGCAGATGGTAACCCTAATACACACGCTTTTGTGGCTTCACCAGAAATTACAGCAGCAATTGCCATTGCTGGTAGACTAGACTTTAATCCAATGACGGATAAGTTAATTAACGAAAACGGAGAAGAAGTCATGTTAGATGAACCAACAGGATGGGAACTACCTCCTAAAGGTTTCGATGTCAAAGAAAATGGGTATTTAGCACCAATGGCAGATGGTAGTGGTGTAGAAATTACAGTAAATGACGATTCTGAGCGTTTACAATTACTAGAGCCGTTTACACCAATAGGTGATACAATTACAGGAGCAAAATTATTGATAAAAGCGTTCGGTAAATGTACTACGGATCATATTTCAATGGCTGGTCCTTGGTTACGTTTTAGAGGGCATTTAGATAATATTGCCAATAATACCTTAATTGGAGCGGTAAATGCTTTTGGTAAGAAAACTAACTTCGTTAAGAATCAATTAACAGGTGAGTTTGGTGGAGTACCAGACACTGCAAGAGCATATAAAGCCGCAGGAATTAAATCTATAGTTGTTGGAGACCATAATTATGGTGAAGGTTCTTCTAGAGAGCATGCAGCTATGCAGCCAAGACATTTAGGAGTTGCAGCAGTGATTGTTAAATCATTTGCACGTATACACGAAACAAACCTTAAAAAACAAGGTATGCTAGGGTTAACATTTGCCAATGAATCAGATTATGATTTAATCCAAGAAGATGATACGTTCAACTTTCTGGATTTAAATGAATTCGCACCAGATAAGCCGTTACATGTAGAAGTAGTTCATACAGATGGTTCAAAGGATACCATTGCTGTAAATCATACGTATAATGACACACAAATTAAATGGTATAACGAAGGTTCAGCTCTTAATTTAATTAAAAAGCAAAACGCTTAACACAATTCATATAATTATAAAATACTCTTAATCAGAAATGGTTAAGAGTTTTTATTATATTGACTTCTTAGGAGTTTTGTAAATTGCCTATTTAATATTGAAAATGAAAAAGAAACTCTCCTTAAGCAATATACTTTTTGTATTAGTTATTCTCTTGCTTATTATACCAGAAACAAGAAAACCAATATTAGTAACCTTACACAAGGGATTAAGCTATGTAAATCAGTCTTCATTGATTGGCGTAGAAGATCGGACTACGCTTTCAAACTTAAATTGGAGATTAAAATCTGATTCAAATGAAGTCATCAATTTGAAGGATTTACAAGGGAAAGTAGTGGTTGTCAATTTTTGGGCTACGTGGTGCCCACCTTGCATTGCAGAAATGCCAAGTCTACAGATACTTTATGATAATTATAGTGATAAAGTTGAATTTTTATTTGTAAGTGATGAAACTCTAGAAACAATCAAAAAATTTAAATCAAAGAAAGGGTTTTACTTTACAGTCTTTAATCCACTTTCTGAACCACCCAAGGAATTAAGCACAACATCAATTCCAAGAACTTTTGTTATTAATAAAAAGGGAGAAATAGTAATTGATGAATCTGGTGCTGTTAATTGGAATAGTGAAAAGGTAAGGGAACAACTCAATCAGTTATTATCTGAGTAGGCTTATTTAAAATACTTGAATGGTACTATGAGCATTCCGAAATTTTCTCCTTTGTCTTTACCTAAATGTTTATGATGTATTTTGTGAGCACGCCTAACTCCTCGTGCATATTTATTATCAATATTTCGTAGCCATTTAAAACGTTGATGTATAAATATATCATGAACAACAAAATAGGCAATACCATAGGCTAATATGCCAAAGCCAATAGGTAAGGCATACCAAATTCCTTCTTCGCTAGATAAATAAAAACAAGACATACTTACGACAGCGTAAAAAATAAAAAAAGCATCATTTCGCTCGAACCAACTATCATGATCTTTGTGGTGGTGGTCTTTATGTAAACTCCATAAAAACCCATGCATTATATACTTATGTGTAAACCACGCATTGAATTCCATAATAAAAAACGTTCCAAAAAAGATTAATATCCAGTAAACAGTCTGCATTTTGGTAATATTTTTATTAGAGCAAATTTAATTGATATTTCACATAACTTCTAGTAAGCAGTTCAACTTTTTTGTAGTTAGGAACCCTAATTCTTGCAGATTTAATCTCTAAAGCTGGTGTTTTCTTTAGCTTTTGCAATAATTTATTATAGTATCTATAAGCCATAAATACCCCAAAACGTGCTTCTAAAGGTAATTTTTTAATTCCAACAAGACCCTTAGCGAAATCATTTTCAATGTCGGTAATTATAGCCTGTTTAGATGCCTCATCTAAATGATTTAAATCTGTATTAGGAAAATACGTTCTACTTAAATCTTCAAAATCTGCTTTAAGGTCTCTTAAGAAATTTACCTTTTGAAAGGCTGAGCCTAAACTCATGGCAGAATCTTTTAAATCTTCATACTTTATATTATCTCCATTAACAAAAACTTTTAAGCACATTAGCCCAACCACGTCAGCTGATCCATAAATATAGTCCTTATATTCCTGTTCGGTGAGATAGTCTTTTTTATGAAGATCTAACCGCATACTATTCATAAAAGCATCAACTAAGTGCTTGTCTATATTATATTTATGGTAAGATTCCTGAAAGGAATTTAATATGGGATTAAGACTAATTTTGTCTGTAAGTGCATTTTCTAAGTCTTCTTCAAAATTTTTAAATAATTTTTCTTTGTCGTAATCATGAAATGCATCTACGATTTCATCAGCGAATCTTACAAAACCATAAATGTTATAAATATCTTGTCTTATACTTTCCGATAACATTTTAGTAGCCATAGAGAATGAGGTACTGTAAGCATTCGTAACCATCTTACTGCATTCTTTAGAAACGTTGTCAAAAATTGATTTCATAGGTGATTTTTATGCTAGAATTTTAAAATTCTATTTTTAATGGTTAGTTTAATTTCTTTTTAATTAAATCAGCAACTAATTTTCCAGATATTAATGATGGCGGCACTCCTGGACCTGGTACAGTTAGCTGACCTGTAAAATATAGGTTTTCTACTCTTTTACTTTTTAGATTAGGTCTCAAAAATGCGGTTTGTCTTAAAGTATTTGCCATGCCATAAGCATTTCCTTTGTATGAATTATATTCACTTATAAAGTCATTAACACAAAAGGACTCTTTAAACAGTACATTATCAGTTACTTTCTGATTAGTAATATTTTCAAATCTATTTATAATAATATCGAAATATTGCTCTCTTAGTTGTGGTGTATCCTCTAATCCTGGAGCTATTGGGATAAGAAAAAAACCAGTTTCGCAATCTTCAGGAGCCATACTGTAGTCTGTTACTGACGGAAAGTTAACATAAAATAATGGATTTTCAGGCCATTTTGGCTCATCATATATTTCTTCGGCATGATTTTCAAAGTCCGTATCAAAAAATAAATTATGATGTTCTACACCAGTAAGTTTCTTATCAAAGCCTACGTAAAACAATAAGGATGAAGGCGCAAATGTGCGTTTAGCCCAATAGTTTTCACTGTACTGACGGTATTTCTGATCTAATAAAGTTTCAGAATGATGATAATCAGCTCCGCTAAGAACTATATCAGATACTATGTTTTCACCATCGACAACTAAACCTGTTGTACGTCCATTCTCCACATTAATTTTTTCGACATTGCGGTTGGTATTAATTTTAACACCTAAACTTTCAGCAAGACTCTTCATAGCTTTGATGATTTCATACATACCACCTCTAGGATGCCATGTACCTAAGCCAAAATCTGCAAAGTTCATAAAACTATAAAATGAAGGTGTTTGATTAGGTTTTGCTCCTAGAAAAAGGACTGGAAATTCTAAAGTTGAAATCAATTTAGGATTCTTAAAGTTCTTACGTACTTCAGAACTAATAGTTTTAAAAAAACGATCTACTCTGGTTACCGTTTCTTTTGTAACTAATTCAAAAGGTGATAAACCTGGTTTTAAAACCACTTTGTTAATTGCAATGTTATAATGATCTTGAGCTTGAGAAATAAACTTTCTTAGTGGTTTAGAACTGCCTTCTTCTATTCTTTCAAATTCATCACATATTTGATCCATATGATCGCCTATGGTAATCACTTCATCTGAAAAAAATATCTTGTAAGCTGGGCTCAGTTTATCTAATTGGTAATAATCACTCGTTTTCTTTCCGAAATCATTAAAAAATTTTTCAAAGATGTCTGGCATCCAATACCAACTTGGTCCAATATCAAAAGTAAAACCATCCTTTATTAGCTGTCTTGCTCTTCCACCAACTGTGGCATTTTTCTCATAAACCAAGACATCATAACCTGCTTTTGCCAGGTAGCATGATGCAGATAATGCAGAAAAACCCGAGCCTATAATTGAAATCGTTTTACTCATTTATGTTATAATTCGTCTATTAAAGCTTGGATAGATTTAAATGCTCTCATTTGTTTTGGTAATTTTGCTAGATCTAAGGCATTTAACATCTGACCTAATATCCAAAATTGAGTGTTTTCTGAAACTAATATTTGCTCATCAAAATCTTCAATATATTTTTCAATATTTTCCTTTTCAGGTTTTACTGTGAAATAAGACACATAGATAATTTCGTCATAGTAATTCTGGAGATCTATTAAGCTCGCCAGAGGCACACTTTGTCCTAAGAATATAGACTGATATCCTTTACTCACAATTTCATGATTAATAAACATTAATCCTAATTCATGTATTTCATTATCTGGTAAGTAAAGAACGAAGGTTTTCTTAGATGTATTGACTTGTTTAGACTGAATTTTCTCTGTATTAATGAGTATTTTCTGTCTAATTAAAGTTGTTAAAAAATGCTCGTGTGCAGGAGTTATAGTATCAGTCTGCCAAAGTAGTCCTATTTCAGTCAGAAGAGGAATATAAATATCATAAAATATATCTTTGAATGGCATTTCTTTTAAGAGTGACTCGTAAGTGTTATAAAATAATGCCTGATCAAAATTAAGCATCGATAACTTAAAAGAATTTATAGCATGACTCTCTATATTGTTTTGCGATGCAATTTCTCTTACTAAAAGAGGAATTTTATGCTCTTCTATTGTTGCAATTTTAGAAATCTTATAGCCATTATTATTGAGATAGCTTACATTTAATAGCTTTTGAAAGCTAGCTAAATCGTAGTACCTGATATTTGTTTCTGTTCTCTTAGGCTCTAATAAATCATAGCGCTTTTCCCAAATACGTATAGTATGTGCTTTAATTCCAGTAAGATTTTCTAAATCTTTAATACTAAATCTATTCTTAATGTTGTTCATTTTTTTATAAAAATGTTTAAACAAAAATAAGATTTATACTAACACAAGACCTAGAATTAACAAAAATTAAGTAAAAAACTTAATAAAAAATAAGTAATTGTACTAACTCAGCACAAAAGAGTAGAATAAGTTAAAAATTGTGCGCACGAGAAGACTCGAACTTCCACGACCTAAAACGGTCACTGGCCCCTCAAGCCAGCGCGTCTACCAATTCCGCCACGTGCGCAAATAGATAAGTAAAGGTAAAAAAAAAGTTAAGCTTTAGCGCTTAACTTTTTGTGACCGGGCTGGGGCTCGAACCCAGGACCCTCTCCTTAAAAGGGAGATGCTCTACCAACTGAGCTACCCGGTCTTAATTTTTTTTCTCTAACGAGGGTGCAAATATAAAATGTTTAATTAATAAAACAATACTTTTTTTATTTAAATTTTCGTTTTTTTGTTGCCTGTTTATGTATTAATTTAATAATCAATTTGTAAGCCTTATGATAATAGTTTTAATAGGATATATGGGATCAGGAAAATCTACTATCGGTAAGGAATTAGCTACAATTCTTAATTATCATTTTATTGATCTAGATGACTATATTTCAGTAAAAGAAAATAGTTCAATCACTCATATTTTTAAATCAAAAGGGGAGATTTATTTTCGAAAAAAAGAATCATATTACCTCAATGAATTATTAACACGTAAAACTGATATAGTATTAGCAGTAGGTGGTGGTACTCCTTGTTATGGACAAAACTTAGATTTATTAAAAGGTACACCTTCAACACTATTGTTTTATTTAAAACTATCTATATCTTTACTAACCAAAAGACTAATTTCAGAGAAGAACCAACGTCCTTTAATTAGCCATTTAAAGTCAGAAGAAGAACTACTAGAATATATAGGTAAACATTTGTTTGAAAGAGTGCAGTATTACAACCAAGCAGATTATACCATTGATACTGATAATAAGACAAAGCAAGATATCATAGAAAAAATGCTACTGTATTTAATCTAAATAGGCTTCGTGAGGTTGCTTAGATAGATTAACATGTACATGTTCAAAAAGAGACGTAGACAAAGATATGCCCTTAAAATCTGCTTTTACAGGGTATTTTTTGTGATTTCTATTTACTAATACTGCAGTTTTAAATTGTTTAAGTGGCACATCTAAAAAGTGCTTTATACCATATATTAATGTACTCCCAGAATTTAAAACGTCGTCGACCAACACTATAGATTTATTTGAATAGTCTTCTTTAGAGATAGATGTTTTAATAGGGTTAGTAGGTACAGCTTTATCAATAGAAACTTTGCACAAAGTTGATTCTATTTCAGAAATTTTATAGAGTTTAGCTTTTATTTTTCTAGCCAATAAATAGCCATTACTTTCTATACCTGCAATTACCAATTCAGTTTCGTCAGCATTGCTCTCATAAATTTGGTAAGCTATGCGCTTAATTTTATGCTCAATTTCTTTATGACTTAATATGGTGTTTTTTGTTAATGCCATCAGGTCTTTTTTTCAAAGATAAAAAACAGTTCTTTACCTTGTCTTTCTTTTATTGAATTAATTGATTGCTCTAATATCTTGATATCGAAATTCTTATTGAAAAGTGATTTGTACTCATTTAGGCTACCACCAAATGGCGGTCCTGAAGATGTAAGTTCAAAATCAAAAAATAAGCCTACGAGTTTACCATTTTGCTTTAAGAGCTTGTTCATCTGTTTAGAGTAAGAAGTTCTTAACTCAGGGTTGAGAGCACAGAAAAACGTCTGTTCAATTATTAAATCGAAAGAATCATTGAGTTCAAAAAAATCTGAATGAAATAATTGGTTTTCAGGAAAATCTACTACACGTTGTTTTAAGTGATTTAAAGGTTGCGTCGCTATATCTACTACATAGGTATTTTTAAAACCTAAATTCCATAAATATTCTGCTTCATAACTATTACCAGCACCAGGAATAAGAATTTTTAAAGACTTATCTTCTAATTGGTCAAAGTAAGTTTTAAGAGGAGTAGAAATATAGCCAATATTCCAGCCTGTTTCATTATTTACATAACGCTCCTCCCAATAGGCTCTGCCTAAATTATTCTTCTTCATAAAATTCGTCTATATCGCGCCTATCTTTTTTTGTTGGTCTTCCAGTACCTTTCTTTCTGTAATAATCTTTACTGTATTTTAATAATTCCCTGGCCTCAAAAGCTTCTTTGGGTGTAACATCAGTTCTATAAATATCAACTAGCTTAGCACCAACTCTGCTTTTGGGTACATCATTAACAATCAACTTGTAGTTAATTTGGTCTTTTCTTAATTCAATTTTATCCGTTGGGTATACCTCTCTCGAAGGCTTGGCCACAACATCATTAATTTTAATTTTACCTTTTTTACAAGCCTGGGTTGCTATATTGCGAGTTTTGTAATATCTCACACACCATAAAAATTTATCAACACGCATACATTTTAACTAAAAAACAACGTTAATCTTATTGTACAAAAATATTATATTATTGTATCTTGCGCCAGTTAATTGAGCAATAATGAATCTTATTTTAATTTTGTGGTATTTAAAATAAGCAATACAAAAATTTATGAAAATTAAAGCCTTACAATTTTGTCTTTTTCTTACAACTCTAACTACAGTTTTTGTTGCCTGTGAGGAAGATGATGGTCCAACTCAAGATTTTGTGGAAAGAGACAGAGCTGTACAACAGATATCTGATGACTCAACATTAGTAGATTATTTAACGACGCATTATTATAATTCTAGTTTCTTTGAAACAGGTACTAATCATAGATATAGTGATATTGTGATTACAGAATTACCTCAGGATGACGAAGGGAATTATTTAGACATGCCAGATCCAGATAATAACACACTTTTAATCGATGCTGTTGAAACGTTAACAACTGAGTGGGTAGATACAGATTACAAATATTATGTTTTAAGATTGAATGAAGGCGGAGGTAAAGCACCAAAATTCACAGATGCTATACGCTATAGATTTGAAGGTAATATTGTTGAAACAGATGAACCTTTTCAAGAAATAGCTTCACCTGAAGAATTAAATTTGCAAAGTGATGTTTTTAGTGGTGGTGCAATTAGAGCATGGCAATTAGTAATGCCTACGTTTAAGGCTGCTTTAGACTTTTCTACAGACGAGGAAGGTATCACTAATTATAATGATTTTGGATTAGGGGTAATGTTTGTACCATCCGGACTTTCTTATTTCTCATTTCCAACTTTAAATATTCCAGCATATTCAAACCTAATATTTAAGTTCGAGATTTTACAGGTAGAAGTCAGAGATCACGACAGTGATGGTGTGCCTTCATATCTTGAAGATATCGATGATGATCAAAACGTATCTAACGATGATTCGGATGATGATGGCTTCCCTGATTATTTAGATTTTGATGATGATGGAGATGGAGTCTTTACTATTAATGAATTAGTACCTACAACCTATGTGGTAGATACTAATATGGGAGAAACAGAACCAACATTAGCAGAAAACGAGTATGAGAGAAGTAGAAGTGAGTCCGTTGGAATAATAACTATAGAAACTGTCACACTCGTTGATACTGATAATAATGGAACAGCAGATTATTTAGATGAAGATGTTTCTTTTAATTATAATGAAGAGAGTGATGATTCTTAATTATCAACAAACGAAAAAATAAAAAAGCCGCTAATTTAGCGGCTTTTTCTTTATGTTTTTTACTTCTATAGAGCAATTGATAAACTTAAAATCAACTGATCTGGCCTAGTATCTATTCTACTTACAGCAACAGCTCCGAGATTATTATTTATAAAACGGGCTTCGTTGTTATTAAAACCTCTTTCGTATCGTAGATCAATTCCTACTTTGTTGAAATTAATGCCTATACCAAAATTAAGACCTACAGAAAAATCATCTTCTACGTTATCAATATCAATGCCATCAAATTCTGTATCGAGAATGTATTGCAGCGATGGTCCACCAAAAACACTTACAGGGCCTAAGACTTTAAGACCAACTAATAGCGGAGCATCAATTTTTTTTATTGAGAAATCATTACTGTTGTAGTCACTCTTAGTGGCTGTATAAACCAGTTCTGGTCTAAAATATAGTTGATCTCCTATCTTTCCAAAAATACCTAAGTGATATCCAATGTTCCAATCTGGATTCCTTGCATTATCGCCAATAGACTCAAAGTAGTCTCCGTTTGCACTGTAATTAAGTCCACCTTTAAAACCAAATGAACTTCCTTTTTGTGCGTTTAAACTAAAACTAATAAATGCGAAAACTACAGCTAAGAATGCTGACTTTTTTAAATTTTTCATAATGTTCGTTTTTAAGATTAGGTATGTAATATCAAAAACGTTGCCAAAATGAAGTTATTTTCTTTTCACTACTTTTTTTACAGCATTAATGATTGCGTCACTATTTAAACCATACTTATCCATAAGTTGCGCGGGTGTACCAGATTCTCCGAATGTGTCGTTTGTTGCAACAAACTCTTGCGGAGTAGGATTATGGTTTGCTAAAACTCTTGCAACGCTTTCTCCTAAACCACCAAGATAGTTATGCTCTTCTGCAGTTACAATACACCCAGTTTTTGAAACTGAGTCTAATATGGCTTTATCATCTAATGGTTTTATAGTGTGAATATTAATGACTTCAGCACCTATGCCATTTTCATTTAAAGCTTTAGCAGCCTCTAATGCTTCCCAAACTAAATGACCTGTCGCTACAATCGTTACATCATTTCCTTCGGTTAGTTGTACGGCCTTTCCAATTTTAAACTTACCATTTTCTAGAGTAAAATTAGGTACTTTTGGTCTGCCAAATCTTAGGTAAACAGGTCCATCGTGTTCTGCTATAGCCAGAGTAGCTGCTTTTGTCTGATTAAAATCACAAGTATTAATAACCGTCATACCTGGTAACATTTTCATTAATCCAATATCTTCAAGGATTTGATGTGTTGCACCATCTTCTCCTAAGGTAACACCTGCGTGAGAAGCACAAATTTTTACATTTTTTCCACTGTATGCAACACTTTGTCTGATTTGATCATAGACTCTTCCTGTTGAAAAGTTAGCAAAAGTACCAGTGAATGGAATTTTTCCTCCAATAGTCATTCCTGCAGCGATACCAATCATATTTGCTTCAGCAATGCCTACTTGGAAAAAACGTTCAGGGTGATTTGCTTTAAATTCATCCATTTTTAATGATCCTGTTAAGTCTGCACAAAGTGCTACAACATTACCATTAGTTTTACCAAGTTCTGTTAAACCAGCACCGAAACCTGATCTTGTATCTTTATTTCCTGTATTTGTATATGTCTTCATGTTTTGTTTTAATTGATGATTAATAATCCCCTAAAGTTTCAGCATTCTGAGCCAAACCTGTTGCTAATTGCTCATCATTAGGGGCTTTACCATGCCATGCGTGTGTATGCATCATAAAATCCACACCATTACCCATAACGGTTTGTAATAAAACACAAACAGGCTTTCCATTTCCTGAAAGTGATTTTGCTTTAGCCATTCCAGATAATATGGACTCCACGTCATTTCCATTTTCTATTTTAACGACTAACCAACCAAAAGCTTCAAATTTTGCTTTTAGATTTCCCATTGGTAATACGTTATCCGTAGAACCATCAATCTGTTGTCCATTAACATCAATGGTAGAAATGAGATTATCTATTTTATTTCCTGCAGCATACATAATGGCTTCCCAATTCTGTCCTTCCTGCAGCTCTCCATCACCATGTAAACTGTAAACCAATTTGACATCTTCATTTAATTTCTTAGCTTCGGCTGCACCAATAGCTACTGACATTCCTTGTCCTAATGAACCAGAAGCTATACGAATACCAGGTAACCCTTCGTGTGTTGTTGGGTGACCTTGTAATCTGGAGTCAATTAACCGAAACGTATTTAATTCTTCAACTGGAAAATAACCAGATCTTGCTAAAACACTGTAATAAACAGGTGATATATGACCATTAGAAAGAAAGAATAAATCTTCACCAATGCCATTCATATCAAAACTGTCTTTAGTTTCCATGATGTCTTGGTAAAGGGTAACAAAAAATTCAGCACATCCTAATGAGCCTCCTGGATGACCAGAGTTCACCTTGTGTACCATTCGTAAAATATCTCTACGAACTTGTGTAGTTAAATCTTCTAATTGTTGAATGTTTGGCATCTTATATTGCTTAGATTAATGGCACAAAAATAGTTTTTTATAAGGGTCTCGCAAAAGTAGAATGATGTCACTTATTAACGATTTTGAGGATTTGCTAACAATTTTAAATTTAATTAAGACTTCAATGTATTTGAGTTATTTATATTTGCCTTCAGACTTATTTTTTAATGAATTTTAAACGTTTAGCAACAGATAAAGACACCAAAGCGCGAGCAGGAGAAATTACTACAGACCATGGTACAATAGAAACTCCTATTTTTATGCCTGTAGGTACTGTAGCATCTGTTAAAGGAGTACATCAACGCGAACTTAAAAATGATATAAATCCTGATATTATACTAGGTAACACCTATCACTTGTTCTTAAGACCACAAACACCAATTTTAGAGAAAGCAGGTGGGCTTCATAAATTTATGAATTGGGACAGGAACATACTTACTGATTCTGGTGGTTATCAGGTCTATTCATTATCGGCAAATCGAAAAATAAAGGAAGAAGGTGTAAAGTTTAAGTCTCATATAGATGGAAGTTATCATGTATTTACTCCAGAAAATGTAATGGAGATACAGCGAAGTATTGGTGCCGATATTATCATGGCTTTTGATGAGTGTACTCCATATCCATGCGATTATAATTACGCCAAACGCTCTATGCATATGACGCACAGATGGTTAGAACGTTGCTTAACGCATTTAAAGAGGACACCCTTTAAGTATGATTACGAGCAAACGTTTTTTCCAATAGTTCAAGGGAGTACGTATAAAGATTTAAGGAAGCAATCTGCAGAATATATAGCAAATGCAGGTGCAGAAGGAAATGCAATTGGTGGTTTGTCAGTAGGTGAACCAGCTGAAGAAATGTATGAAATGACAGATGTGGTTTGTAGTATTTTGCCAGAGGAAAAACCAAGATATTTAATGGGAGTTGGTACGCCAATCAATATATTAGAAAATATTGCGTTAGGTGTAGATATGTTTGATTGTGTAATGCCTACTCGTAATGCGAGAAACGGAATGCTTTTTACGGCGCATGGAACCATAAACATTAAAAATTTAAAATGGGCAGATGATTTTTCGCCAATAGATGAAATGGCAATTACCTTTGTAGATACAGAATATAGCAAAGCATACTTAAGGCATTTGTTTACTGTGAATGAATTATTAGGAAAGCAAATTGCTACAATTCATAATTTAGGATTCTATTTATGGCTCGTACGTGAAGCTCGAAAACATATAATTGCAGGCGATTTTGGAGTTTGGAAAGAAAAAATGGTAAAACAAATGGATAAGAGATTATAAGACTTGAAAATTTTAGATTGGTACATATTAAAGCGCTATTTGTTTACATTTTTAATGATGTTATTGCTGTTTATACCTATTGGTATAACTGTAGATTTAGCTGAAAAAATTGGTAAAATATTAGAGAATAATGCACCTTTTGGTGAGGTAACATCTTATTATATTGACTTTACAGTATATTTTGCGAATCTATTATTCCCTTTATTCTTATTCCTATCAGTTATTTGGTTTACGTCTAAGTTGGCAAATAATACTGAGATAGTTGCGTTCTTAAGTTCTGGAGTTTCATTTTCTAGATTTTTAAGACCTTATATGATAGGTGCAACCATAGTAGCAGGATTTGCGCTTTTTTTAGGGATGTATTTAGCGCCTTATGCTAGTCAGGGTTTCAACGAATTTAAATTCAAATATTTAAAAAAGAATAAAAGAGTTCAGCAAACAAGAGATATCTACAGACAGATTAATGATAATGATTACATCTATGTAAGTAGTTTTATACCACGCAGTAAATCAGGCATGAACTTTACCTATGAGCATTTTGAAGGTAATGAGTTAAAGTACAAGATATTTGCAGATAACATTAGATATATTCAAAAAGATTCAAGCTACAGGTTAACAACATACGTAAAGCGAAGTTTTGAAAATGGTGTAGAAACTATAGAGAAAAAGCGAAGGCAAAATATGAGGTTTCCCTTTGAACTTGAAGACCTAACACCAGTTGAATATGCTGCCGAAACAAAACCTTATGGTGAATTGTTAGATTTTATAGCTGCCGAAAAACGAAGAGGATCCTCTAATATTGGACGTTATGAGGTTGTTAAACTAAAAAAATGGAGTTTACCGGTCTCAATTTTTATACTTACCATAATTGCAGTGGCAGTATCTTCTGTAAAACGTAGAGGTGGAATGGGTGTTAATTTAGCTGTAGGTATTGCTATAGCTATGATATATGTTTTCTTCGATAAGATTTTTGGGGTCATGGCAGAACAATCTAATTTTCCAGCAATTATAGCTGTATGGCTTCCTAATGTAATATTTGGTATTTTAGCGGTATACCTCCTTCAAAATGCCAAACGCTAAACTTAAGCATTATATCCATTTACACCTTCTGGTATTTATAGCAGGTTTTACAGCAATTCTTGGAGAGCTAATTACTATTGGTTCACTGGCATTAGTATGGTATCGAATGGCTATTGCAGGTATCTTGATGTTTTTATATATCAAAATTGTAAGATTGAATATTAAAATTACCTCCAAAGCGTTTTGGCAGTTTTCTGCAGCGGGAGTTATAATTGCTCTGCATTGGATAACATTCTTTGAGGCTATAAATCAAGCTAATGTATCGATAGCTTTGGCCATGTTCTCTTCTGGTGCATTTTTTGCAAGTTTTATAGAACCTATTTTTTTTAAGCGTCGGATATTGGCCTATGAAATTATTTTTGGACTTTTTGTAATACTAGGTGTTATATTGATTACCAGTAGTGAAATGGGTTATATCAATGGCATTATTTTAGGTCTGTTATCAGCTTTATTTTCTACATTATTTGCGGTAATTAATGGTAGGTTTATCGAAAGATATAATGCAACAATAATTTCATTTTATGAATTTATAAGTGGAGTAGTATTCTTAACTGTATTTATACTTCTTACCGGTACAACCTTTAATTCAGAATTTTTTACCTTATCAAATTCAGATTGGGTTTATATTTTTATACTGGCATCTGTATGTACAGCTTACGCATTTATAGGTGCAGTGGAAGTGATGCGCTATATAAGTCCTTTTACAGTGATATTAAGTTATAACTTAGAACCAATTTATGGTATAGCAATAGCACTTATTCTCTTTCCGGAAACAGAAAAAATGTCTTCACAATTTTACATTGGAGCAATTCTAGTATTAGTCACAGTATTATTAGATGCTATTTTTAAGAATTATAAAAGGCGTAAACAGAAAGTCAACAGTATTCCCAATTAAAGTTTTTTATATTTACTATAAGAATAATTATTTTTGCCTAAATGTCAAAGTGAACCTACTTTTAGCATATTTGTTAAAAAAATAAAATAAGAATACGTAGGTTTGTATCCTAACTAAACAAAAAAACAACTTCAAATTGTATGGAATATTTAGAGTTTGAATTACCAATAAAAGAACTAGAAGAGCAATTAGATAAATGCCAGATTATAGGTGAAGAGAGCGATGTAGATGTAACAGAAACCTGTAAGCAGATAAAAAAGAAATTAGCAGAGACGAAAAAGGAAATTTATAAAAATCTTACGGCTTGGCAACGTGTACAGTTATCACGTCATCCAGACAGACCATATACCTTAGATCATATCAAAGCACTTTGCGGCGAATCTTTTTTAGAATTACATGGCGATAGAAATGTTAAGGATGATAAAGCTATGATTGGTGGTTTAGGAAAAATTGGTGATCAATCTTATATGTTTATAGGCCAACAAAAAGGATTTAATACAAAGACCAGACAATACCGTAATTTCGGAATGTCTAATCCAGAAGGTTATCGTAAAGCATTACGACTTATGAAATCTGCTGAGAAATTTGGCATACCAGTAGTTACTTTAATAGATACGCCTGGCGCATATCCAGGTTTAGAGGCTGAAGAGAGAGGTCAAGGAGAAGCGATAGCGCGAAATATTTTGGAAATGACCAGACTTAAAGTTCCAATAATTACCGTAATTATTGGTGAAGGTGCATCAGGTGGTGCTTTAGGTATAGGTGTTGGTGACAAAGTATTAATGTTAGAGAATACATGGTACTCCGTGATTTCTCCAGAATCATGCTCTTCAATTTTATGGAGAAGCTGGGAATATAAAGAACAGGCTGCTGAAGCCTTAAAATTAACTGCTAAAGATATGAAGCGTATGAAGTTAGTTGATCAGATACTCAAAGAACCATTAGGTGGAGCGCATACAGATAGAGAGAAAACTTTTACAACGGTAAGAGACGCTATTGTAAAATCATATGGTGAACTTAAAAACTTATCACCAAAAGAATTAGTAAAACAACGCATGAGTAAATACTTCGATATGGGAGTATTTAAAGACTAACTGCACTAAACATAGGCAACAAAAAAAAACTGAAGTTTTAGCTTCGGTTTTTTTTGGCGCTATTAACATTAATTCAGAGTTATTAACAGTTAAATTGTTAACTTTATGTTGAGAACGACAAATACCTAAAAGGCAATTCGTCGATACTATTTAGCTACTTTTGTTATTTATGAAACAACCCAACCCAATACAAGGTTACAAAGTCGATAAAAGCACCATCATTAGCTTAGAGAAAGGTAAAATACCACCTCAAGCTATTGACTTAGAGGAAGTTGTGCTTGGAGCAATGATGATTGACAAAAAAGGTGTTGATGAGGTAATTGATATTTTAAGTCCTGAAGCTTTTTATAAAGATGCTCATAAAATTATATTTGAAGCAATTTTCAAATTATTTGAAAATAGTGAACCTATTGACTTATTAACTGTTTCTAGCCAATTAAAGAAAGATGAAAAATTAGATTTGGTTGGTGGTGATTTTTATCTTATTTCTTTGACCCAACGTGTGTCCTCTTCGGCACATATAGAGTTTCATGCCAGAATAATTTTACAGAAATATATTCAGCGGAGTTTAATTAAAATTTCAAATGAAATTATTGAAGACTCATATGACGAAACTAAAGATGTTTTCGATCTTTTAGATAATGCTGAAGCAAAGCTATATGAAGTTACACAAGGTAACGTCAAAAAATCTACTGAGACTGCACAGAGTTTAGTAATTCAGGCAAAAAAGAAGATTGAAGAAATATCTAATAAAGAAGGATTAAGCGGTATACCAACTGGTTTTGATAAACTAGATAAGTTGACATCAGGCTGGCAACCCAGTGATTTAATTATTGTGGCCGCTCGTCCTGGTATGGGTAAAACTGCACTTACCTTAACTATGGCGAGAAACATTGCTGTAGATTTTAATCAACCTGTGGCATTTTTCTCTTTAGAGATGTCTTCAGTACAGTTAATAACCCGTTTAATTTCTAGTGAAACTGGTTTGTCTTCTGAAAAGTTGAGAACAGGTAAACTAGAAAAACATGAGTGGGAGCAACTTAATGTAAAAGTAAAAACTTTAGAGCAAGCACCTTTGTTTATAGATGATACACCATCACTGTCAATTTTTGATTTACGAGCTAAGGCAAGACGATTAGCATCACAATACGGTATCAAAGTTATAATGATTGATTACTTGCAATTAATGACAGCAGGGGGAAGTCAAAAAGGTGGAAATAGAGAACAAGAAATTTCAATGATTTCTCGTAACCTTAAAGCACTGGCTAAAGAATTGAACGTACCAGTAATTGCATTATCGCAGTTGTCCCGTGCCGTAGAAACTCGTGGTGGTAGTAAACGTCCTTTACTTTCAGATTTACGTGAATCTGGTGCTATAGAGCAAGATGCAGATATTGTATCATTTATTTACAGACCAGAATATTATAAGATTGATGAGTGGGATGACGAAGAACGCTCGCCAACGGAAGGGCAAGGTGAATTTATTGTCGCTAAGCACAGAAATGGTGGCTTAGATAATATTAGATTAAAGTTCATTGGTCATCTCGGTAAATTTGATAATCTTGACGATTTTGATACTCCTTTTGGAGAGTTTCACTCTAAGATGAATGCCGCTGCAAACGATGACACATTTAAACCAGATAATTTTCCTTCAGCTTCCGACGCATTTGATGGTCCAGAGGATGATGGTGTTCCTTTTTAACAACAATTTAAATGGTTAAAGATTCTTTTTAACTTATCTTTACCAATCGTCATTTAATTGAATGTTGCCTCATGTTAAACGAAAGAAGAACAACAAATATCTTGTTGTTAATTATAGCCATACCACTAGTATTTTATTTGCTTAAAATCCTTTCATTTATTTTCATTCCTTTAATTTTTTCGATGTTCATTGCATTGTTATTTTTACCATTAATGCGATGGTTAGGAAGACGTAAGGTACCTAAGGTAATTAGTATTCTCATAGTTTTACTTTTGGTTGCAGGTGGATTAATGATTGGTATAGAATTAATACAACTATCAAGTAAAGAAATATTAGCTACTAAATCTGATTTTTTTCCAAAAGCAGAAGAAAAACTGGCTGATTTAAAATTATATTTGTCAGATAGTTTTGGTTTTGAGTTTGAAGAGAATCAAAACTTCTTTACTCAGTTTTTTCAAAAAGAAAATTTAGGTGATACTATTGGTTTTCTGAGAACCTTTTTAACAACGCTTTTAATGACTACCTTCTTTGTGGTATTGTGGTTGGCGGAATCTATAAATGTTCATAAACTGCTAAATAACACGCTGCTCAGACAAAAACATACTTCGATAAAGGCCTTTATGAAAATTGAAAAAGACCTTATAAAATTCATTAAGGTAAAGTTTTTGGTTAGTGCATTAACTGGATTATTTACTGGATTAATGTGTGTGTTTTTTGACGTGAGTTTTCCAATTTTCTGGGGACTTTTTGCATTTGCCATTAATTTTGTACAAATGGTTGGTTCTTTTATTTCTGTAATACTCTTGTCGATTTTCGCATTTGTAGAATTAGACCCAACTAGTACATTATTCTTCTTTGTGCTATCAATTACTTTAGTGCAGGTAGTTTTTGGCGCTATACTAGAACCAATTTTCATGGGTAAATCCTTCTCAATTAATATAATAGCAGTTTTAGTAATGCTTATGTTTTGGGGCTTTTTATGGGGAATTCCAGGTTTAATAATGGCAATTCCAATTACAGTGTTTATTAAAATCATATTAGAACAATTTCCAAGTACTAAAATTATTGCAAGTTTACTTTCGGGTAAAGAGACTGAAATAGAAAAATTCAGTCGTTGATTAATGACCAATACTAATTTTAAGTATCTTTCTACTTAAAATTTAATGTATGGTTCATGGTACTCATAATGCTGTAGATGATTCTAGAAATAACAGCATTTTAATTTCAATAAACGACAAGCTTTTTGCAAGAAAGGATGCTAAAATATCTGTTTTTGACAGTGGTTATTTAGTAGGCGTTGGTGTATGGGAAGCACTTCGGCTTCATCACGGAAAATTAGTATTTGTTGACGATCATTTCAATAGACTGTGGCAATCTGCAGCTACTGTAGGTATGCATTTACCAGTTACAAAAGAAGAACTTAAAGAAAAAGTTTGGAATGTTTTACATGCAAATGAAATGTCGGACGGTGTACATGTAAGAATTATGGTAACACGAGGCATAAAGAAAACACCTTCTCAAGACCCGCGATTAACAATATCTGGACCTAATGTGGTGATTATTCCCGAATTTAAACAGGCATCAAAATCGTCATAAGAAAAGGGCATTACACTTTTTACAAGTACTATTAGAAGAGGCTCACCAGATTATTTAGATCCAAGATTAAATTGTCATAGTAAACTTCACGAAGTTCAAGCACTAATTCAAGCGATTGAAGCGGGAGCTGACGAAGCACTAATGTTAGATGTTAATGGATTTGTATCTACCTGTAATGCCACAAATTTTTTTATTATTACAAATAATGAAGTCTGGACTTCGACAAGTAAATATTGTATGAATGGAATTACAAGAGCAAAAGTTTTGGAAGTATGCAAGAGAAATGAAATACCACATTATGAAAAAGACTTTTCACTATTTGATGTATATGGTGCTGATGAAGCTTTTGTGACAGGAACATTTGGCGGATTAACACCTGTAACTAAGATAGATGGTAGACAAATTGGTGATGGCAGATTTGGAAACATGACTAAAAAACTGAGTAGCTTTTACGAAAAATTAATTGAGAATGAGCTGAATAATGGATAGTATAAAGCGTATTTGTTTGTGGTCTGGACCAAGAAATATATCAACGGCCCTTATGTATTCATTTGCACAACGCAATGACTCGAAGGTCTTTGACGAGCCATTATATGGCTATTATCTAAAAACACATCCAGAAGCGCATAAATATCATCCTGGCTCGGAAGATATAATGAATACAATGGAAACAGAGGGTCAAAAAGTGGTTAATATGATGCTTTCTAATGATGAAAAACCCGTCTTGTTCTTTAAACATATGACACATCATCTATTAGGATTAGATCGTGATTTTATGAAACAAACCATTAATGTAATTCTTACAAGAGATCCGGAAGATATGTTGCCTTCTTTTGACAAAGTCATCAAAAACCCAACACTTAATGACGTCGGCTATGCCATGCATGTTGAATTACTTGAATATTTTGAGCAGAATGAAATTCCATTTGTTGTCCTTGATTCTAAGAAAGTACTTATCGCCCCAAAAAATACCTTAAGTAAACTATGTGAATTTGTAGAAATTCCTTTTGATGACAATATGCTATCTTGGCAACCAAACCAAAGAATTGAAGACGGTATATGGGCTAAATATTGGTATAAAAATGTACATAAATCTAGTGGCTTTTTAAAGTATAAAGCAAAAGACAAGGCCTTACCAAAACATCTCAATTCATTATTAAAAGAGTGCCTTCCGTATTACAACCAACTTATTGAATATTCAATATAGCTCTTAAAAGAATTATAATTTAAGAGCTAATAGACTAAAAATTAATTATATTTCGTTCTAAATCTATGAACTTGAAGAATTATATCGTCTTAATTTTTACGCTATTTATTAGTTTAAACATGTATGCTTCATATATTCTGATTCCTATGGATTCAGAAACACAGGAGAATCATTTGAAAGCATATGGTGTAACGTATTGGACACTAGAACGCGAATTAAAGGTTAAGTGGTTATTAAACTATAGAGGTGGCTCATTTCTTTTACCAGATGCTGAAATCATTCAGAAAGAATGTCAAATAAGAGGAGTTTCATTTGAAGTTATCTCAGATGCAAAAGCCGCTGAGATATTAGAAGGGATTAGTAGTCCTGCTGTAAATCAGGAAGCTGTGATTCTGGAAAAAGCACCGAAAATAGCTGTTTACACGCCATACGGAAACCAACCTTGGGATGATGCTGTTACAATGGTATTAACCTATGCAGAAATACCTTATGAAACTATCTATGATGAGGAAGTACTAAATGATGAGTTGTTATTGTATGATTGGTTACACTTACATCATGAAGATTTTACAGGGCAATATGGGAAATTTTATAGAACCTACAGATCAGCTGCTTGGTACATTGAAGAGAAGAAAGCTGCTGAGGAATTAGCAACTAAACTAGGATATAATAAAGTATCAGAATCAAAATTAGCAGTAGCAAATAAAATACGAGATTATGTTGTTGGAGGAGGGTTTATGTTTGCGATGTGTTCTGCCACGGATAGTTTTGATATAGCTTTATCTGCAGACGGAGTGGATATTTGTGAGCCTATGTTTGATGGTGATGGTAGTGATCCTGGTTACCAGAATAAAATAGATTACTCAAAAACATTTGCTTTTAAAGACTATATTTTAGAACGTAGTCCTAACGTTTATGAGTTTTCTTCAATAGATATGACTCAGAAAAGGCAAATTCCTAAAACAACAGATTATTTTTCGTTAATGCAATATTCTGCAAAATGGGATCCAATACCTACCATGCTAACACAGAACCATACAGCTTTAGTAAAAGGCTTTATGGGACAAACAACTTCTTTTACAAGAGATCAAATTAAATCTAATGTCTTGGTGATGGGCGAGAATAGAACAAATGGTGAGGCAAAGTACATACATGGCATAAAGGGAAAAGGGTTTTTTACGTTTTATGGTGGTCACGATCCAGAAGATTATACGCATAGAGTAGGTGATCCTAAAACGGAGCTAGACTTACATCCAACATCTCCAGGATATAGGCTTATATTAAACAATGTTCTTTTTCCTGCTGCTAAAAAGAAAAAACAAAAAACTTAATCTTTTAAGTTGAAATTTTATCAAAAAGAAATACAGCTTTCACAAAAGCAAAGAGGGTTTCATCTTGTCACCTCTGAAATAGTATTGAGTATAAAAGAAATATCAGATATTGATATTGGAGTATTACATGTATTTATAAAGCATACTTCAGCTAGTTTAGCAATCAATGAAAACGCAGACTTTACAGTTAGAGAGGACTTTGAAGCTCATATAAATGAAATGGTCCCGGAGGATATGCCTTATTATAAGCATAATTATGAAGGGTCTGATGATATGCCAGCACATATAAAAGCAGCTTTATTTGGAAGTTCTATTCAAATACCAGTGTCTAATGGTAAATTAAATTTAGGTACTTGGCAAGGCATATATCTAGGGGAACACCGAGATTTTGGAGGAATGAGAAAAATTGTAATAACCCTAATAGGAAACTAATCAATAAAAAAGTCCGATTCGAAAGAATCGGACTTTTTGTTAAGCGAAATGTTGTTATTAATTTGGCTAAAAGCCCTATTTTACTTTGTTAACTATAGCTTCAAAAGCTTCTGGATGATTCATCGCTAAATCTGCAAGAACCTTACGATTCAATTCAATGTTATTAGCTTTTAATTTACCCATAAATTTTGAATAACTCATTCCATGTTGTCTTGCACCTGCATTAATACGCATAATCCATAACGCACGGAATGTTCTTTTTTTGTTTCTGCGGTCTCTGTACGAATATTGCATCGCTTTGTCCACCGCATTCTTTGCTACTGTCCAAACGTTTTTACGACGTCCGAAGTAACCTTTTGCTTGCTTGAGAACCTTTTTTCTTCTGGCTCTCTTTGCAACTGAATTTACTGATCTTGGCATTTCTTTAATTGTTTTTTGTAGTAGGCGACCTAAAAAGGTACTTGCTAAATAATTTTGCCTAACTCCAGGGTTTATAAATTGTTTTAACCGATTAAAACTATATTACTTTAAACGTAACATTGTTTTAATATTATCCTCATCTGCTTTGTGCACCAAAGCATCATGAGTTAACTTCAGCTTACGCTTTTTAGATTTTTTAGTCAATATATGACTCTTAAAAGCGTGCTTTCTTTTGATTTTACCAGTGCCAGTTAGTTTGAAACGTTTCTTAGCACTCGATTTTGTTTTCATTTTAGGCATTTTCTCCTATTTTTAATTACGTTTCGCTTATTATCGTTTACTGTAAATACAGTATTTATTTCTTTTTTGGAGCAATGAACATTATCATTCGTTTTCCTTCAAGTTTTGGCATCTGTTCTACTTTTCCGTACTCTTCCAAATCTTGAGCAAGTCTTAATAATAATATCTGACCTTGTTCTTTAAAAACAATTGATCTTCCTTTAAAAAACACAAATGCTTTTAATTTAGCTCCATCTTTGAGGAACTTAATCGCATGTTTCTTTTTAAATTCATAATCATGGTCGTCTGTTTGAGGCCCAAATCTTATTTCTTTTACTACAACCTTAGTTGCCTTAGCTTTTAAGGCTTTTTCACGTTTCTTTTGTTCGTAAAGAAACTTTTTATAGTCCATAATTTTACAAACAGGTGGCTTCGCGTTTGGCGAAATCTCTACAAGATCTAATCCTTGATCATCTGCCATTGATAATGCTTTCTTAATAGGATAGACTCCTACTTCTACGTTATCTCCTACTACTCTTACTTCTTCTGACCTTATTTTAGAGTTAATTCTGTGCTTGTCCTCTTGGGCTTCACGTCTATTATAATTCCTTCTGTTTCTACGTATTGCTATGGCTTATATATTTAAATTAAACTTTATTTATTTAAAAGTTTTTAAACTTTTATTTACTTTTTCTGTTATTATATTGGAGAACTCTTCTACACTTATTGTGCCAAGATCTTCACCTCCGTGCTGTCTTACAGTAATTGTATTGTCCTTCTCTTCTTGCTCACCTACTATAATCATGTAAGGATACTTTTGCATTTCCGCTTCTCGTATTTTCTTTCCTACAGTTTCATTTCTGTTATCGGCAAGGGCGCGAATTTCGTCATTTTCTAGCAAATTTAAAACTTTTTCGGCGTATTTTTCATATTTCTCACTCACAGATAAAATAACTACCTGTTCTGGCATTAACCAAAGTGGAAAATTTCCGCCTGTATGTTCTAGTAGAATAGCTACAAAACGTTCCATACTTCCAAAAGGTGCGCGATGAATCATAACAGGTCTATGAAGATCATTGTCACTGCCTTTATAAGTTAAATCAAAACGTTCAGGAAGATTGTAATCTACTTGAATTGTTCCTAACTGCCATTGTCTTCCTAAAGCATCCTTTACCATGAAGTCTAACTTCGGACCATAAAATGCTGCCTCACCTGTTTCAACGACATAATTCAAGCCTTTGTCTTTTGCTGCATTTAAAATTGCTTGTTCTGCTTTTTCCCAATTTTCATCACTACCAATATACTTCTCTGGCTTTTCAGGATCTCTAAGAGAGACCTGAGCCGTAAAGTTTTCAAATCCTAATGATCCAAAAACATACAAGACTAAGTCAATAACCTCTTTAAACTCTGCATCTAATTGATCTGGAGTACAGAATATATGAGCGTCATCTTGAGTAAATCCTCTAACACGTGTTAAACCGTGAAGTTCACCACTTTGTTCATATCTATAAACAGTTCCGAATTCTGCAAATCGTTTGGGTAATTCTTTATAAGAAAAAGGTCTGCTATTATAAATTTCACAATGATGTGGGCAGTTCATCGGTTTTAATAAAAACTCCTCTCCTTCAGCTGGAGTGTTAATAGGCTGAAAACTATCTTCTCCATATTTTGCGAAATGTCCTGAAGTTATGTATAATTCTTTATTGCCTATGTGAGGTGTAACAACCATTTCGTAACCTGCTTTCTTTTGAGCAGATTTTAAGAAGTTCTCTAATCGTTCTCTGAGAGCAGCACCTTTAGGGAGCCAAAGAGGTAAACCTTGTCCTACTTTTTGAGAAAAAGTAAATAACTCTAATTCTTTACCTAATTTCCTATGATCTCTTTTTTTAGCTTCTTCTAACAAATGCAGATACTCTGTTAGTTCTTTTTGTTTAGGGAATGAAATACCATAAACTCTTGTTAATTGCTTTTCGTTTTCATCTCCTTTATAATAAGCGCCTGCAACACTAAGTATTTTGACAGCTTTAATAATACCCGTATTAGGTATATGTCCACCGCGACATAAGTCGGTAAAAGTTGAGTGATCACAGAAACTAATTGTACCATCTTCAAGGTTTTCTATTAAATCAACTTTGTATTCATTTTTACCTTCGTAATAAGATAATGCTTCTGATTTTGAAACATCCCTCATTTTAAACTCGTGTTTTCCTCGAGCTATTTCTATCATTTTGTTTTCGATAGTTTTGAAATCTTTTTCAGAAATAATGTTGTCACCTAAATCTACATCATAGTAAAAGCCGTTTTCTATAGCAGGTCCAACCCATAGTTTTATACCAGGATATAACTCTTCAAGCGCTTGTGCTAAAACATGTGCAGATGAATGCCAAAAGGCTTTTTTTCCTTCATCATCTCTCCAGGTAAATAAAGTTAGGTTTCCATCTTTAGATAATGGAGTAGTAATTTCAATAACGTCGTTATTAAACTTAGCTGAAATAACATTACGTGCGAAACCTTCACTAATATCTTTAGCTACTTCATATGGAGTAATATCTTGAGTAAAAGACCTTACCGAACCGTCAGGAAGAGTAATTTTAATCATTTTCTGTTTATAATTTTAGCCCACAAATATAAATCTATATATAGAATAGACAAAGTGAAGTTTTATATATAAGAAGAATAGTATGTTCATATTAAATTTTTTACTTCCAACTTCTTGTTAATAAGTGTGTTAAAATAGAAATAACAAATAAGTAAAAAAAAGACTTGTGGGGAATAAAAGTAGTTATATATTTGCGCCCCGTTACAGGCAGCTAAATGCTTAGAGCGATAGTTCATTTTCATATAATCTGTAATAGAAAAAATAATTAAATATTTTTTGATTTAGATGTTGTGGGAATAAAAAAAGGGTTTTATATTTGCACCCGCTTAAGCGATAATTTGTTTAAGAGAAGATAAAAAAAGTTCATTAACATATTGAATTGACAGCGTAAGAATTAATTGGAAACGATTAATTCAAAACAAGAGAATAAATCATTTAGAGTACTTGATAATTCCTATTAGTTGTTAAAGAGATAGCCGTAAGGCTTAAAATTTAACGATGAAGAGTTTGATCCTGGCTCA
>NZ_CBFHMI010000008.1:0-72738 GCF_965656915.1 Winogradskyella sp. | reverse complement strand
AGTTCCGCTTTTTCGCTCTTTATTTCTGAAAATCGTTTATTCCGACACTGTCGGAAGTTGGGACTTTAATTTTTATTATTTTCATTTCTTATTCAATTATTTTGTATTCTCTGCTAACTGCTAACTGCTAACTGCTAACTGCTAACTGCTAACTGCTAACTGCTAACTATTCACCCAATTCTCCAGAATCTTTTTCCCGTTTGGAGTCAAAACAGATTCAGGGTGATATTGTACTCCTTTTACGTCATATTCTTTATGTCTTAACGACATGATTTGTCCATTTTCATCGAACGATGTTGCTTCTAAACTATTTGGTAAGTTGGTATCTACAACCCAAGAGTGATAGCGACCGACTTCAAATGTATTATCAAGGCCTTTAAACAAAGTTTCGTCGTCAACTGAAAGCGTTACATTAGTTGCGACACCATGATAAACATTGTCTAAATTTTCGATCTTACCTCCAAATACTTCACCTATGGCTTGCTGACCTAAACATACGCCTAGTATACTTTTAGTAGGTGCATATGCTGCTATTATAGCTTTTAACAATCCTGCTTCATCTGGTATTCCTGGACCAGGTGATAAAACGATTTTATCGAATGCATCAACTTCTTCTAAGGTAAGTTTGTCGTTTCGCTTTACAGTAACATCACAATCCAAATCTTCTAGATAATGTACCAGATTGTATGTAAAACTGTCGTAATTGTCTATTACTAATACCTTCTTCATATTAAATGTCTTTAGCTTGATCAATAGCGTTAGTTAATGCTCCAAGCTTATTATACACCTCTTGTAATTCGCTTTCAGGATCTGATTTTGCAACCAATCCAGCGCCAGCTTGCCAAAATAATTTATGATTTTTACTTAAGAACGTTCTTATCATTATGGCATGATTAAAATTACCTTCAAAATCCATAAAACCAATAGCACCACCATAATAGCTTCTGCTTGTTTTTTCGTGCTTTTCTATGAGTTGCATTGCCATATGCTTGGGAGCACCACTTAGCGTTCCTGCAGGAAAAGTGTCTGCGACCACCTGCATTGTATCTGTATCTTTATTGATGTCTCCAGTAACTTTACTTACTAAGTGAATAACATGGGAGAAAAATTGAACTTCTCTATAATTCTCTACTGTGACATTACTTCCGTGTCTACTTAAATCATTTCTTGCCAAATCTACAAGCATCACATGCTCACTGTTTTCCTTATCGTCTTTAATAAGCTTTTCGGCTAACTCGGCATCTTTTAAATCGTTACCAGTTCTTTTAAAAGTACCTGCGATAGGATGTATTTCTGCCTTATTATCGCTGACCACTAGGTGTGCTTCAGGTGAGCTTCCAAATATTTTAAAATTCCCATAGTCAAAATAAAACAGGTATGGTGATGGGTTAATACTTCTTAGAGCTCTATAAACATTAAATTCGTCTCCACTAAACTTTTGATTAAATTGTTTAGATAACACCAATTGAAAAACATCACCTCTGGAGCAATGTTTTTTTGCTAGTTCTACATGTTGTTTATAGTCATCATCACTGAGATTCGATTCTATTTTTCCTTTTGTATTGAAATAATATGAAGCATATTGCCTGGTTTGAATTAATTGCAGAATTTCATCTATATTATTTTCCGTATCAAAGCAGTGCGCAAAAATATAGGCTTCATTTTTAAAATGATTAATGGCAATGATATTTTGATATACAGCGTAATAGATGTCGGGAATAGCTACTGAATTTTCTTTTTTTGAAATTCCAATATCCTCAAAATATTTTACGGCATCATAAGCCGTATATCCGAAAATTCCATTGTTGATGAATTTAAAATTATTATTAGAATCTACCTTAAACCGTTGTGTAAACTTGTGGATTTCTTCTACGACACCAACAGTGTCAATAAAATTATGTTTTGTACTTCCGTCTGGATATGATTGATGAATACTACCATTCTCAACCTTTATTGAAGCAATTGGATTACAGCAGATATAAGAAAAGCTGTTATCATTGGCGTGATAATCACTACTCTCTAATAAAATACTGTTAGGAAACTTATCTCTAATTTTAAGATATATACTTACAGGTGTAATTGTATCTGCAAGTATTTTTTTATAGTGTGTGTAAAGACTAAAGGTTTTCATCAATTTTCAATTAAAAAAGGCTTGTCGTGAATGACAAGCCTTTTTCTATATTATACATACAAGGATTATTTCACGAACATTTGTTTGAGAAATTCCACCACCAAGTATGATTTATTATTATTTTCATTTCAATGTCAAATATAGAAATGATAATTTATAATTTCAAACATTTAAATTAATTTTTTGTTAATTATTAAAAGGGTGTCAAATGGATTAATAACTTTATTGCATGAAGCGATTATTAATTTTATGCTTACTAGTAATTTTTTCATGTAAAGACTCATCGAAAGAAGAGACTATAGCTGATTCTAACATTTCAAAGAAAGAAAAAAACGAGACAGTCGTTAATACCTCAGAAGTAAATTTGGAAATATATGATTATGACGGTTTAAAACCTCTAATTAACAAGACCGATGACAAGGTATATGTGGTGAATTTTTGGGCAACATGGTGCGCACCGTGTGTGAAAGAATTACCCTATTTTGAAGCCCTTAACCAAGAGTATAAAGACCAAGGAGTTGAGTTTTTATTGGTTAGTCTAGATTTTCCAAGAAACTATGACAAGAAGCTCAAACCCTTTATTAAAGAAAAAAAATTAAAATCTAAAGTTGTTGCTTTTGATGATGTTAATCAGAATAGATGGATACCAGCTATAGATGAAAAATGGTCTGGTGCTTTGCCAGCTACGATTATTTATAGTAAAGATAAGCGGCAATTTTATGAAAAATCATTCACAAAGGACGAATTAGAAACTGAAATAAAACAATTTTTAAAATAAGAACATATGAAAACATTAAGATTACTTATAGTAATGGTATTAGGAGTTACGCTGTTTGCGTTTACTAATGATACTAGAGACAATGGTTATAAAATTGGCGATTTAGCAACTGACTTTAGTTTAGAGAATATAGATGGTAACAAAGTGTCTCTTTCTGACTACACAGATGCAAAAGGATTTATCGTAATTTTCACCTGTAATACTTGTCCGTATGCTGTGGCTTATGAGGATAGAATAGAAGCATTAAATAAAAAGTATGCCTCAAAAGGTTATCCTGTAATTGCAATAATGCCTAACAATACAGATGTTAAGCCTGGTGATAATATGGAAGCGATGAAGGCCAGAGCGAAAGCTAAAGGGTTTACTTTTCCCTATTTAATGGATGAAGGCCAAAAGATTTATCCACAATACGGTGCCACAAAAACTCCTCACGTTTATTTGTTAGAAAAAACAAGAAAAGGGAACGTTGTAAAGTATATAGGCGCTATTGACGATAATTATAAGGATGCCTCTGCGGTAAACGAGAAATATGTTGAAAATGCAGTAGATGCTTTAATGAATGGTAAGGATATTAAAGTGAAAGAGACAAGAGCCATAGGGTGCTCAATTAAAGTTTAAGTGTTAATTTAGTTACCTGGTGATAAAGGTAATTTGTTAAATAATGAATCCGAAGTGTAACACTTCGGATTTTTTTGCATCTATATCATAAGGAAATGTTAATTTTGTTGAAGCAAAATAGATGATTATGGCAGATTTGTCTCAGATAGATTGGACAAAACAGTTAAACGAAGACAATAATTCTGTAGTTTTAGATGTTAGGACACCAGAAGAAGTCGCATTAGGAATGATTCCTAATGCTATACATATAGATATTTTTAAAGGTCAAGGTTTTATCGACGAGGTAAATCAATTAGACAAAACTAAAAACTACTACGTGTATTGTAAAGCAGGCGGACGAAGTGGTCAGGCCTGTGCGGTTATGAATCAGTTAGGGTTTGATAATGCCTATAATTTAGTTGGTGGCTTCAGTCAGTGGAAGGGTGAAGTAGCATTTCAGGAATAATATTAAATTAAAGATGAAAAAATTAATTGTTTTATGCTGCATGTTTGTAGCCACATCATTAAGTACAAGTTGTATTGATGACAAAAGTAATAGTGAAGTAAAGTTAATCACTGCAGATGAAATGCAGTCCATATTAGATTTGGAGGATGTACAATTAGTAGATGTTCGCACTCCAGAAGAATATGCAGAAGTGCGCATTGCTAATTCACAAAATATAGATTTTACCTCTCCGACATTTGAGGAAGATATCACTAAACTCGATAAAGAAAAACCTGTAATTTTATATTGTCAAGGAGGAGTAAGAAGTGCAAAATGTGCCAAAAAGCTTGAAGAGGCTGGTTTTGAAAAAATATACGATCTCGAAGGAGGTATTTCTAAATGGAAGCATTCTAAAAAAATAAAGATTGAAGAAGAATCTTAATGACATAAACCGAATTTGAAATTCGGTTTTTTTATATTCATTTCTCCACTGATATTCTTAAGGTTTTTATAAATTAGGCGTTAGATAATTAATAATATAATCACATTCATTACGTTTGTGGTTTAATGCATTATTTATGACGATTAAAAAAACGTTACTACTCGTTCTACTAACCATTGGTTTTTCATTTAATCTATTTTCTCAGATTTTAGAACCAGTAAAGTGGGAATCTAATGTTGAGAAGATTTCAGATACTGAGTATAATTTAACTTTTAAGGCAAAAGTTGATAAGGGGTGGTATATATATTCGCAGAAATCTACGGGTGGATTTGCACCTACAACTATATTTGAATACAAGGATCAAGAAACTAATTACAATCTTCAAGGACCTACGACAGAGCCAGAAGTTGCGCCTGTTTTCGATGAGATATTCGAAGAAGATGTAATTAAATTCAAAGAGGAAGCACTCTTTGAGCAAAAAATAAAAGTCTTAAATCCAGATTTAAAACAAATTGAAGTGTTTGTAGAGTACCAAACATGTGATAATTCAAAATGTATTCCTGGAGATTTTATGTTTAATCTATCCTTAGACGGAACCGCAGTAGAAGCAAAAGTTGCAAATATCGATGCGCGAAGTAAAAAACTATCTGAAGAACTTAATCTAAACGTTACAGGATGGGATAATTATAAAAAGCAAACTGTCGAAGAACAAAGTAATTTATTTATATTTTTACTTGGATTTTTGGGTGGCTTAATAGCACTGCTTACACCTTGTGTTTTTCCAATGATTCCACTAACAGTATCTTTCTTTACTAAAAGTGCTAGTGATCCGAAAAAAGGTCTAATAAATTCTATACTTTACGGTTTTTTCATTTTCATTATATATGTCTTATTAAGCATACCTTTTCACTTATTAGATTCTTTAGATCCTGGGATTTTAAATAACATTTCAACTAATGTAACACTCAACATTATATTCTTCATCATTTTTATAGCATTTGCGTTTTCATTCTTTGGTTATTTTGAATTAACATTACCTCAGTCTTGGAGTGCAACAATGGATAGTAAAGCCAACAAGATTGGTGGTTTTATAGGTGTATTTTTTATGGCCTTAACTTTAGCTATAGTTTCTTTTTCTTGTACAGGGCCAATTCTCGGAACACTATTAGGAAGTTCACTTACAGCAGATGGTGGTGCAATGCAATTAACAATGGGTATGAGTGGTTTTGGATTGGCATTAGCATTACCATTTACTTTATTTGCCATGTTTCCTAAGTGGTTAAATTCATTACCTAAATCTGGTGGTTGGTTAAATACAGTAAAAGTTGTTTTAGGATTTATTGAACTAGCTTTAGCACTTAAGTTTTTATCTAATGCCGATTTAGTTGAACATTGGGGACTTTTAAAACGTGAAGTTTTTATAGGTTTATGGATATTGATAGGCACTGGACTAGTTTTATACTTATTCGGGAAAATTAAGTTTCCACATGATGGTCCACTTCAAAAACTTGGAAAAGGTAGAATTACCACTGCTATTTTAGTTGTAGCATTTGTGATATACCTAATACCAGGCTTAACCAATACCAAACATGCCAATCTTAAGTTATTAAGTGGATTTCCACCACCAATGTTTTATAGTCTATATGATAAATCTTCTGAATGTCCTTTAGATTTAAATTGCCATAAGGATTTAGAAGAAGGTATTAAAGCAGCTAAACTAGAGAATAAACCTATCTTATTAGATTTTACAGGATGGGCCTGTGTTAACTGCAGAAAGATGGAAGAACAAGTTTGGAGTACTTCACAAGTTTATGATATGTTACAAGACCACTATGTTATCATATCACTATATGTTGATGATAAAAAGAAGCTGCCAGAAGACAAACAATTTTATTATTTAAGAGCAAATGGCACAGTAAAAACCATTGAGACTATCGGAGACAAATGGGCTACTTTACAAACTATTAATTTTCAGAATAATTCCCAACCTTATTATGTTATAGTAAATCATGATATGGAATTATTAAATGTAACCAACGCCTACGAACCTAATGCTGATGTCTATTTGGAATGGTTAAAAACTGGATTGGAAAATTTTAAAAAGTAATTAAACCTTAAAATAAATTTCTTCAAAAGGGACTCTAAAACGTGGGCCATAAATGCCCTTCTCATCTCTGATACCACAACCAATAACCATATTTATTTCTGCACCTCTAGGAAGATTTAATATGCGTTTAACTCTTAGTGTATCACTACCTTCCAATGGGCAAGTGTCATAACCAATAGCAGCCATACTTGTCATAAAATTTTGAGCAGCTAATCCTGCACTTTTATGAGCTACAATACGCATATCACTTAATCTGGTTTGTCTGTAAATCGGTTTAAATAAGCCTACTATCTGAAATATAAAATACTTAATGTAACCAAGTATTCCTAAAAAGTCGGTATAGATAGTTGGAATCAATTTCTTGTAGTAATTAGTTGCCATTTTTTTACGCTTCAAATCGCGCTCACTTAGTCCATCTTTGTTGTAAACTTTTTTGAGGAAGTCTATGTTAGCTCGTGCACGTTTTTTCCATAAATCTTTGCGAGCTACTATGACAACTAATTGTTGTGCGGTTTTTGCGGCATTTTGATTAAAACAGGCCTCAGCTAGTTGTTTTAATACATGGTTGTCTGTAACATGATAAAATTCCCAGAGTTGTAGATTGCTACTTGTGGGCGCTAAAGATGCATTAACTAGACATTCTTTTACTTTCTCTGAGTCAATAGGTTCATCTTTATAAACTCGCGTAGACCGTCTGTAGGCTATCGCTTCTGAAACTGTTTTCTCCATAAGATTTTATTTGATTACCCAAAAATTAAATAATGCACTCTATCACCAATCCAATACCCAAAACCTAATACTAACGGATAGCCAATAAAAAGCCAAATATAGTCTATAAAAGACGCTTTTTTAAGTGCTTCCATCCCTTGAGAAGTAAGCAGCTCAATAAAGTCGTACCAAGATTTAATTCCTATTTTAACAATAATACCATTTGCAATTATTGCAATTAGTAATACGGCTAAGCCTATTATATAAATTCTAAGCATTATTTTAATTTATCTGAATGTAATTGACGCAGTTTTGTGAGTTTGGGTTCTATTACAAAATTACAATAGCCATAATTAGGATTGTTCTTGTAAAAGTCTTGATGCTCTTTTTCGGCCTCATAAAAGGTTGTGGCTTCGGATAACTCTGTCACTATTGGATCTTTATAATATTGAGCTAATTCTTTCAGGATAATTTCAGCAATTCCTTTTTGCTTTTCATTACAATAATATATGACAGAACGGTATTGTGTACCTCTATCAGCACCTTGTTTATTTAAGGTTGTCGGATCATGAGTGGTCATAAAAATAACCAGAATATCTTCATAGCTAATCACATTAGCATCAAAAGTTACTTTAACGACTTCAGCATATCCAGATAAACCAGAGCATACTTCTCTATATGTTGGTCGCCCTGGAGCTTTTCCTCCAGTATAACCAGAAACGACGTTTTCTATACCTTTTACTTCCTGAAAAACTGCTTCTGTACACCAAAAACATCCACCACCAACTATGGTAGTCTGTAAATTTTTATTGTTCATTAGGCGGTCTCCTTATCTAATGTCATTGATTCTGAATTAATGCAATAACGTAAACCACTTGGCTCTGGTCCATCAGGGAAAATATGCCCTAAATGTGCATCGCAAGTATTGCACATTACCTCGACACGCACCATACCAAAAGATGAATCCTTTTCATATTTAATCGCATTTTCTTTGATAGGTTGTGTAAAACTTGGCCAGCCAGTGCCAGAACTAAACTTGATTGTAGAATCAAATAAAGGTGTGTCACAACATATACAATTATACTGACCTTCATCGTAGATACTGCATAAAGTACCACTATGTGGTCTTTCAGTTCCTTTTTGTCTTGTTATTCTAAATTGTTCTGGAGTTAATTGAGCTCTCCACTCATTTTCTGATTTTTCAACTCTTTTGTCAGGAGTTGGATTTCCATTTACGCAGAAATTAATGACATCTTTCCAAGTTAGCATACTCTAAATTCCTTTCTTTTCTAGTTAATAAATATGCGTTTTTTGTAATATATAAATATAGTCGAAAAAAAGGCCAAAAGATAACAAAGCCATCTTTTGGTTCAGTTATATTTTTTATTATTAGCTTAATGTGAAATAGGTTACTGTTACAGCTGTTATTAGTATCAATAAAACACTTGATACAAAAGTAGCCCCAATTCTTGTTTTTTTATCTTTTTGAAAAATATAATCCCTTCTCTTTTCGTCTTTTTCTTTAATAAATTTCATAGTTTGTTTTTTGATTTATATTTAAAATAACAAATAAAAACTCGTATTAAAAGCTTAAAACTTGCTTTAACATAACAATAATAGGCTTTCCCAAAAGATGTTAATAGATTAATTTTAGTAGAATTTTAGATTTCTCCCTCTGCATTTGTAAACAACAAAGCTCAACCAAGAAATACTTGTTGAGCTTTTTATGTTTAAAATCACAAAAGAAGTTGCGCTAATTGTGGAGTCGGAGAGAATCGAACTCTCGTCCAAACAAGTAATCAAAGGGCTTTCTACACGTTTATTCTTTTCTTGTTTTTTCGACTAAAAACTGGTTAAAGACAACCTACTTTTAGCTTAGCTTTTTAATTTCGAAAGGGCATCAAAGCATTACCCAATCTAAGTCAATTTTTACGATGCCTCTAAAAAGAACGCCACTGACTAGGGCTTTCTGGAGACATTTAGCCTTCCTGCCTCGCAGGAATAAGCACTAATCTTACTATAATTCAGATTATGCAGCTAAAGCGTAGTTATTCTCGCCGTTTAAAATTTGGTCTAGCCTTTTACGTGTTTCAAAACCATTACACGACGTGCTTACCATTTAATTAATCTCGCTGTCAAAACCAGTCGACCCCAAAATTTAATTAAAAGTATGCTCAACGTCACTAAAGTTATTTTGAGCGCGGACGAAGTTACAAAAAAAGTTGTGCAACCTCTTAAATCCATTTATTTTCGTACAAAAATTATTCCAGACTAAAAACTGACCATTTTGTCAGTTTAAAATTAATTATATATGAAGTTTGCTATCATCAAAGAACGTAAAAATCCACCAGACAGACGTGTTGTCTTTTCACCTGAAACTTTAGAAGAAGCAAGATCACATTTTCCAGATGCTGAATTTGTAGTAGAGTCATCCGATATACGTGTGTTTCCTGATGAAGCTTATGCTAAACTTGGATTTGATGTTATTGATGATGTTTCTGATGCAGATGTAATGATTGGTGTTAAAGAGGTTCCTATTGAGAATTTAATTCCTAATAAAAAGTACTTCTACTTTTCTCATACCATTAAAAAACAGCCTTATAATAGAAAATTATTAAAGGCCATGTTAGAGAAAAATATAGAAATGTACGACCATGAAACTATTGTAAGACAAAGTGGAGCACGTCTAATAGGTTTTGGTCGTTATGCTGGTTTAGTTGGTGCGTACAATGGATTTAGAGCTTTAGGTTTAAGAGATAACTTATTTGATTTGCCAAAGGTTGAAACACTTGCTGATTTAAATGAAGTTAAAACCGAATTGGATAAAATTACTATCCCTAATATTAAAATCTTATTGACAGGAACCGGCAAAGTAGCCTATGGTGCTAAAGAGATTTTAGATCATTTAGGGATTAAAGAGATTAGTGATGCGTTGTATCTTACATCTCAATTTACAGAACCTGTTTATGTTATGGCCGATGTTATGGAGTATGCCAAGCGTAAAGACGGTAAGGTTGGTGATAAATATGAGTTCTATGAAGATCCAACAGGTTATGAAAGTAATTTTATGCCTTATGCAAAAGAGACTGATTACTTTATAGCTGGTCATTTTTATGGAAATAATGCTCCTTATTTGTTTACCAGAGAAGATGCTAAACATGCGGATTTTAAAATTAATTTAGTAGCAGATATTTCTTGCGATATTGATGGTCCTGTGGCGAGTACTATTAGACCTTCAACCATAGCGGATCCTTTTTATGGTTATGACCCACAAACTGAAAAAGAAGTAGCTTTCGACGCTAAAGGAGCTATAACTGTAATGGCTGTGGACAATTTACCTTGTGAGTTACCAAAAGATGCAAGTGAAGGTTTTGGTGAAACCTTTGTAGAACATGTGATTCCTGCATTTTTTAATAATGATGCAAAAGGTATTTTAAAACGAGCCAGAATTACTAATAAAGACGGTCAATTAACAGAGCGATTTAGTTACCTTCAGGATTATGTTGATAGTGTTGAGTAGAGTGATTTAAACATCCAATAACCTACAACTAAAAACCCTCTAAAACTACAAAGGAATAATAGAATTGAGGTTACTGAAGTTACTGGAAATTTATTAAATACTGAAACTGTGATTTTATTGTGTAATGTAATTTATTTGATTCCAACAAAACAATTATAGAAGATATTAACTAAATTTAACGGTTAACAACTTAAATTTTTAAATCATGATTGAATTACTTTTAGCTATTGCAAATATCGCTGGTGGAATACTGCTTGGGTTAGCAACCCTTGATAAATGGGATGGAGAAAGCAATTTTTTCAACAAAATAGCTGGTTTTCTGGCTCCATTTCAAACTGCAATTGGACTAGGTTTAATCGTTCTGGCTATTTTTGAATTTTGGGATGGTCTGCTTTATAACATTGCAAGTATTCTTGGGGGAATTTTACTATTAACACATGTATTTGGTAAAGTACCAGCTTTAGAGACAAGTTTGAGAAAGCTATCTGCTAAGTTGATGCCTTTTAAGGCTATAATCGGTATTGCGCTTATTGTCGTTGGGATAATTCAATTATTTTAAATTGTGAATCCAGCCGAAGTTTATATATTAAAACAATCGGAACCTTTTAAGTCTATATTGCTTCAGCTTCAAGCCATTGTAGAAGCCGTTGCTCCAAATGCAGAGCTCTTATATAAATGGAAAATACCTTTTTATTATTGTAATTGTATTCCTCTATGCTTTTTGAATCAATCTAAAGACTACGTGGATTTAGCCTTTTGGCATTTTAACAAAATGGATGAATTTGAAGAACATTTTACAGATGCTAACCGTAAATCAATACGTTCTCTTCGTTATAAATCTGTAGAAGATATTAATGATGAGGTTGTGGTGTATGTTCTTCAGAAGCAATTAGAAATAAATACAAATCCCTTTAAATTAATTTTAAAGCCTAAACATTCTAAAAAGTAGAAACCAGTTTTCTGATTGCTACTAAATTAGTTAATAAGCTTTCCAGATTATCTAAATGGAGCATGTTAGCCCCATCACTTTTTGCGTTAGCAGGATCAAAATGTGTTTCAATAAATAAACCATCGACATTGTTTACGACACCAGCTCTGGCAATAGTTTCTATCATATCTGGTCGTCCTCCTGTAACTCCAATACTTTGATTAGGTTGTTGAAGAGAATGTGTTACATCTAAAACTGTTGGTGCAAATTTTCGCATCGTGGGTATACCTCTAAAATCTACAATCATATCTTGGTAACCAAACATTGTTCCTCTGTCCGTAATCCATGCATTTTCATTACCAGCATCTTTTACTTTTTGTACAGCATGTTTCATGGCTTCAGGGCTCATAAACTGGCCTTTCTTTAAATTCACCACTTTGCCTGTTTTTGCAGCAGCAACTACCAAATCTGTTTGTCTTACTAAAAATGCAGGAATTTGTAATACATCCACATATTCTGCTGCCATTGCAGCATCAGAGGCTTCATGTATATCTGTGACTGTTGGTACATCAAAAGTTTCTGAAACTTTTCTTAGAATTTTTAAAGCTTTCTCATTTCCAATTCCTGTAAAACTGTCTATTCTACTACGATTGGCTTTTTTAAAACTGCCTTTAAAAACGTATGGAATGTTAAGCTTGTCGGTTATAGATATAACACGTTCTGCAATGCGTAATGCCATATCTTCACCTTCAATAGCGCAAGGTCCACAGAGTAAAAAGAAATTATTAGAATCGGAATGTTTTATTTTAGGAATGGTAACCACGATTTAAATCTTATAAATTAGATAACAAAGATACTCTAATTGGTGATAATATATTCAACATTTAATATTTCAAAATTGTCTGTTACTTCTGCACCGGTTAATGGTTCTTGTATGCCATAGCTAAAAATACAATTAGAATTAGCTGGTATGTCTAAGCAGGCATTGGAAGCATTGTTGATATAGCTAGCTGTAGAAAACTCAATGTTTGTAAACATTGTAAAATAAGGTAATCCTTCAACATCAAAGTTGTTATTGTTGTTTAGTTGCACATCAAATTGTAAAGTATAAGTATTATTTTCTGAATTTATTTCAGAAACCAAGGATAATACTTCATATGTAAAATTCTCTAATCGAGGAGGTTCTACTAATTCTGGTTCCTCAGGCTCTGGGAAATCGCAATCAACCTCTTGTTCTATGTTGTTATAATAATATTGATTGCCTACAAGGTAGACTTGTGGAATTGTTATGGTTTTGGTGCAATCATCATCAGATGAACATCCTATTAGACTTATAACTATAAAATTAAGGCATAGAAGTTTTAATTTTTGGATAGTTATGCTGTAGTATAGATTCAAAGTATTTAATTTTTATTGAAATCTAATATAGAAAATTAAAATACCTTTTTAATACTGTTTCTAATGATCCACAGTGACATCACAAAGTTTCCTACAACTAATAGACCTCCATAAAATAGGAGTTTTTTAGACGACTGACTCCAGTTAACGATATTTAAAATATCAAATAGATAAGCCAATATGGTGTAAGATGACAGGCAAACGAAAATAATCCCTAATGAAAAATTAAGTTTTCGATTCGGTTTAATGAGTTGCCACAGAAAAGGAATACCGAATAAAAGAATTGGGTAAGCAGATAATCCGTCACTTTTATTTATATACGTAAACCAATATGCGATTACGGATAAAAAGTATAAATAAGGTATAAATTTGGTGTACTTGCTAATTACATTCATCTGTTATTATATTATAGGGTTCAGATGTAAGAGCCAAAATTAGCGATTGATGTATTTTATTAGGCTATTACTATTAATCAATTACATAACAAAAGATACAAACTCAAATTGTTTGATAATTAAATAATAACATATAATTAACGAAATGCGCATAATTAGACGTAACTTTGCGCGCTTAAATTCAGCATAAGATATGACGAAGATTAAAAATATTGCAATTATTGCTCACGTTGATCACGGTAAAACAACCTTGGTAGATAAGATTATGTATCACTGTCAGTTGTTTCGTGAAAATGAAAATACAGGTGACCTTATATTAGACAATAACGATTTAGAACGAGAACGAGGAATTACAATTACATCTAAGAATGTGTCTGTAATTTATAAAGACACGAAAATAAATATAATTGATACTCCAGGTCACGCCGATTTCGGTGGAGAAGTAGAGCGTGTTTTAAATATGGCTGATGGTGTTTTACTTTTAGTTGATGCTTTTGAAGGCCCAATGCCACAAACACGTTTTGTATTACAAAAAGCAATTGATTTAGGTTTAAAGCCTTGCGTAGTTATAAACAAAGTTGATAAAGAAAACTGTACGCCAGATGAAGTTCATGAAAAAGTCTTTGATCTTATGTTTGAACTTGGTGCAGAAGAATGGCAATTAGATTTTCCAACAGTTTATGGTTCTGCGAAGCATAACTGGATGAGTGAAGATTGGGAAAAGCCAACAGATAATATTGAGCCATTATTAGATATGGTAATTGAGCATATACCAGAACCAAAAATTGAGGAAGGAACCACTCAGATGTTAATTACATCTTTAGATTTCTCTTCATTCACTGGCCGTATTGCTATTGGACGTTTAACAAGAGGATCACTAAAAGCAAATCAACAAATTTCTTTGGTAAAAAGAGATGGTTCTATTGTAAAAAGTAAGATAAAAGAACTACATACCTTTGAAGGTTTAGGGCGTAAAAAAGTAGACGAAGTACAACCAGGTGATATTTGTGCTATTGTAGGTTTAGAAGGATTTGAAATTGGTGATACAGTCGCCGATTTTGAAAACCCAGAAGGCCTAAAAACTATTGCGATAGATGAGCCAACAATGAGTATGCTATTTACAATTAATGATTCTCCATTTTTTGGTAAGGATGGTAAATTTGTAACCTCGAGACACATTAAAGAGCGTTTAACCAAAGAACTTGAGAAGAACCTCGCATTAAGAGTAGAAGACACTGATAGTGCTGATAAGTTTATGGTGTTTGGTCGAGGGGTATTACATTTATCGGTTTTAATCGAAACTATGCGTCGTGAAGGCTACGAACTTCAGATTGGTCAGCCACAAGTAATTATTAAAGAAATCGACGGTGTAAAATGTGAACCATTTGAAGATATGACCATAGATTTACCAGAATCAGTATCTGGTAAAGCCATTGAAATGGTGACCATGCGAAAAGGTGAAATGCTAAGTATGGAAGCCAAAGGAGATCGAATGGTGTGTGAATTTATTGTACCATCACGTGGTATTATTGGTCTGCGTAATCAATTGTTAACTGCAACTGCTGGTGAGGCTATTATGGCGCATCGTTTTGTAGATTACAGACCACTTAAAGGAGGAATTCCAGAACGTCAAAATGGATCTTTAGTATCTATGGAAAACGGACAAGCGATTCCTTACTCTATTGACAAATTACAAGATAGAGGAAAGTTTTTTGTTGATCCAGGTGAAGATATTTACGAGGGCCAGGTGATCGGAGAGAATTCTCGTGGAGACGATATGGTTGTGAATGTTACTAAAACTAAAAAGTTAAGCAATGTTCGTTCATCTGGTGCAGATGATAAAGCTAAGATTGTTCCCGCTATTAAATTCTCTTTAGAAGAGGCTTTAGAATATATTCAAAAAGATGAGTATGTTGAAGTCACTCCGAATCATTTAAGACTACGTAAAATCTTATTAAAAGAAGTAGATCGTAAGCGTAATAAATCAATTTAAGCATTAAATCATTATCTTTCTGTCGTACATTTTTAATTTGCGAAAAATCAGAACGATTTAATGATTCCGAATGCCTACCAAATTGAAGTTTATTCAGAAAACGATTTTAAATTGTGGAATAGTTTTGTAGCTGAAGCTAAAAACACAACATTTTTATTTCATCGTAATTTCATGGACTATCATAAGGATCGTTTCAACGACCACTCCTTATTGATTTTTCATAATCATGAACTTATCGCTGTATTACCTGCCAATAAAGTAGGGAAGGAGTTACATTCCCATCAAGGATTAACCTATGGAGGACTTGTTGTTGATGCTAGAGCAACTCTAGAAGCGTTTGAGCATATTTTTCTAGAAATTTTAAACTATTTAAAAGCTAATGCGTTTAAAACCCTCGTGGTAAAGCAACTTCCAGATTTTTATTATACACAGCCTTCGTTTCAATTAGACCTTAAGAAAATGTCATACAAGGTTTATAAATCTAATATGACATTAGCTATAGATTTGAAGGGTGATTTAAGTTTTCACAAGTCTAAATTTAAGAATTACAGAAAAGCTGTTAGAAATAAAGTTGAATTAAGAGAGAGCCAAAGTTTTGAAGACTTTTGGAATACTATTCTTATCCCTAAGTTAAAAAACAAGTACAATTCTAAACCGGTTCATACACTAGCGGAAATAAGTTATCTAAAAGATAAATTCCCTGAACATATAAGACAATTTAATGCCTATTTAAATAATGAAATCATTGCCGGAATTACGATTTTTGATAAAGGCAATGTTGTTAAATCACAATACGGAGCGGCTTCTCAAATTGGTGAGGACAATAAGGCTACAGATTATTTGTTTATAGAATTAATAAATACCTTTAAAAAGGAAGGTAAAGACTACTTTTCAATGGGAACAGTAGCTGACGATAGCGAAAAAGGTTATAATGAAGGTATGCTGAAACAGAAACAGGAGTTAGGCTGTAAGGCTTTTACCCAAAATATCTACAAGATTGCTTTATGATAGAGTTTTTGAATTTACATAAAATTAATGCCAGACATGAAGAGGAGTTTAAGAGCACATTTGACGCGTTTATAGATTCTGGTTGGTACATTTTAGGCAATAAGGTAAAACAATTCGAAAATGACTATGCTCTATATTGTGGAACTAAGTTTTCTGTAGGTACAGCAAATGGTTTAGATGCTCTAACTTTAATTTTTAAAGCATTCATTGAGCTAAAAAAGTTAAATGAAGGTGATGAGGTTTTGGTACCAGCGAACACTTATATAGCGTCTTTCTTATCTGTAATACATGCTAATTTAAAACCAATTTTTGTTGAGCCAGACCCAAAGACGTTTAATATATCTACAGATACGATTCAAAAACATATAACTGCAAAAACTAAAGCCATTTTAGTTGTGCATTTATATGGGCAATTAGCAGATATGCAAGCTATAAATAACATTGCCAAATTAAATGAGTTGTTAGTTGTTGAAGATGCTGCTCAGGCACATGGAGCACAAACAAAAAATGGACTAAGAGCTGGTAATTTAAGTGATGCTGCAGGATTCAGTTTTTATCCCAGTAAAAATATAGGAGCATTAGGAGATGGTGGTGCTGTGACGACTAATAATGCAGAATTGGCAACTATTATTCGTAAGCTTAGAAATTATGGGACATCGTCTAAATATGTCAACGACCTTATTGGTATTAATTCGCGTTTAGATGAGATTCAGGCTGCGTTTTTAAGTGTTAAGTTGTCGCATTTAGATAAGGATAATGAAAGACGTCGAAGTATCGCCAAAAAATACCTGTCAAACATTAAAAATAAAAAAGTAATACTGCCGTATTATGATGGTGGAAAAGGTCATGTATTTCATGTCTTTGCTGTTCAGGTAGAAGATAGGAAAGCTTTCACTGAATATCTTACAACTAATAAAATAGGATTCTTAATTCATTATCCAAAGCCACCACATCAACAAGAGGCTTTAAAAGAATTTTCCAATTTAGACCTACCTATTACGGAAGAAATCCATAGATCTATAGTAAGTATACCTATCAGTCCGGTAATGACTGACGAAGAAGTTATAGAGGTCATAAAAACAATCAATTCTTATTAAATTTCTATCGAGTTGAAAATTGTTATAATCATTATACTCGCATATAAGGTGTGATAGTATATGACTTAACCGATTTTTGTTTATGCATATCACAATTCATCCAAATTATAGTATCTTAGGACTTTTAAGAATTGATTATTTAGGGTTAAATCATAGTTTTTGAATGATAAATAAGGTAGTCACAAAATTGTTCTTATTATTCCGAGAATTGACCTATAGTTCTTTTTCTAATTGTAGGAACATTACTGGTAAGTTTAAAGCTATACAACCTGTAGTTCTTAGAGGAAAAGGGAAGATTAATTTTGGCAAGGGAGTGACTTTTGGTATAATGAATTCACCTCATTTTTTTAATACTTATGCTTACGTAGAGGCAAGAGGGGAGGATTCGATAATTACAATAGGTGATAATGTTCATATTAATAATGCGTTCTCTGTTACTTCTGAAAGAGCGATTACGATTAAAAACAATGTATTAATAGGTTATAATTGTAGCATTGTAGATAGTAATTTTCATGACTTAAATTCAACAAAACGATCCCTTACAGATCCTAATCCACAGCCTGTTATCATTGGTGAGAATGTTTTTATTGGTAATAATGTCTCGATATTAAAGGGACTTACTATTGGAGATAATAGTGTAATTGCGTCTAATGCAGTTGTCACAAAAAGTTTTTCATCAAACGTCGTCATTGCAGGTATACCAGCTAAAATTATAAATAAAATAGAGGAGTAAAACATAGTATATGGAAGTGCAATTGATAGATTTGCCAAAAATTGAAGATAGACGAGGGAATATTTCGGTAATCGAAAAAGAGTGTTTACCATACGAGATTAAGCGTGTTTATTATTTATATGATGTGCCTAGTGATGCTTACAGAGGTGGTCATGCACACAAAGATCAAAAAGAATTTTTAATTGCGTTAAGCGGAAGTTTCGAAGTATTGTTAGATAATGGTGTGGATAAAGAAATTGTTATGCTCAATAAACCTTTCCAAGGACTTCTAATACTAAATGGTATTTGGAGAGAGTTAAAGAATTTTTCATCCGGAAGTGTATGTTTGGTGCTATCATCTGATGTGTATATTGAAAACGATTACATCAGAAACTATAATGAATTTTTAAATTTCGTTAAAAGCTAATTATCCAGTTATTCCAATATTTTAAAAAGAAATATTGTCGCCCTAAATTACTACGCATTGAAAAAGTTTCTACATTATATAAATACTGAAGTCTTAGTTAAATCTGCAAACCTAAACACGGCAAACATTAGTGTTAAGCTAATAGCAGGACTTATTATCACAAAATTCATTGCGGTTTTTATTGGGCCTGAAGGCATGTCTCTAATCGGAAATCTTAGAAATTTTCTTAGTGCAGTACAGTCATTTGCCATCGCAGGTTTATACCAAGGCGTGGTTAAATTTATTGGTAGGTTTAAAAATAATGTTGTTGAACTGACCAAAACAATATCTACCGTTTTTTACTTTGGGTTTTTCTCATCAATGCTATTGTCATTTTTGTGTTATTATAATGCAGAATATGTAAATGACCTTATTTTTCTTTATAATGATTACACCTATGTCATAAAATATTTAGCGCTGGTTCTTCCATTTTATGCGTTGAATATGTTTGTGTTTTCAATAATGAATGGGTTTTCAAAATATAAAATCCTATTGATTATAAATATTATTGGGCAGGTATTAGGCTTACTAGTGACACTCCTGCTCATTTGGCAAAATAATATTGATGGAGCATTGGTAGCTGTGGTTATTACTCCAGCGCTAAATCTCCTTATTACAATCGTCGGGATTTTGTACAGAAAAAATCTAATGTCTTCCATTAAGATTAGTAGTTTCAATTTTGGTACTTTAAAAAACTTAAGTCCTTACATGACTATGGCTTTGGTTTCTACCATAGCTATTCCTATTGTCTTAATTATTATACGGAATTATCTCATTACTGAAATTGGTATTAAAGAAGCTGGTTATTGGGAGGCAATGAATCGTATATCTGACTATTATTTGATGTTTATTAATTCTCTTGTAACGCTATATATATTGCCTCGTTTTGCAGAATTAAACTCTAAAAAAGCGTTTAGAAAAGAGGTTTTTAATTTTTATAAAACTGTTATGCCATTATTTGGTGTGCTGTTGCTGATTATATATTTTACCAGAGCTTATGTAGTAAGTTTTTTACTTAATGACGAATTTAGACCTGTTGAAGACTTATTTGGCTATCAAATATTAGGTGATTTTATGAGAGTCTTATCTATGGTAATTGCCTATCAGTTCTTGGCTAAGAAAATGTTTGCTCATTTTATTATTCTTGAAATATTCTTATTTGTAATAATGTATTTTTCGAGTATTTATTTAATCGATGTATTTGGCCTTAAAGGTGCTGTAATGGGTCATTGTTTAAGTTATTTTATGCATTTTGCAATAATATTACTAATATTTGGAAGTTCTCTCTTTGGTGTATTAACCGAAGACGATAAACGCCAATATTAAAACCGACTAAGTGAAACTTCCAAAATTTATAGGAAACAACCTTGTATTGAAGATAACCTCTTTAAATGCAGTTGTCATTACAATTAGATTGGTAGTTTCCATATTTATTCAGCGACTTTTAGCTATTACAGTTGGTGAAGCAGGTATAGCTAGTATTGGACAAGTCAGAAATCTAATTGCCATGCTAACCAGTACCTCAACACTAGGCACTTTTAGTGGTGTTGTAAAATATGTAGCAGAATTTAAAGACGATAACCCAGAATTAAACAAGTTTTTTTCAACAGCTACATTATTTGCCTTAACCGGAACCGTTATAAGTGCACTCACATTATTTTTTGGTGCTGGTTTCTTTTCAAATTATGTGTTTAATTCAGAATCGTATATCTACGTATTTCAATTATTAGCGGTAATAGTGCCTTTTATTGCCATTAATAGAATGGTAAGTGGTGTTGTTAATGGCCTGTCAGATTATAAACGCTATGCAAAAATTGAATTAGTTAGTTATCTATTGGCAACAGTGGCTATATTAATTGGATTATATAGTACTAATTTAAAAGGTGTCATAATAGCCATTGCAATTGCACCAGTCATTCAGCTCACAGTTTTAGGATTTGTTTTTGTAAAGGTGCTAAAAAAATATCTTTACCTTAAAGGGTTAAACTTTAGTTTAGGATATAAAAATCAGCTGCTTGCATTTACCTTAATGTCATTTGTGTCGGCATTTTTAATCAACTTTATTGAGTTAGATATTAGAACATTGGTAACCAACAAAATAAACATTAATGAGGCTGGTTATTGGACAGCAATTACCTTTATTTCTAAGAACTATATGGTATTTGCCACTGGCTTATTTACATTGTACGTATTACCAAAATTTGCCAGTATTCATAGTAAATCCGAATTTATAAAAGAAATTTTACACATTTACAAATCAATTCTACCATTATTTGGTTTAGGAATGATTCTGGTATATTTACTAAGATCGTATATTATTAAAATAGTATATCCAGAGTTTGAGGGTATGGAACCCTTATTTAAATGGCAGTTGCTTGGTGATTTTATACGTTTGGCAGGTTTAGTTTTGTCATATCAGTTTTTAGCTAAAAAACTGGTGCGTAGTTTTGTGTTTACAGAGTTGATATCACTTGCTTTATTTTACATTTTAACTCAAATATTTTTAACAGATTATGGCACTGAAGGTGTGGTTATTGCACACTTCGTGAGATCTATTATTTGCTTTATCATCATTGCCTTATTAGTTTGGATTAATATGAATAGAATACAACCTAAAGAGGCTTAATCATTTTTTTGCCACAGTTGTAAATACTGTTTTGCACAATCTAAATGATTATGATATTGTTCTACAAATTTTCTTCCTCTGAGCGAAATATCTTTGATTTTTTCAGGATTATTAATTAGCCATTCTAGTTTATAAGCAATTTGCTCAGCATCAGGTAAAGCATTTATGGCTACCTTATCTTCCTTAAGATCATAATAATCTAACCACTCTTTTTCGGCACCAGTGAATACAACTTTACCTTTAGCCATGGCTTCTAGTGCGTTGAATCCTTGGTCATAAGCATAGACCTGGTCTAATAAAATATGCGCTTTGTCAAAACGCTTTATATATTCTTTATAGGGTAGGTTTTTTGCAATTACAACGTCAATTTTGTCAGCATATTTATCAGAAATGATCTTAAGCGCAGCATCAAAAATATCATTACCTTTTTTATAATAGTTAAAAGTGTTAATCCCATGAAATATAATAATCTTATCGTCTATCAAAGGCTCTTTGTAGGTTAATTTAGATAAATTAATAGCATGTGGGATCATACCCAAATACTTCGGATAATCCAATAGTGGTAGATGATAATCAAGATCATTAGAAATGACTCCTTCAATAGTCTTAAAAATATGATGATGTAATTCTATATGCTCTTCTGACAAATAGCTCAGTGCTGGTGAGAAATCAGATGGAGAGCCTCTATGTTCAAAATATGGCGTTAAAACAGAATATCGAAATTTTTTATCAAACGCATATTTTACGCTGGGATAATCTAATCCGGCAGAAAGTAAAAATACACGATTATTCCATTGGCTTATCCAATCAAAAATTTGTTTTTGGTATCTGCGATCAAAATCAAAAGGTGCTTCATTTACAAACTGAACAACATTAAAACCAGATAGCTCACTTCGCTTTGCTCTAATTTGCTTTTTGATAGAAATCGCTGATATGTCAATTCTAAACAGCTTATAAATTAAAATCCTTAGTTTTTTTTGAAGGGTCGATCTAAAAGGATCTATTAATTCAATATCAACATCTACTTTTTTAAAACCATCTCTATGACTAACAACTATGCAGCGATGACCAAGTGCTTCTAGCCCAAGTTTAATGTTCCATTGTGCTCTATTAAACTCGCCAAAAAGTAAAACCTTTAGTTGTTGATTTTTCATTTAATATATTTACGCCGTATTTATTAACTATGCAAAGTAAACATAAAAAAAGAATCTGTATTGTATCTAGATCTCTCAGCGAAGGTGGAGCCGATCGAGTAGCAGCCATGCAGTCCATATTTTTGCATAACCTTGGTTATGAGGTTTACATAGTAACTGTGCTGAATAGTATTAAATATCCTTTTAAAGGAACGCTTTTTAATTTAGGAGAAATTAAAGAAAAAAATGACTCTGTTTCTGGACGTTTCAATCGTTTATTACTTTTTAGAAAATTTCTCAAAACTCACAATATAGATGTGGTGATAGACCATAGAGTACGGATTAAATCGCTGTCTGAGTGTATCATTTCTGGGTTTATTTACGGTAGAAATGTTATTTATATGGTACATAATTATACCATTGAAAGGTATTTTCCGTCAATAAAATGGTTCACTGAACTTTTCTACAAAAAGGCTTTTAAAATTGTTGCTGTTTCAAAAGGAATAGAAACGCTTATCAAAGAGAAATATGGGTTCACCAATATAACCACTATTTATAATCCTATAGATATCGATTACATCAATAATTTGAAATCTGAAAACATAGCTATTACTTCCCCATTTGTATTTTGGTATGGACGGTTTGAAGAAAAACAAAAACATCTGTCTTTATTGCTAGAAGCTTATAAGAAATCGGACTTGGTGAAATACGCAACGAAACTTGTCCTAATGGGAGATGGAAAGGATAAGGATTTCATTATAGAAAAAATTAATGCCTTACAGCTAGAAAATTCAGTTGTTGTATTGCCATTTTCTACCAATCCATTTGCCTATATAAATGCTTCAAAATTTACAGTTTTATCGAGCCGTTATGAGGGTTTTCCTATGACAGTTTTAGAATCTATGACGTGCGGTGTACCCGTGGTTAGTGTGAAATATAAGAATTATGAATATGGTATTATTAAAGATGGTTTTAACGGATTACTGGTTGATAATAATCCAGACTCCTTTAGTAATGCGATGAATCGGTTTTTTGAAGACGAAAACTTATATCAAAACTGTAAGTTGAATACGTTAAAAAGTATAGAACCTTATTTGGTTGCTTCTATTTCAAGAAAATGGGAAGTTCTCTTAGACTCTATATAGAAATTCACAAAGATATTTTATCATTAGTTAACGCTTAAAAAGCGATAAATACAGTTTATTTGAGATAATAAATGGTCGTATTTTGTTAAGTGGTGCAAGTATAAATCCAGGTAAGTTTAAAAAGGTCTTTTGTTTAAAAGATAAATTGTTCTTATTGATTAGTTTGATGGTCTTTCTGTAAATTTCTAACTCACCATGTATTTTAGTTCTTAAAGCTAAACCATATCGTTTTTTATCGAGATAACGCTTAAGATTTTGATTGTCATTTTCGTAAAATACAAATGAACTAAACAATGCAAACCTGGCTTCGTTATGTTCAGATTTTGATAAGCTATCAGTAATAGATTTATTATAAATCATGGTTTGTTCAGGATGAAAAATAATAGTGTCTTTTAGAGCTATTCGTATCCATAAATCTAAGTCTTGACCTGTAATATAAATGGGATTAAACATACCTATGTCTAAGAATTTTTGTCTGGAAATTGCAGATGCTGACGTCCAAACAACCGTATCTTTCAAACTCGCTAAAAAGAAATCTTTTAGCAGCATTGGAGTATTGGCATATTCAAAATTTAATTGTGCAGGTTTAGTGTAGTTTCCGTTATAATTAATTTCGTAATTACTACAATACAATCCAGCATCAGGAAAGGCTTGAATACTTTGATTAAGTATTTCTAAATGGTTGTTTTTCCAGATGTCATCTGCATCTAAAAAAGCTATGAATTCACCTTTAGCAAATTTTACTCCGTTATTTCTGGCGATGCTAACACCAGAATTTTCCTGATTGAAAATAGAAATTTTATTTGAAGAAATAGCTTCAACAATACCCACGCTATCATCTGTAGAACCATCATTGACCACAATGACGTCATAATCGTTAAACGATTGCTGCAATACACTGTTTATGCAGGCTGAAATATATTCGGCTTTATTATAAAGTGGTATAACAACGGAGAAAAATGGCATTTAATGATCTTCAATTATATAATCTGCAATGGCACGAGATGATTTTAGATTTTTATCACTAATAGTACCATCCAAAAGTACCTTATTAAATAGCAAGGCCTTAAAATTATCGATATTAATTTTATTAGGCTGGTATTTTAAAGCAGACTCTAATACTACTTTCAATTCGTCTTTACTTTTAAGTTTTAAAACAATCTTTTTATCATCATAAAAGGCATTGCCTAAAACAACTACTGTTTTGTAATTTAAAAGGGCTTCTATTCCTACTGTAGAATTATTTACGATAACAACTTTAGCTGTTTTTAATGATTCATCTAAATTCGTTAAGTTATCGATAAGAATATTGTTCTTAGAAACAAAATCATAGAGCTCAGATTCATATTTTTTAATGTACAGAGGATGTTCCCTTATTACTAAATCTATTCCTTCAGGTAAATTTTTATACACTGATTTTACGATATCCAAGTGCGTTTTAAAAAAAGGACTATGACAAATCATATTAACATCCAAAGGTACTTGCAGGATAAGTAAGTAAATCGGTTTATGCAATGTACTTGAGTGTTCCTTATTTATTATCCACCTTTTGGATGTATAGCTATTTATATCTGTAAATTTTAAATCGGGAGGATAGAAACGAGTTTTTTCAAAAAGTGACTTAATTATCATATCTAACCCTCTATACAGTGGTGATCTATTGTATTTTTTAGTCTTGTTAATTACAGCAATAGACGAGAAATTAGCATCTTCTTTTAAGTCTAAAGTTTTAAAATCTTCACGTATACTAATGTTGGCGTTTACACCTTTATTATCAAAAAATGTAGTATTAAAAGGTCCTTGTTCTATATAAAAAACTGTGATATTTTTTAGCTTGGCTAAAGCGATACCTATTTCTATACACATTCTAGAATCACCTATACTAATAATATAATCTGGCTGAAATTTACTGTAAATAGTGTCAAAAACATCTATATAAGCCAAAGCTTGCAGTTGTAAGGCCTCAGTTGAGATACGGTCATCTAAGGCAACATGAAACTTAGTTAAATTATTAAAATACAGACCTTTATACTGGTCTTGAGTTTCAATAATTTCCTTATAATGATTTTTATTTTTTCTAGCTAATCTCCAAGCCTTTAGAGAAATCCAACTACTAAATTTAAATCTCAGAAAAGTGTAGAGAAACCCACTAAAGTAAAGGCTATAAATTTTAACTATTATATGGCCTGTATATTTGGTCTTCAGGTTACGCTCAATATCAAGATAAAATCTAGAAAATTTGTCGAATGTACTAAAGCAGATAATCTTCATTTATAGCTAACGTTGGCTGAACGAATTAATTTGAGTACAATGTAATTAATTTATAAATGATGCTCAAAGACTATAGCTTTAATTGAATTTAATTTAAATTGCGGTAGTATAAATAGTTTTTGATTTGGATATAACTTCAGAAGAATTAGTAAAGCATATTTGTGATAAAATAAGGGCACAAAAAGAAGATCTTGTGGATTCCTATAATTCTACAAAATCAAATATAGGTCACTTTTTTATAGATAATCTATTACCTGAAGATATTGCGACAGAATGCTATAAGGTATTTCCAACTGAAGATGACATGCACTGTTTAAATAGTATTAGAGAATACAAATACGTTTCTGCGCAGATGAACAAGCATCATCCTTTATTGGAAAAAGTATTGTATGCATTTCAACACAAAAGCGTGGTGGAGTTAATTGGTGACATCTGCAATGTGAATACACTTTTTGCAGATAAAACACTATATGCTGGCGGTTTGTCTAAAATGGCGAAAGACAATTTTTTAAATCCACATTTAGATAATTCTCATGATGCCGAAAGAGAGCGATGGCGCGTATTTAATTTGTTGTATTATGTTACACCAAATTGGGAATTAAAGGATGGTGGACATTTAGAGCTTTGGCCAAATGGACCAAAAAAAGAGCCTGTTGTCATTGAGAGTAAATTTAATCGCCTGGCAGTTATGGCCACTCATGATACATCTTGGCATTCTGTAAATAAAGTAAAGTCAGAATCGGCTGCTAGATGTTGTATTTCTAACTATTACTTTAGTCCAGATCCTTTAAAGGAAACCGACAAGTTTCATGTGACTAAATACAGAGGTAGACCAGAAGAAACCTTTAAGAATATTATTTTAGATATTGATGCAAACTTACGAATGTTACTAAGGAAAATATTTAAAAAAGGAATTAGAAAAAACCCTCATATTTATAAGGATTAAGACGCATCTTAAATATTTAAATAAGGATTATCTAATACACGTTTTGATTCATCTCTATTTGTATTAAATCGATAATCATGATCTAAAACATGTAAAAAGTAAATCTGTTTTATCCAATTCGAATTTTTAAATAGGCGTTTATTTTCCAAAAAACGGTGATAAGCAATATTACGCAACTTATTTTCTTCATTAAATTCTTTAATGGCGAGAAGTTCACCACATTTATTATTATGGTTGTCCATAAAAATATCATCGAAATATATATAGGTTAGTGGCAGAAATGATTGCGCGTCATGTTTAAACAATTCAAAAACATCTTTTGTAGAGCTGTAATAATCTACATCAATAGATACAAATCCAATAGGTGACATTTTAGACTTTTGCTTTAAATAGTCTCGTAATGTTTCTTTTATTGGGCCAATAAAAAGATGGGCTTTACCATTGATTTTACCTTCCAGTAATTCCCTATTCATAGGAAAATCACCAGTATTATAATATTCAGGATGATCTCTGTAATCTATAGGTTCTGGCATGCCTTCACCAGTATCAAAACCATAGATGTTTATTTTAACTTTAGTGGTTTTGCTAACTCTTTCAGCAATCTTTATCATATTCATTAGTCCACTGCCATGGGCAACACCAAACTCTAAAATATCGATTTCATTAAAACCTCTTTCTTTAGCTTCGTCTGCAGCTTTTAAAATACTGAATGCGTGATGCGGTCTTAAAATTAAATCATAAAATACTTTACGTCTAAAGGATCCAAAAATATAGATAAAAAGACTTATAAAATTTAAATGTAAAGGTTCAGAAAGGCGTTCTTTATAGATTCTATTCCAAATGCGTTTTTTCGATAAGCGTTTAAAAAGAAAACCCATAGTTATTGTTTTCTCTGTACGACTTCAAAAACTTTATTTTCGTTGCACTTTAGTGTTTTACTCGGATACTTTAAAAGCAATGCATAATCGTGCGTTGCCATTAAAATTGTATTCCCATTTTTGTTAATGTCTTGTAGAACTTCCATGACTTCAATACTGGTCTGTGGATCTAAATTTCCAGTTGGTTCATCAGCTAAAATTAACTCTGGATCGTTCAATAAGGCTCTGGCAATAGCAATACGTTGTTGTTCGCCACCAGATAACTCGTGCGGAAATTTGAAACCTTTCGTCTTCATGGCAACTTTATCCAAAACCGTTTCAATTCGGTCTTTAATTTTATCTTTGTCTTTCCAGCCGGTTGCTTTTAAAACAAACTCTAAATTTCCGTTGATTGTACGGTCTGGTAATAACTTAAAATCCTGAAAAACAATACCAAGCTTACGTCTTAAAAATGGGATATCCTTTTCTTTCATAGTTCTTAAGTTAAAATCTACTACAGAACCTTCACCTTCGGTTAACTCTAAATCTCCATAGAGTGTTTTCATAAAGCTACTTTTACCACTCCCAGTTTTACCAATTAGATATACAAAATCACCTTTTTGCATTTCAAAATTTACATTAGATAGTACCATACTTTCTCCTTGAAAAATCGTAGCATCTTTTAGTTGTAAAACTGTTTCGGACATATTTTTTTGTTGTAATTTAGATTAATGTAAATGTATTGTTTAAAAAGACAATTCCCAAATACCAATTATAAAATAGCATGGAAATTGAAAAGTTATATTCATGAGACATTTAATTACTATATTTCTATTCTTGTTTGTTTCCAGTTCGTTAGCGCAGCAAGAGTTTCATGTGTTCCCGATAGATGCAAATGATATCAAAGGTTCTCCTTATGGCGATGGATCTTTATCTAATCCTTGGGATTTACAAACTGCCTTATCTCAATCTTCAAAACGTGTAAACGGTGGAGATATTATTTGGCTTCATAAAGGGATTTATACTGGTCGTTTTAAAAGTAAGCTACAATCTACTATTCAGAATAAATATGTAACTGTTTCTGCATATAAAAAAGATAAAGTTGTTTTAAACGGAAATGTGAGTTCAACAAAGAACTATGTCTTGGAGGTTAAAGGAAAGAATGTGATTTATAGAAATTTTGAAGTTACTTATCTAGGCGAATTTTCAAGAAATGGTACTGATGGTAGTTTGCCATCTCTCGAAAGTATTAACCATAGTTCTGGTGAAGATTGTAAGTTTCAAAATTTAATTATTCATAATGTTCCTGGTTTAGGTTTTGGTTCTTGGAAAGCTACTGGAAGTACAATTATAGAAGATTGTATTATCTATAACAATGGTTTTTTAGGTGCAAAACGTGGTGTAGGTGAAGGTATGTATGTTCAGAATTATAGTGATAAAATACGTTTGATAAGAAATATTATCATTTTTAATAACTATTACAAAGGCATTGAAGTTTGGTCTGCAAGTTCAGGCAGAAAAAGAGAGTTTGTAAAGCATATAGATGTTGTTGATAATATCATTTTTAACAGCGGAATACCATCTGGTGGTCATCGTGGAAATATCATTGTAGCTTCTAATGATAAAGAAGGTATTAATGTAGCGAAGCATATAAATATTAAGGGTAATGTACTTTACCATAATATAGACTTAATAAGTCATAAAAACTCTGGTAAGGCAGCTTCATTAACACTTGGTTTTATTAAAAATTCATTGGTAGAAGATGTTAGCGTTACCAGTAATTATATCATAGGCCAAAATAATGCGTTCAATATTTATCATGCTAAGAGTGCTAATATTCAAAATAATACAATCTATGCTGGTTATATACACTTTCAGCCTTCATCTCTTGCTGGATTGAAAACAAAAGAAATCCTGCTAAATAATAACCAATATTTTACTAAGAATAGTACTGCATTTAGAATTGCCAAGGATAAGGATTATCGTTTTTCTGAATGGCAACAATCCTTTGGATTAGACAGTAACAGTAAATGGCGATTGCGACAGAACTTTAAGAGTAATACAGTATTAAAAGTTGTGCCACTTAGCTCAAATTCTAATCACTTCAATATTGCTTTGTTAGATAAAAATGGCGAGGATGTATTGGTAGATTTTCGCGATTATGAGATTGAAGAAGGGATGCAATACAAGATTTATGATATTGAAAATAGAAGCGTTGTTGTAAAGTCTGGTGAAGTCGGTAAAGACTTAAAAATAGAGTTCCCAATGGGTTTGAAAGCCATAAAAATGCTATTACATAATACAAAAGCTAAGAAATCGGCAGACAACTTTGGTGTATTTAGAATTGAGTTTGAAGCAGTGAAGAAAAAGAGAGGATTTTTTGAGCGCTTATTCAGATGGTTATTTTAACATTTAATAGCACTGTTTATAATTATACAGAATTTCTATCGTTATAGGTTTTGTATTAAATTATATTTGAATTGATATAAAATCATCAATAATTAATAATCAAAAAACGAAACTAATGCTATTTTCAAAAAGACAGTTAATCATCTTTTTTCTTACTTTTTCTTTGCTTGGTGTAGCTCAAAAATCTGCAATTTACACTAGTGATTTACAAGACTATCAGAAAGCATTAACCTTATATAATAACAAACAATATAAAGCAGCACAGTCACTATTTGACGATATAAAGTCTAATACAGATGATGCTATATTGCAATCAGATTGCTCGTATTATATAGCTAATTGTGCGGTACGTTTAAATCAGAAAAACGCAGATGATTTAATTTTAGAATTTGTTGAAGAGTACCCAACTAGTACAAAACGCAATACCGCATTTTTAGATGTGGCTGATTATTATTTCGAAAATTCAAAATATGCCTATTCCCGAAAATGGTATGAGAAGGTTGACGAGTTAAGTATTGCTCGTTCTGAACGCGATAGATATAACTTTAACTATGGCTATTCATTATATTCTACGGGTAGTGAAAGGCAAGCCACAAAATATCTAAATAGAGTTGTAGACTCCAAGGAATATGGTTCACAAGCCAAGTACTACATTGGTTATATGGCTTATGAAGGAGATGATTATGATACAGCGAACGAATATTTTGATCAGGTAAGTGATAACGAAAAGTATAAAGAGAAGCTTTCCTATTATCAGGCAGATCTAAATTTTAAATTAGGAAAGTTTGAAAAAGCTATTAAATTAGCAAAAGAGCAATTACCAAACAGTAGAGGTGTCGAAGAATCTGAACTCAATAAAATCATTGGAGAAAGCTATTTTAATCTTGAAAAGTACACTGAAGCTATTCCTTATCTGCAAGCCTATAAGGGTAAAAGAGGAAAATGGAATAATACAGATTACTATCAGCTAGGTTATACCTATTATAAGCAAAATGATTTTGAAAAGGCCATCTCAGAGTTCAATAAAATTATAGATGGTAATAATGCTGTAGCACAAAATGCTTACTATCATTTAGGTGAGAGCTATATTAATTTAGACAAGAAGCAAGAAGCCTTAAATGCCTTTAGAAATGCTTCAGAAATGGATTATGATGCCAAGATACAAGAAGATGCCTGGCTAAACTATGCTAAAATCAGTTATGAAATTGGTAATCCGTATCAATCCGTACCACAGGTGTTAGCTGGTTATCTGAAAAAATATCCTGAAACGAGTTATAAGGAAGAAATTGAAACCTTACTCATAGATTCTTATATCACTTCAAAAAATAACAAAGAAGCTTTAGAATTATTAAAAGGAAAAACTAGTTATGAAAATAAAGTTGCTTACCAAAAAGTAGCATTTTTTAGAGGAATAGAATTGTATAACGAAACGGATTATAACGAAGCATTAGCATTGTTTAATAGTTCCTTAAAAGAACCAAGAGATCCTATTTATGTTGCAAAAGCAACGTTTTGGAAAGCTGAAACAGAATATAATCTCACTAATTATAATGATGCATTAATAGGATTTAAGCAATTTGCTGGTATGCCAGAAGCTAGTAGCCTACCAGAAAATGAAAACCTAAATTATAACCTAGCGTACACTTATTTTAAACTTAAGGATTACAACAAAGCTACTGAGTATTTTCAAAAATTCATCAATACGAATAGTGAAGACAGGCTTCGAAGAAATGATGCTTATTTAAGATTAGCCGATGGTTATTTTGTGTCAAGTAAATATGAGAATGCTATAAGTGCTTATGATAAAGCAATTCAAATAAACGAAATTGAAACCGATTATGCAGCGTTTCAAAAAGCTATGAGCCATGGATATTTAGGTAAGAGTGCAAAGAAAATTTCTGAACTCAAATTCTTTATTGAAGGTTATTCCAAATCGGCCTTACGCGATGATGCTATGTATGAGTTAGCCAATACTTATGTAAAGATTAACGATACAGATAAGGCCATGCAGATGTACGATCGATTAAATTCCGAATATAGAAGAAGCGCATTTACATCTAAGGCTTTATTAAGACAAGGGTTGGTGTATTATAATGCCAATGACAACGAACTTGCATTAAATAAGTTTAAAAAAGTTGCTAATGATTTTCCTTCTTCAGGTGAAGCGGTTCAGGCTGTTTCTACAGCACGCTTAATCTATATTGATTTAGGTAGAGTAGATGAATATGCAAAGTGGGTACAATCATTAGATTATGTTGAGGTTACTGATGTAGACCTAGATAACACCATGTATTTAGCAGCAGAGAAACCATATTTGGAGAATGATACAGACAAAGCCATACGTCAGTTTAATAAATATTTAAATCAATTTCCCAACGGAATACATGCCTTAAAGTCACATTTTTATTTGGCACAATTGTATTACAAAAAGGATTTATATGATAACGCACAACCGCATTACAAGTACGTGGTAGATGCATCTAAAAGTGAATATACAGAACAAGCAACTGTAAAACTCTGTGAAATCTATTTATCTAACTCAGATTGGGCAAAAGCAATTCCAACTTTACAACGCTTAGATCTCGAAGCTGATTATCCACAGAATGTGTTATATGCGCAATCAAACTTAATGAAAGCCTATTATCAAGCTGAAGATTATACTTCGGCTGATACTTATGCTGAAAAAGTGCTGACAAATACAAGTTTAGATAATAAGGTAAAGAGTGATGCTAAAATTATCATAGCGCGTTCAGCTATAAAAACTGGTGATAAAACTAAAGCGAAAGCAGCTTATGCAGATGTTGAGAAAATTGCAACAGGTAGTGTTGCGGCTGAAGCTTTATTCTATAACGGTTACTTTAAAAACAAGGAAGGTAAATATGAAGCGTCTAACACAACCATTCAAAAGTTAGCTAAAGATTACAGTAGTTACAAATATTATAGCGCTAAGGGATTAGTAGTTATGGCTAAGAATTTCTATGCTTTGGGTGATGCCTTTCAAGCGACTTATATTTTAGAAAGCGTAATGTCTAATTTCCCAGAATATGACGATGTTGTAGATGAAGCTTCTATTGAATTAAATAATATAAAAGCGGAAGAAGCTAAAACAAATTCATCAATCGAAACTGGCGATAATTAATTCGTTAGAGTACAATCAAAACATATAAAATGAAAATCAAGTTTTTAATTTTTATTCTTACCATATCGGTTTCTCTTTCTTTTATAAATGCTCAAGAAAGAACCAAGGATACTATAGACGATCAGGTGGTTAATGTGGTAAAGCCATATACTCCTACAATTTCTGATGCCTTTAAAATAAAGGATACACCAAAATTGAATGATTCTAACGCAGTGAAAAAGAAAGCAGTGAAGTATAATATATTTTCAATTCCTGTGGCATCAACATTTACGCCGGCTAAAGGAAAAGCAGCGACAGTAGACAAAGCTAGCGCAGTAAAATTATATGATAATTATGCGTCATTGGGTGTAGGTACCTACACCACGATATTGGGTGAAGTGTATTTAAATCATGAACTGAGTAGTACTGAAAATGTAGGCGGTTATTTTAGTCATCATTCATCTGCAGGAGGCATAGACGATGTAGTATTGGATAATAATTTTTCTAAAACAAGTCTCAATACTCATTACTCACAGAAGTTAAGAGATTTTTCATGGAAGATTGATGCAGGTTTCGATTTACAATCTTACAACTGGTATGGTTTACCAGAGGATTTTTATACCGATTCTGAAATAAATGATATTGACCCAAGTCATACATTCAATAGTTTTAACATTGGTGGTAAATTAAATTTTGAAGATGCTTTAGTAAATGACGGAAGTGTAAGATTTAGACGATTTGGTGATAATCAAGATTCTGGTGAAAATAGATTTATTGCTAAAACCAGTTTTGATATTCCTATTCAAGATCAGGACTTAAGCACAGAATTCTATATCGATTACTTAGGAGGTAGTTTTGATACTTCTTTAAATTCTAATGAAGAATTAAAATATGGTAATATAACATTTGGTTTAGCTCCTTCGTATCAGTTAAAACAAGATGATCTAACCGTAGATTTAGGTTTAAGATTGGTGTATTTAAATGATACCGAGTTCGATGAAAACAAGTTTTTTATATACCCAAATATTGAAGCAACGTATCGTTTAATTGATGAAATAGTCATTGCATATGGTGGTATAAAAGGCGGATTAATACAAAACTCATATTACGATTTTGCTAATGAAAATCCATTTGTTGCACCATCGTTATTTATAGCCCCTACAGATCAACGTTATAATGGTTTCATTGGATTAAAAGGAAAGCTCTCTAATAATGTAAGCTATAATATAAAGGGTAATTACTTTGCCGAAGAAAATAAAGCGCTCTACAAGGCAAATTCTATAAGTACAGATGTTGTGGAATTAGAAGATTACCAATACGGTAATTCATTTGATATTGTATACGATGATGTAACTACCTTTTCCGTAGCTGGAGAATTAAATATTGATGTCAACAGAAATTTCACTTTAGGTATTAAAGGAGAGTATTTTAATTATAGCATGGATGAGCAAGACGAAGCATGGAATTTACCAGATGTAACGGGCTCAATTTTTATGGATTTTCAAATTTCAGAACAGTGGTATACTGGTGCAAGTGCATTCTTTGTTGGTGAAAGAAAAGATCGACAAGACGTTACAGGAACTTTAATTTTTGTTGAGCCAATTTCAGCAACTTTAGATAGTTATTTTGATATCAATGCACATTTAGGATATAAGATAAGCGACCAGTTATCTGTTTTTGGTAAAGTGAACAATCTACTCAATCAAGATTATCAGCGTTATTTAAATTTCCCTGTACAAGGTATTCAGGTGTTAGCAGGAGCGACCTATCAATTTGATTTTTGACACGCAGTGTCTTCCTGAATTTATTTCAGGATTTCACATTCATTGAAGAGAGAGTCTTGCCAAATAATCGTAGTGGTCACCGTCTTTTACTTTTTCACAATCAAGACTTATAATGCTGCATGCTGTTTGCAATGTTTCGAAATCTAAATAGAGCCACTTCATCGGTGATTCTATTTCTCCCTTGTAACTTATAAAATAGTCAAGTTCACCAAGATAACCACTATTTAAATCTACCCATGTACCTCCATCTTCATCTTCATACATATATGAAATATCAGAAGAATCTATAAGTACCTGTCCCTTAGGTTTAAGTAGAGATTTTAAATGGTTCAGGTACCTGGAGACTTGAGATAGTTCCTGAAAAATTCCTGTGCCATTCATTAATAGTAAAATGGTGTCAAATTGTTTAGTTTCCTCTAATAATGCTTTACGTTCTGCGTGTAAAATTCCTCGTTGTTGCACCGCTTTTATAGCACCAAAAGATGAGTCTATAGCTTTAACCATAAATCCTTGGTTTTGAAGCCATAAGGCATGTGAGCCACCACCACAACCAACGTCTAAGATTGTTCCTTTAGCAAGTTTTAGGGCATGTTGTTCTAATAGTGGCATTTCAGTATAACTTCTAAATAAATAGGGAAGTGGTAATACATCTTTATCTGAGATATTGGTCCAGGTAAGAATATCTTCAGAATAATTACCGTTTTGATAATCTAATAATGCTTTTCCGAAGAGGTCTTTAAACATGGATTTTTAAGTATGAGTTTTTATTTTATCCCTATAGTATCAAGAACTTTAACTAAATTTGTTATATGCAGAACCAAATCAATAAACTTCCTAAGCGTGCCAAAGATAAGCATAAGGAAAACAAATCGTTTTTTGCGAAGCTAAAAAAGAAGCCGCCAAAGCAATTGGATTATCTTATGCAAGAATTACATAACGATGAATTTGAGCGCACAGATTGCCTGCAATGTGCTAATTGCTGTAAAACCACAGGACCACTTTTTACAGATAAGGATATACAGCGTATTTCTAAACATTTTAAAATGAAAGCGCAGCAATTTATTGAAACGTATCTCCGATTAGATGAAGAGAATGACTATGTATTACATTCAGTACCATGCACATTTTTAGGTGTAGATAATTATTGTTCAATTTATGAGGTGAGGCCAAAAGCGTGTAGAGAATTTCCGCATACAGATCGTAAAAAATTTCAGCAAATATCTAGTCTCACCTTAAAGAATATAGCTATTTGTCCGGCCGCCTTTAATATTGTCGAGGAAATGAAACGAAGAATTAATTAAAGAACAATTTTTGATGAATAAATTGAGAAAAAAGCGCATGAAAAAGATAATTATAAAAACCATTTTCTTTTTTTTTATTGTTCAAATAGGTCATTCTCAAGAATGGATGACATCTCTGGATATTGCAAAAAAATTGGCATTTGTTCAGAATAAAATGATACTTATGGTATGGGAAGAAACGACTCAGTATCAATATCCGGTTTTTGTAAATGACGATGAAGGGAATACTATTTATATTAGAGATTTGTTCACTAATGAAAAACTAAGTCCATTAATTTGGGAGCATTTTGTTCCGGTTATAGTAAATGAATATAAATATGAAGACCTTTATAACGAAGTCAAAGGTAAAAGAAAACAAAGCTATATAGATAAGCTCAATGATGATAGTATTAAAATAATGGATGTAAATGGAAATATTATTAATGTTTCCATGTCGTCATTCGATTTTGTGAATATTTCCAAACTGATTGAAAAATATTCCCTTAATACTGCTTATGTTTTTGCTGAATTGAAAAACTATATGGATGAGAAAGACTTCTATTCGGCCTATTATTTAGCTTCAAAATATTTAGACTTTTCATTATATACCAACAAAAAGATTAGACCAGAGATTATTGACTTATCAAATATCTATCTTAAAGAAGCTGTAGGATTTATTCAATCTGAAAAAGAAGAAGATCGCTTGATACTGCAGCAAAGGTGTGACTTACTTAAAATTCAGGAAGATTTAATTCTAAAACGACCTAAAAGAGTGCTTCGCCAATTAAGGAGAATGGATGCCGATACCATTGAAAACAGTAATGCGCCTTTAATAGCATTTTTATATTTTACGGCACATAAAATTTTAAAGAACGAAAATAAAGCTATAGAATGGAGGTCAAAAGTTTCTTTAGTAAATTTGAGGAAATCTAATTTGATTATTAATCTTAATTCTTAAGTTATTTGGAAACTATTATTAATTATTTCGAAACCATTCCATCCTCACATCGGAGTCTTATTCTGGTAGGTGGTTTGACGTTTTTCTGGTTACTAGAAGGAGGTATTCCTCTTTTTAAGTTTAATTACAAAAAATGGAAACATGCCATTCCTAATTTGTTTTTTACACTGACAACAATCGTTATAAACTTTGGATTAGCATGGTTGTTATTAGGCAGTGCGGATTGGGTCGTTAAGAATGAATTCGGAATTTTAAATTGGTTACCAACAATGCCGCTATGGTTATACGCTTTATTAGGTGTCTTATTATTAGATTTTTTTGGTGCATATTTAGCGCACTACGTTGAACATAAAGTAAAACCTCTTTGGATGGTGCATTTGGTTCATCATACAGATCATAAGGTAGATACGACAACAGCAAATAGACATCATCCTATAGAAAGCCTAATTAGGTTTACATTTACATTATTAGGAGTCTTCATAGTAGGGACACCAATAGCATTGATTATGTTATACCAAGCGATGTCGCTCATTTTTACACAGTTTACACATGCCAATATTAAAATGTCTAAAAGTTTAGATAAAACCTTGAGCTACTTTATTGTGTCTCCAGATATGCATAAAACGCATCATCATTACCGACTGCCTTATACAGATTCTAACTATGGAAACATATTTAGTATTTGGGATAGAATTTTTGGTACATATATGTACATGGATCGTGAAAAATTGGTGTATGGAGTTGATGTCTTTCCAGATGAGGTAAAAAATAGTAACATCAAAGACTTATTGAAACAGCCCTTTCAAAAATATGAAAAACCCACACTCTCTGCGGATTTGGAGAAATAAAATTGTTTTATTTAGTCTTATTGTCTTTATGAGCTGCAGTACTAAATCACAAATTGATATTCAAGGCCATAGAGGTTGCAGAGGTCTGTTTCCTGAAAATTCGTTGACAGCATTTAAGAAAGCTATTGAACTTGGGGTTCATACGCTAGAACTAGATATAGCTATAACAAAAGATAATCAGGTTGTAGTCTCGCATGAACCATTTATAAGTAGAACTATTTGTTATAATCCTTCTGGCGAAGAAATACCAGAAGCTATGGATATGAAGTATAATTTATATCAAATGACTCATAAAGAAATAAAACAGTTCGATTGTGGATCTAAAACTCATCCATCTTATCCAGAACAGAAAAAGCTGAAAACTTATAAGCCGTTATTAGCTGAAGTCTTCCAATTAACAAAAGCTATGCATTCAGATGTGAGGTTTAATATCGAAATAAAATCTAAACCAGAATACTATGGAATTTATACTCCACATCCTAAAGCGAATGTAAGGATTGTATTAGATGAAATTATCGAAAATGAGATGTTCAATCGAGTCAATCTTCAGTCTTTTGATTTGGTAATTCTGGAGGAAATAAAGAAGCAATCACCTAAAATGAAAGTGGCATTGCTTATACATGAAGGAGAAACTATTAAAGAGAAACTAAGTCAGCTTTCTTATCAACCAGAGATTATTAGTCCGTGTTATAAATTATTGAATTTAAATATTATAAGCGAATATCAATCCAAAGACTATCTCATTATTCCCTGTACAGTAAATACCAAAGAAGACATGGAACAAATGCTAAAATGGCATGTAGACGGTATTATTTCGGACTATCCAGATCAGTTGTTAGAAATGGTTTTAAATCAAGGTTATCAACAGACTTATTAACACAAATACGTATTTCCTCTATAAAAATTGTAGTTAGTGGAGTAAATTACATTTTTATAAATAAAACCAATTATGTTTGGTTTGGATTAATTAATTACTGTTAGGCTTAGACACACATTGTTTAACTTAATGGTTTTTTTATTTGAAAAATTTAATCAGAATTTGTTTAGTCGTTATCCTTCTTTTACTCTTAGGACTTTCACTTCAGGCACAAGAATCTTATGCCAAAATAGATAAGAACAGAAATATTCAGGCAGCTGGATTATTTCATGATTTAAATAAAACCAAAGACACTTTAATTCTTAAAAGTAAAAATAAGATTAGTTATCTGTATTCTATAAATAAAAACTATGGGAGAGAATTTGATTTTTACATAGATACAACATCTTATAAATTACCTTTAAATAAACTCACTGTAGGAAAGCATGTTTTAGTGGCAGTGCAATCGCCAAAGCGTATCGTTTTTGTGATTCACATTTTAAAAGATATTCCAAAAGAAAAACCGTTAGAAGTACAGACTGAAAAGCCAGTAGTTGCTGAAGTAACAAAAATTGCCTCAAACGAAAATGAAGAACGTTAGTTATTTGTATATTAGGTATTTAGTTCTCGTCTTCTTATAACTTTCTAAGTCTTCTTGCCAGCTCCTTTTAATTTCAGACTCACTTAGCCTAGCTTCAATTTGTTGCTGTAATTTTGCAGTTCCGGCGTGCACTGTAAAGTTAGCAGTGTTGAATACTTTAAATTTATCTTTAGCATTTTTATAAGCATCAATAACATACTTAAGTGTAAATTGCCTTCTAGTGTTTACTTTAGATAAATCTGCACCATAGCATACGTCATTGTTATGCTTCGGATATTTAGAACCGAAATTGGATTTTGGAGTATAGCTAAACGAATAATGTGTCTCATCTAAAAATGGCGCACCATAACGTTGAAACTGAAATTCTGTGCCACGACCTGCATTTATGTTAGTGCCTTCAAACAGACCTAAACTTGGATACAATATAATAGACTGATCGTTTGGTAAATTCGGCGAAGGTCTAATTGGTAAATTGTAAAAGCTATTGTGATTGTAATTTTTCATTTCAATAACTGTGATATTGCAAGTTACACCATTGCTTAGCCATTTTTCACCATTAACCATCCTGGCATATTCACCAATTGTCATGCCATGAACCAAAGGAATAGGATGCATGCCCAAAAAGCTACTGTGCTCTTTTTCTAATACTGGACCATCAACATAGTTGCCATTCGGATTTGGACGGTCTAATATTAGTAGTGGAATATCTTGTTCCGCACAAGCTTCCATCACATAGTGTAATGTAGAAATATAAGTGTAAAAACGAACACCAACATCTTGAATGTCAAAAATCATTACGTCTAAATCTTCTAATTGTTGCCTGGTTGGTTTTTTATGTTTGCCATGTAATGAAAAAATAGGTAAACCAGTTTTAGTATCGACACCATCTTTTACTAGTTCACCAGCATCAGCTTTTCCTCTAAAACCATGTTCTGGTGAGAATACTTTTTTAATATCTATATCTAACGCTAATAATGAATCTACTACATGCGTATAAAATTGGGTATCATTATTCCTCTCTTGATTTTCGCTTTTAAAAATCACAGAAGTTTGATTAGCTACTATACCCACGCGTTTTCCATTAAGCACAGGCAGATAGTCTTCAGTTTGATTAGCACCTACAATGACATTTTTGTCATCCTGAACTAGTTTCGGGATCTCATCATTAGAAGAGAGATCATTCTTCGTTTTAGAACCACAAGAAATTGCTATCAAAACAATCCCAATAGTTATTGGGAAAAACGTATTTTTGAATACCTTAAAACGCATATATAGGTTTGAATTTTGAGCTGTTTATAGCTAAACGTATTATTAGCAATAAAACGTATAAAAGTAGTGTTTCGGCACCAATTATTAAAATTGGTATCGCTGCAATTGCTATTGGTGTGGTTGTTATGCTTATTGCCATTGCCACAGGCCTTGGACTACAACAGAAAATTAGAGATAAAGTTGTGGCGTTTAACGGCCATATAGAAATTACTAATTATGATACCAACGCTTCTGACGAATCTCAGGTACCAATCACCACAAATCAAGACTTTTATCCAGAGTTTAATAGTGTAGAAGGTATTCGTCATATACAAGGTGTAGCAACCAAATTTGCAGTTATAAGGACAGAAACTGATTTTGAAGGTGTGATTGTAAAAGGTGTTGGAGCAGATTATAATTGGAACTATTTTCATGATTTTTTAATAGAAGGACGATTACCAGATTTTACTAAGGGACGCAATGAAGAAATTCTAATCTCTAAATACTTAGTGAATCGATTAGGTTTTAAAGTTGGTGATAAATTTCAAACCTTATTCGGTGAGAATTTAAATAAAATGCCTCGTATCATAAATTTCGAAATCGTTGGAATTTATAATTCTGGATTTCAGGAGTTGGATGAGAAATTTTGTATTGCTGATTTAAGACATGTTCAACGTCTTAATAAGTGGGATAAAGATCAGGTGGGTAGTTTTGAGGTATTCATTGAAGATTTTTCAGAACTCGAAACAATATATACGGAAGTCTACAAGGAAATTCCGTCGTTATTAAACGCCACACCAATCAATCAAAAATATTATACAGTATTTGAATGGATTAAAATATTTGATAATAATACTTACGGAATCATCGCTATAATGATTATTGTGGCAGGTATAAATATGATTACTGCTCTTTTGGTACTTATTTTAGAACGTACAACTATGATAGGTATATTAAAAGCCTTGGGTAGTTCTAATTGGAGTATTAGAAAAGTGTTTTTATATAATGCCTCTTATTTAATCGGTTTAGGGTTGCTATGGGGAAATATTATAGGCTTAGGTTTATTGTTTGCTCAGAAGTACTTAAAGCTCTTCCCACTAAACCCAGACACCTATTACGTTACGGAAGCACCAGTTTATTTGAGCTTAGATTATATAATACTGCTCAATTTAGGAACGTTTCTAGCATGCTTGTTAATGCTCTTAATTCCGTCAATTATTATTTCAAAAATCTCACCAGTTAAGGCGATTAGATTTGATTGATAGACTAAAATCAATTCAGATATTATTTTCAATACCATAGAATTGCTGTAAATTTGCATCGCAATTAAAATCTATGGAATACGCAGAGAATATATTAGGTACTATTGGTAATACTCCATTAGTAAAGATGAATAAAATGGTAGAAGAATTACCATGCCTTGTTCTAGCTAAATACGAAACTTTTAATCCAGGTAATTCGGTCAAAGATCGAATGGCTTTACAAATGATAGAAGACGCTGAAGCTGATGGTAGATTAAAACCTGGAGGTACAATTATAGAAGGAACTTCTGGAAATACTGGGATGGGTTTAGCTCTTGCAGCCATTGTTAAAGGTTATAAGTGCATCTTTGTTATAAGTGACAAGCAATCAAAAGAGAAAATGGACATTCTGCGTGCTGTTGGTGCAGAGGTTGTTGTTTGCCCAACAGACGTAGAGCCAGACGATCCTCGAAGTTATTATTCTGTATCTAAACGATTGGGTGAAGAAACTCCAAATTCTTGGTACGTCAACCAATATGATAATCCAAGCAATTGCAAAGCTCACTTTAAAACCACAGGACCAGAAATTTGGGAGCAAACAGATGGTAAAGTAACACACTTTATTGTTGGAGTTGGTACTGGAGGAACCATTTCTGGTGTTGGTAGTTATTTAAAAATGAAAAACCCTAATGTAAAAGTTTGGGGAGTGGATACCTATGGCTCTGTATTTAAGAAATATCACGAAACAGGTATTTTTGACGAGAATGAAATATACCCTTATGTCACAGAAGGAATTGGAGAGGATATATTGCCAGCAAATGTCAATTTTAATATTATAGATGGTTTTACCAAAGTAACTGATAAAGACGCAGCTGTTTATACACAGAAATTGGCTAAGGAAGAAGGGATGTTTTTAGGTAATTCTGCTGGAGCAGCGATTAAAGGAGTCTTACAATTAAAAGAACATTTCAAACCAGATGATGTTGTTGTGGTATTATTTCATGATCATGGCAGTAGATATGTAGGTAAAATGTTCAATGACGAATGGATGCGAAAAATGGGCTATATCGATTAAGAATTTAGAATCAAATAGAATAAAAAATCCTGAGACAACTCAGGATTTTATTTTTTTAAATATTGTGAAATAATTTAATCAATAGTTTTTACCCATTGATCCATAATTTCATCACCATTTTCTAGAGTTATAAACAGTTGTAATGTAATACCATTAAGATAGAAACGATAGGTGGTTTCGTCATTATTTTCTGCTGTAAAAGTAATTGTTGCAAACTCAGTATCTAAGCTAAATGCACCATTTTCGCTTCCAGTAGTAATCAATTCATAGTTGCCTTTATAATTACTCAGGCTATTATCATCTGTGATATTTAAAACTTCTTCGTCAATGGCTAAAGGAGTTTCGTTATTAAGTAATCTATTCTGTAAGGTCCATGTACCAATTAATGGATCAATACCAGATACATTAATGTCTGCGTCATCGCTTGTATCACAACTTATTATGGTTGCACAAGCGAATAAAAGTAAAAGTTGTTTTTTCATTGCCATAAATTTTAAACTAAAATTATATAAAACCCTTTAAATAAACAAGTTAATTAACAATCGCTATTCATTCTTGATTTTTTCCAGATAACTTAAGCTAAAATTTATTTTAAGTTCAGTCCACATTGGTAAATGGTCGCTAAGCTGAAACGTACGCCATTCTTTTTTGTAGTACTCTTTCTGTTTGATTTCACTTGCTAGAATAGCTTTAAAATCATCAATAGATTTTTGGCGTTTTTGTTTTTTTTCTGCCGTGGTTTCCTTGGCTTTTTTTACTTTTTGTTCTTCGATTTTATGTTCTAAATTAGCCTTCACGACTTCTTGATAGTCTTTAAACTGACGTGTACTAAAAACTCGGTTGTAATAGTTATAAGCGCCTGCACTATTAGGTTTTTTACCGTGGATGACTTCACCTTTTTTCTCCATAAAAGCAATTTGGTCGTAGTGTTTGGTCTGATACATATTAGATGGATTATCTTCAATACCTTTTGGTATTTTAAAACCATGCTTTTTTAAGGCTTTCATAGTTTTATGTTCTGGGCTGTAAATATTAAAATCACCTAATAAGATTAAGTTTTCATTATAACGTTTAGCTCGTTTTTTAATATTGGCAGCAATAGTGTCTATTTCTTCAATACGCTGTTTTAATTTTGTTCCTGAGTCAGATCCAAAATAGATATGAACCGTACACAATTTGAAATTAAACCAGCCAGATTGAAAACCAACTAAAAATGGCGTTCGTGCAAATTGTTATTCTTCACTAATAAGCTGGCTTTTAGTTAATACAATTTCACCAGCAATCTTTTCAAAAGACACACGGTTGGTATCATAAATATATGCCATACGTTCGCCATTACCAGAGCGTCCCTCGGTAACATCTGTCATTATATAATACCACTGATCACCCATAACATACATAAGCCGTTTAAAAGCGTAGAGGTCTTCATTGACTTCTTGGATGGCAACCAAATCGAAACTTGAAATAATTTCAGACATATAAAAAAATGCTTCTTTAGTCCTAGGTCCATAACCATATTGATTAGAATCAAAGTCTCTAATATTCCAAGTGGCTATTAGTACATTTTCATTAAATATTTTTTCTGGGATTCTGTTATCTAAGTCTTCTTTTAAACTAGTCAAACGCTTAATAACACGTTGACGTTCTTTTAATTCCTGGAAATCATGTTTTAAGGCAAAATAGCGCATAATGTTAAGGTTTTGATCTACAGACAATTTAAGCATAAAATCAATATGTTTTTATGCGTAGAACTACCTATTTTTTAATTTTTATTCCCGATGTTTTTTATTTAAAATTCAAATATTTATTTTCGAATAATGCAAGAAGACTTTCTTCATTACGTCTGGAAACATAAAGCATTTTCTACTGTATCATTAAAGACTACAGAAGGTGAGGCTATTACAGTAAAAAATTTAGGACTTCATAACCACAATTCCGGACCAGATTTTTTCAATGCTCAGTTGATTATTGATGATCAACTTTGGGCTGGGAATTTAGAAATACATCTTAAATCTTCAGACTGGTATCTTCATAATCATGAAACGGATAAAGCTTATGATAATGTTATTCTCCACGTCGTTTGGGAGCACGATTCTGAAATATTCAGAAGCGATAATTCTAAAATTCCTACTCTAGAATTAAAGGGTTATACAGATATAGATTTATTAAAAAACTATAAGTCGCTTTTAGCTTCAAAGTCTTGGATAAATTGCGAAGCAGACTTTCCAGCTATTGATGATTTTATTCTCAATAGTTGGCTTGAACGCATATTTATAGAGCGCTTAGAACGTAAATCTAAGGACATCGAACAATTATTAAAAAGCTCTCAAAATAATTGGGAAGAAGTAATGTTTAAGATGTTATTGAAAAACTTTGGTTTAAAAGCTAATGGCGAATCTTTCTTGAGCATAGCAAACTCTCTGGATTTCTCAGTTGTACGAAAACTCCAAAACAATACCATTGAAATGGAGGCATTGTTATTTGGTCAGGCTGGTTTGCTTAATGAAAATAAAGAAGATACTTATTTTAAGGAATTGAAGGAGTACTTTTCATTTCTTAAACAAAAATTCAGATTGAATAACCAAGGTGTCATACCAATACAATTTTTTAGATTACGACCACCAAATTTTCCAACCATTAGATTATCACAATTTGCAAGATTATATACTGTTGAGCCCAACCTTTTTTCTAAGATTATTACCATATCAAAGTTAGATGATTTATATGCATTATTTAGCCATGGTGTTTCAGAGTATTGGATGACACACTATACGTTTGAGAAAACATCAAAAACATCAAAAAAGTTACTTACCAAAACCTTTATAGATTTACTGATTATTAATACCATTATACCTTTAAAATTTGCTTATGCAAAGTCACTAGGACAATCTAAAGATGAACAAATATTTGAATTAATTACGGAAATTAAGATTGAGAATAATTCTGTAGTGAATAAGTTTTTGGATTTAAAAGCAATAGAAAAGACCGCTTTAAATTCGCAAGCTCTTTTAGAATTAAAACAAAACTATTGTGATAAAAATAAATGCCTACAATGTGCTCTTGGTAATAGTTTGATTGTTAAAAATTAAGTAAATTGCAACCATGACTTGGTTCTACTCCTTACTACTATATTTTCAGAAAAGAGGTTATTACGTGTGTCAGCGAATAGCTGACCGTTTGGGAATTAGAGCTAAAATAGTAAGAACGTCTTTTATGTATCTTACCTTTGTCACTGTAGGTTTTGGTTTTGCCTTATATCTATTCTTAGCTTTCTGGATGCGAATTAAAGATATTATTTACACTAAACGATCGTCAGTTTTTGATTTATGAAAGTAAAAAACCCTTTACTCAAATTATTTAAATCCAAAATATATACGGCGCTATTATTGTTAATATTTGTGCTTAGTATTGGTGTAATCGGTTTTAGATTAATTGCAGATTATGGTTGGATAGACGCAATTTATATGACAGTGATTACGATCACCACTGTTGGTTTTGAAGAAGTTAAACCACTAGATGCAAATGCCAAAATATTTACAGTTTTTTTAATATTATCTAGTGTAGTTATAGTAGGTTATGCCATTTCAATAATAACCGAATACATCCTTAGTAAAAATAATTTAGAAGACATAAAACAACGCAAAATGCAAAAGAAAATTGAAGGCTTGTCTAACCATATCATTATATGTGGCTTTGGGCGTAATGGCAAGCAAGCCGCTCGCAAATTATTAGCATATAAAAAACCTTTTGTAATAATAGAGCGCAATAAGGAAATTATAGAAAAGTTTAGTGAAGAAGACGTGCCTTTTGTTTGTGGTAATGCCAATGAAGATGATACGTTGTTCGAGGCTGGTGTAGAGCGTGCAAGTGTTCTAATAAGCGCTTTGCCTAGCGATGCAGATAATTTATTTGTGGTATTATCTGCAAGACAGATAAATGGTGAAATGACTATTATAAGTAGAGCATCTCAGGAAACTTCCTATAACAAATTAAAGTTAGCTGGGGCAAATAATGTTATACTACCAGACAGAATAGGTGGTGATCATATGGCATCTTTAGTTGTAATACCAGATTTAATTGAATTTATTGATAATTTGGGTATTGTAGGTGAAAGAAATATAAATGTAGAGGAGGTAAAAGTAGAACAGCTTTACGACACTAAAAATATCAAAACCATTAGAGAGTTAGATCTAAGAAAAAAAACAGGTTGTACTGTAATTGGTTTTAAGGATGAAAATGGTGAATATCTTGTTAATCCTGAAGCGAGCACAAGACTAGTTCCTGGGTCAAAAATAATTGTTTTAGGACGACCGGAACAAATTCACAAGCTGAATACGGAGTATGATATTGCTTAGGTTTTAAAACCATTTTAACGTCACTAACTTTAAAAACTCAATTTTTTTTAGCATCTTGTCGACTTTAAATATAAAACACTAACTAATAACTAAACTCATGAAGAAATATCTTCTTTCATTTTTTGCATTACTCTTACCGTTTTTAAATTTTGCACAAGAAACAACATCAGAAAAAATTGATAGAATTTTCAAAGATTATACAGGTTGGTTTGTGGATGGAATATTTTACGAAATTCCATTCTCCGAAACATACAAAATTCCATGGGTACTCATTGTTTTAATTGGTGGTGCATTATTCTTTACAATTTATTTTAAGTTTATCAATGTCACAGGTTTTAGAACAGCTTTTAAAGTTGTTAGAGGACAATATGAAGATATTGAAAAACATGGTGCTGATACTTTATATGGAGATTCTACCCCAAATGAGGGTGGAGATATCATCGAAACAATAAGAGATGAAAGTGCTGATGGTGAAGTTTCACATTTTCAAGCACTTACAGCGGCTTTATCTGCTACAGTAGGTTTAGGTAATATTGCTGGTGTTGCCGTAGCCTTATCTATTGGTGGTCCAGGAGCTACGTTTTGGATGATTGTCGCGGGACTATTAGGTATGGCATCGAAGTTTGCAGAATGTACACTTGGTGTTAAGTATAGAGATGTGGGAGATGACGGAACGGTTTATGGTGGTCCAATGTACTATCTAACCAAAGGTTTAAAATCAAAAGGCATGGGAGGATTCGGAAAAGTGCTGGCTGTAATCTTTGCAATCTTTGTTATAGGAGGTTCGTTTGGTGGTGGTAATATGTTTCAAGCCAATCAGGCCGCTGCGCAATTTGTAAAACTTTTTGACTTAGAAGCTTCTTCTAATGCAGGTTTATATTTTGGGCTTGTAATGGCAGGTTTAGTGGCAATCGTAATTATTGGTGGTATTAAGCGTATAGCTAAGGTTACTGAAAAAATTGTACCATTTATGGCAGGTATATATGTGTTAGCTGCCTTAATTATTTTAGGAGCAAATTTCACGTTGATAGATGATGCTTTTGCACTAATTTTTGAAGGAGCTTTCTCTGGTCTTGGTATAGCAGGTGGATTAGTAGGTGTTATGATACAAGGAATTCGCCGTGGCGCATTCTCAAACGAGGCTGGTGTAGGGTCTGCTGCTATAGCACACTCTGCTGTTCGTACTAAATATCCAGCTTCAGAAGGTATTGTGGCTCTTCTTGAGCCTTTCGTAGATACTGTTGTAATTTGTACTATGACTGCTTTGGTTATTGTAATTACCAATTTTGATGGTTCATTTATGGAATATGGTGTAGAAGTAAAAGAGGGTGTAGAAATTACTGCAACTGCTTTCGATTCTGTAATTCCGCATTTCTCAATCGTCTTAACAATCGCAGTTATATTATTTGCATTCTCAACTATGATTTCATGGTCGTATTATGGTATGCAAGGTTGGGTATTTTTATTCGGAAAAGGTAAAAAAACCGATTTGGCATATAAAGTATTATTCTTATTTTTTGTTGTGGTAGGTGCGTCTATTAGTTTAGGTGCCGTAATTAACTTCTCTGATGCGATGATTTTTGCAATGGTAGTTCCAAATATTATTGGTGTTGTATTATTATCTCCAATAATTAGAGGAGAATTGAAGAAGTATTATAAAGCAATCGCTGTTAAGGATGACGCAATCGAAGATGGAGCAGATGATTTAAACGAGATTCTTTAAACGAAAGTTAAACATATGAAATCCCATTTCCAGTTTTCAAATAAGCAGCGGAGTGGGATATTTTTATTGGTGTTAACTATAGTTGTTGCTCAATGCGTTTATTCTTTTGTTGATTTTTCTCATGATGTAGTTCCAGAAAGTCAAGATGAAATAGATGCTTTCAGAAGTGAATTAGACTCTCTTAGGCTTGTAGAAATTGAAAATTCTAAACCTAAAATCTATCCTTTTAACCCAAATTATATAACGGATTATAAAGGGTACACTTTAGGGATGTCTAGCGAAGAAATAGATAGACTTCACAAGTTTAGAGAAACTAATAAATGGGTAAATTCTGCAAAGGAGTTTCAGCAGATAACGAAAGTTTCAGATTCATTATTAGCAGAAATGTCACCTTACTTTAAATTTCCAGATTGGGTGACTAATCCCAAACCTAGAAACAACTCTTTTAGCAATTCATACGCTAATAATACTCCAAAGACTTTTGCTCAAAAAATAGATTTAAATAAAGCTACATCTAGTCAGCTTCAGAAGATTTATGGTGTAGGAGAAAAGTTATCCGAAAGAATCATAAAATACAGAAGTAAATTTAGAGGTGGTTTCATTGCTGATGTTGAGCTCTTAGAAGTTTGGGGATTATCTCCAGAGGTAATTGAGCGTATCAAAAATGATTTTACAGTAAAATCACCAAGATCAATAAAAAAGTTCAATCTGAATACTGCAACTAGAGATGAATTAGTAACTATACAATATATAGATTACGACGTAGCCAACAATATTATTGAAGAACGGACTCTAAGAGATGGCTTTAAATCTTTAGAAGAATTAACAAAAGTTGAAGATTTTCCAGTCAAGAAGATCGAGATAATTAAGTTATATTTGCATTTGTAAAAAAAATTGCGATAAATGTCTGATTTATATTTCACAGAAGAACATAATTTATTTAGAGAGAGTCTTAGAGAATTTCTACAGAAAGAAGTAGTGCCACATATTGATAAATGGGAGGAAACGGGACATATTGAACGCTTTATTTGGAAGAAATTTGGAGATATGGGGTATTTTGGCTTGGCAACACCTGAAGCATATGGCGGATTGGATTTAGACTTGTTCTATACCGTCATTCTTTTAGAAGAAATGCAAAGAATAAACTCTGGTGGCTTTGCGGCAGCGATTTGGGCGCATGCTTATTTAGCAATGACGCATCTTAATAAAGAAGGCAATCATGAGCAGAAAGAAAAGTATTTAACTCCAAGCGCCTTAGGCGATGCTATAGGTTGTCTATGTATCACTGAACCTTTTGGAGGAAGCGATGTTGCAGGTATGCGAACTACAGCTGTGAAGAAGGGAGATACCTATGTGATTAACGGTTCAAAAACGTTTATTACAAACGGTGTTTATAGTGATTATTTAATTGTAGCTGCAAAAACAAATCCTGAACTCGGAAATAAGGGGATTAGCATTTTTGTTATAGATAGAAAAACCCCTGGAGTTTCTGCTACTAAATTAGAAAAGTTAGGATGGAGAGCTTCAGATACGGGGGAAATAGCTTTTGATAATGTGATTATCCCTGCTTCAAATTTAATGGGAGAAGAAAATCAAGGCTTTCCATATATCATGCAACATTTTGCTTTAGAGCGATTAATTATGGGAGTCAATGCACATGCTAGAGCAGAATATGCTTTGGAATATGCGAAACAATATATGAGTGAGCGAACAGCATTTGGTAGAACAATAGATAAATTTCAGGCGTTAAGACATACTTATGCAGAGTCTGAAACACAGATGGAAATTTGTAAACAATTCAACTATTATGTTGCAAAACGACTAGACATGGGAGATTATGTAGTAAAAGAAGCTACAATGTCTAAGTTACAATCTACTAGAATGGCAGATGAAGTGATTTATCAATGCCTTCAGTTTTTAGGAGGTTATGGATACATGGAAGAATATCCATTAGCGCGTATGGCTAGAGATAGTAGACTGGGACCAATTGGTGGTGGTACTTCTGAGATCCTTAAAGAAATAATAGCTAAAATGGTAATAGACGATAAAGATTACAAACCAGTAACTTAAGTTTTTTAAAAATATACTAAGTCAAAATCCTACATATGTGTAGGATTTTTTGTTTCTTATTATAAATAATTTCAACCAAATGAGTTATATTTAAACTATTGCGAAAAATTTATGAGTCTCAAATCATTTTCAGAATATTTATCATTCGAGAAGAAGTATTCTCCTCATACCATCTTGGCATATATAAAAGATGTTCAGGAGTTTCAAGATTTCCTTGATGACAATCACGATTCAATAGATATATTCAAAGCTAAATACTCAGAAATAAGACAATGGATTGTTGAATTAGTAAATACAGGTATTTTGAATAGATCTATTAATCGCAAAATTTCCTCATTAAATGGATATTACAAGTTTTGTCTAAAAGTTGAGATTATTAGTTCTAATCCGCTTAATCAACACAAAGCACTAAAAGTTGGTAAATCCGTTCAGTTACCTTTTTCAGAACATGAATTAAAGGATGTTATAGAAAACTCTATAACGGTTAATGATTTTGAAAGTGCAAGAAACAGATTAATCATAGAGTTGTTTTATGCCACAGGCATTAGACGAATAGAATTAGTGAATATCAAAATATCAGATATAGACTTTAGTAGTAAAATATTAAAAGTTCTTGGAAAACGTAATAAAGAACGCTACATTCCATTAATTAACCCCGTTATTAGCACCATAAAAGAGTATTTAAAATACCGTCAAGAACTTTCTGAAATAAGGGATAGTGAAATTTTATTATTAACTATAAAGGGTCTTAAAATTTACGAAATGCTTGTTTACAGAATAATAAATAAGTATTTTAGTATTGCATCGAGTAAAGCCAAATGTAGTCCTCATGTCTTAAGGCATTCGTTCGCTACACATTTACTCAATCAAGGTGCAGATTTAAATGCTGTTAAAGAACTTCTTGGACATACCAGTTTAGCAGCAACGCAAGTTTATACTCATAATAGTATAGATGAATTAAAAAAGGTGTATGCAAATGCGCATCCAAGAAATAAGGGCTGAATTAATATTTAGTCTGATACAAGCTGTGTATAACTAATTAATGTTGCACTAAAGTTTAACTTAAAAAGAAATGTATGAAAGTAAACACTCAATCTGTAAATTTTACAGCAGACAAAAAACTTATCGACTTTGTTCAAAAGCGAATGGATAAATTAGACATGTTCTATGATAAAATCATTCAATCTGATGTATATTTAAAAGTTGAAAATACCAGTGATAAGGAAAACAAAGTTTTTGAAGCTAGGGTAAGAGTGCCTGGTGATAGTTTTGTGGTTAAAAAACAATGTAAAACATTTGAAGAAGGTGCTGATGTAGCTATTGCGTCGTTAGAAAGACGGATTAAAAAGCGAAAAGAAAAATTAAGAGCGCACAACTAGTAAAATTTTTTCAAAAATGTTTTGAATAAAAAAATAAAACACTACATTTGCAGTCCGTTAGAAATAGCGGACTTTTTTATGGTCTTTTTTTGAGGTCAGAAAAGTATAAAAGCCGATATAGCTCAGCTGGCTAGAGCAGCTGATTTGTAATCAGCAGGTCGTGGGTTCGAGTCCCTCTATCGGCTCTTTTAAAAGTTCATAAAATAGTGATTTGGGGAGATACTCAAGCGGCCAACGAGGACAGACTGTAAATCTGTTGTTTTTTAACTTCGCAGGTTCGAATCCTGCTCTCCCCACAATGATTTTTTAACGAAGTTTTGCAAAAGTTAAGTTTTTGTAGCTACGAAAAAATCTTTGGATTGTTTTGTTAATCCAGGATCGCCGAGCAAAGCGAGGTAATCTAAACTTTGAAATATTGAAAACCATTAATTAAGAAGACTTAATTATAATGCGGGAGTAGCTCAGTTGGTAGAGCGTCAGCCTTCCAAGCTGAATGTCGCCGGTTCGAACCCGGTCTCCCGCTCTAATATTCCTGCGAAGGCAGGAATTTCACAGTTGTGAGAATTTAAACACTTTACGCCGGTGTAGCTCAGGGGTAGAGCGTTTCCTTGGTAAGGAAGAGGTCACGAGTTCAAATCTCGTCATTGGCTCTTTTTTCTAAGATAGAATTAGAATAAAATTGAACACTAATATTAAATAAGATTAAATAAATTAAACATGGCAAAGGCAACTTTCGATCGTTCAAAACCACATTTAAACATTGGTACTATTGGACACGTAGATCACGGTAAAACAACTTTAACTGCTGCTATTACTAAAGTATTAGCTGATGCAGGTTTATCTGAAGCGAAGGATTTCGATCAAATCGACAACGCACCAGAAGAAAAAGAAAGAGGTATAACAATTAATACTTCTCACGTAGAATATGCAACAGCAAATCGTCATTACGCTCACGTTGACTGTCCAGGTCACGCGGATTACGTAAAGAACATGGTTACTGGTGCTGCTCAAATGGATGGTGCTATCTTAGTTGTTGCTGCAACAGATGGTCCTATGCCACAAACTCGTGAGCATATCTTACTTGGTCGTCAAGTAGGTATTCCTCGTATCGTTGTATTCATGAATAAAGTGGATATGGTTGATGACGAAGAGTTATTAGAATTAGTTGAAATGGAAATCAGAGATTTATTATCATTCTACGAATATGATGGTGATAATGGTCCTGTAATCGCTGGATCTGCTTTAGGAGCACTTAACGGTGAGCAAAAGTGGGTTGATACAGTAATGGAATTAATGAAGAATGTAGATGAGTGGATTGAAGAACCTGTTCGTGATATGGACAAGCCGTTCTTAATGCCTATCGAAGATGTATTCTCTATTACAGGTCGTGGTACTGTTGCAACTGGTCGTATTGAGACTGGAGTTGCTAACACGGGTGATCCTGTTGAGATTATTGGTATGGGTGCTGAAAAATTAACATCTACTATTACTGGTATTGAAATGTTCCGTCAAATTTTAGATAGAGGTGAAGCTGGTGATAACGCAGGTATCTTATTAAGAGGTATTGAAAAAACTCAAATCTCTAGAGGTATGGTTATTACTAAGCCAGGTTCTGTAACACCACACTCTAAATTCAAAGCAGAGGTTTATATCCTTAAGAAAGAAGAAGGTGGACGTCACACTCCATTCCATAATAACTACCGTCCTCAGTTCTACGTACGTACAACTGACGTAACTGGAAATATCCAATTACCTGATGGTGTAGAAATGGTAATGCCTGGAGATAACTTAACTATCACAGTAGAGTTAATCAACACAATTGCAATGAACGTAGGTTTACGTTTTGCTATCCGTGAAGGTGGTAGAACAGTTGGTGCTGGTCAGGTAACTGAAATTTTAGACTAAACTATAAAAAGTTAAATAGTTAATTAAGGTGTTCCGATTTTTCGGAACGCCTTGATTATTATTTACGGGTTAGCTCGTTCCGGTAGAAATAAATCGGTGAAAAGAGTGAAACTCAAATACGGGTTTAGCTCAGTTGGTAGAGCACTGGTCTCCAAAACCAGGTGTCGGGAGTTCGAGTCTCTCAACCCGTGCAAAGTATAATAAGCTAATTTAACAGCTTAAAAATATAATAACAAATGGCAGTATTAATAACATATGTAAAAGAGTCGTTCGAGGAGTTAAAGAACAATGTGTCTTGGACACCTTGGCCAGAGGCTCAAAGACTAACAGTGATTGTTGCTGTGTTCTCAATTATTTTTTCACTGGCTATTTGGGGAGTAGATACTGTTTTTAGTAGAGCAGTTAAAGCTTATTTTGATTTTTTAAACTAACAATTATACAAGAGCGAAGATGTCTGATAAAAAATGGTATGTTGTTAGAGCCGTAAGTGGTCAAGAAAATAAAATTAAAACTTATATCGAGAATGAAATTTCAAGATTAGGTTTAGAAGATTATGTTGATCAGGTTTTAGTCCCAACAGAAAAAGTAATCCAAATCCGAAATGGAAAGAAAATAAACAAAGAGAAAGTTTATTTTCCTGGATACATAATGATTCAAGCTAATTTAAGTGGTGAGATTCCTCACATCATTAAATCTATTACTAATGTAATTGGTTTTTTAGGTGAGACAAAAGGCGGTGATCCTGTACCATTAAGACAATCTGAAGTTAACAGAATGTTAGGTAAGGTAGATGAGTTAGCTATTGAAGCAGATGCAAACGTAGCTATTCCGTTTACAAAAGGTGAAACGGTTAAAGTTATTGATGGACCATTCAACGGATTTGATGGTACTATTGAAAAGATAAACGAAGAAAAGCGTAAGCTAGAAGTAATGGTGAAAATATTCGGAAGAAAGACACCATTAGAGTTAAGCTATATGCAAGTTGAAAAGTTATAATAATTGTTACAATTAAAGAAAGCGTAATTGTCTATGCTTCCAATTATAGGCAAACGCATTAAATTTTAGAAAATGGCAAAAGAACTAGACAAAGTAGTTAAGTTACAAGTTCGGGGAGGTGCAGCGAATCCATCGCCACCGGTTGGACCCGCTTTAGGTGCCGCTGGAGTAAATATCATGGAGTTCTGTAAGCAGTTTAATGCTAGAACCCAAGATAAACCAGGTAAAGTATTACCTGTGGTAATCTCTGTTTTCAAAGACAAATCATTTGACTTTGTAATCAAGACTCCACCAGCAGCAGTACAATTATTAGAAGCGGCCAAAGTAAAGAAAGGATCTGGAGAACCTAACCGACGTAAAGTAGCAAAAGTAACTTGGGATCAAGTTAAAGCGATTGCTGAAGATAAAATGCAAGATTTAAATGCATTTGAAATCGGATCAGCTATGAAAATGGTAGCTGGTACAGCAAGATCGATGGGTATCACCGTAAAAGGAGGTGAAGCTCCAAACTAAATTTTTAGAAATGGCAAGATTAACAAAGAAGCAAAAAGAAGCAAGAGCAAAAGTTGATAATAACAAAATTTACTCTTTAGAAGAAGCTTCAGCTTTACTTAAAGAAATAACATTTACAAAATTTGATGCTTCAGTAGATTTAGCAATCAGATTAGGTGTAGATCCACGTAAAGCCAATCAAATGGTTCGTGGTGTTGTTTCTTTGCCTCATGGTACAGGTAAAGATATGAAGGTTCTTGCGTTAGTAACTCCTGATAAGGAAGCAGAAGCTAAGGAAGCTGGTGCTGATTATGTTGGGTTAGATGAATACTTACAAAAAATAAAAGATGGTTGGACAGATGTTGACGTTATCGTTACAATGCCAAGTATTATGGGTAAGTTAGGACCGTTAGGTAGAGTTTTAGGACCAAGAGGTCTTATGCCAAACCCTAAAACCGGAACCGTAACAATGGATGTAGCAAAAGCTGTGTCTGAGGTTAAGGCTGGTAAGATAGATTTTAAAGTGGATAAGACAGGTATTGTGCATGCACCAATTGGAAAAGCATCATTTAGTGCCGAGAAGATTGTTGGTAACGCACAAGAGTTATTATCTACAATTATGAAGTTAAAACCAACTGCATCAAAAGGAACATATGTCAAGAGCATTTATATGTCTAGCACAATGAGTCCAAGCATAGCAATTGATACAAAAATAGGATAGTAGTTAAACTTAGAATATTATGACAAGAGAAGAAAAATCCCAAGTAATTGAAGAGTTAACTGCTCAATTAGCAGATAATACAAATATCTATTTAACAGATATTTCTGGATTAGATGCAGCAACGACTTCAAATTTAAGAAGAGCATGTTTCAAGTCTAACATTAAGTTAGCGGTTGTAAAGAATACGCTTTTAGAGAAAGCTATGGAGGCATCGGATAAAGATTTCGGTGAATTACCAGAAACTCTAAAAGGAAACACGTCAGTAATGTATTCTGAAACTGGTAATGCTCCAGCAAAAGTAATTAAAGAGTTTCGTAAAAAATCTGAAAAACCTTTGTTAAAAGGTGCATTCATTGAAGAAGCAATTTACGTTGGAGATGATTTATTAGACACACTTGTAGATATTAAGTCTAAAGAAGAACTTATTGGTGAGATTATTACTTTATTACAATCTCCTGCTAAGAACGTTATTTCAGCACTTAAATCTAGTGGAGGAACAATTGCTGGTATTGTAAAAACATTATCCGAAAGAGAAGGATAATTAACTAGTACACACTTAGAAAATTAAATAAAAAACACACACATTAAAACAATAGAAAATGGCAGATTTAAAAGATTTCGCAGAACAATTAGTTAACTTAACAGTAAAAGAAGTTAACGAATTAGCAACAATATTAAAAGACGAGTACGGTATTGAGCCTGCTGCTGCAGCTGTAGCTGTTGCTGCTGGTGGAGCTGCTGCTGGTGGAGACGCTGCAGAAGAGCAAACTGAATTCGACGTAATCCTTAAAGCGGCAGGTGGCTCTAAGCTTGCAGTTGTAAAATTAGTTAAGGAATTAACTGGTTTAGGATTAAAAGATGCTAAAGGTTTAGTAGATGATGCACCAAGTACAATTAAAGAAGGTGTATCTAAAGATGAAGCTGAAGGCTTAAAATCTTCTTTAGAAGAAGCTGGAGCTGAGGTTGAGCTTAAGTAAGCTCAACTTAACCTACAACATATGGTTTAGGTCTGGAGTGTCCCTCTAAGACCTAAACCCTTTTGTGTATATAAACGTTATATACATATTATAGTTTTTATTTAATAAAAATCTCGTTCATCAATGTTAGCAAAAAAGGCTGAAAGAATTAATTTCTCTTCTATTGTAAATAGAACAGATTACCCAGACTTTTTGGATATCCAAATAAAATCTTTCCAGGATTTTTTCCAATTAGAAACAAAGTCAGAAGAAAGAGGAGCAGAAGGTTTATACAACACCTTCATGGAAAACTTCCCAATTACAGACACGCGTAATCAATTCGTATTAGAATTTTTAGATTACTTCATTGATCCGCCAAGATATTCTATCGAAGAATGTATTGAAAGAGGATTAACATACAGTGTGCCATTAAAAGCAAGATTGAAGTTGTATTGTACAGATCCTGAACACGAGGATTTTGAAACAATCGTTCAAGATGTATACTTAGGTACTATACCATACATGACGCCAAGTGGTACATTCTGTATCAACGGTGCTGAACGTGTAGTAGTATCACAGTTACACAGATCACCTGGTGTATTTTTTAGCCAGTCATTCCATGCTAATGGAACAAAATTATATTCTGCCAGAGTAATTCCTTTTAAAGGATCATGGATAGAATTTGCGACAGATATTAACAGCGTAATGTATGCTTACATTGATAGAAAGAAAAAATTACCTGTAACAACACTTTTCCGTGCAATCGGATTTGAGAGAGATAAAGATATTTTAGAAATATTTGATCTGGCAGAAGAAGTAAAAGTTTCTAAATCTGGATTAAAGAAAGTTATCGGTCGTAAGCTAGCTGCTCGTGTACTTAATACATGGCACGAAGATTTCGTTGATGAAGATACTGGTGAGGTTGTATCTATTGAGAGAAACGAAATAGTATTAGATCGTGATACAGTAATAGACAAAGAAAATATTGAAGAAATCCTTGAAGCAGGTGTAAAAACTATTTTATTACATAAAGAAAGTGCACAACAAGGAGATTACGCAATCATCCATAATACATTACAGAAAGACCCAACAAATTCTGAAAAAGAGGCTGTTGAACACATCTATCGTCAACTACGTAATGCTGAGCCGCCAGATGAAGAAACAGCACGTGGTATAATTGACAAATTATTTTTCTCTGACCAACGTTATTCGTTAGGTGAAGTAGGTCGTTATAGAATGAATAAGAAATTAGGTTTGGATATCGGAATGGATAAGCAAGTACTTACCAAAGTAGATATTATAACCATCATAAAATATTTAATTGAGTTAATTAACTCTAAGGCAGAGATTGATGATATTGATCACTTATCAAACCGTCGTGTACGTACAGTAGGTGAGCAGTTATCTTCTCAGTTTGGAGTTGGTTTAGCTCGTATGGCACGTACTATTCGTGAGCGTATGAATGTACGTGATAACGAAGTATTTACTCCAATAGATTTAATTAACGCTAAGACTTTATCGTCTGTAATTAATTCATTCTTTGGAACTAATCAGCTATCTCAATTTATGGATCAAACAAATCCTCTCGCTGAGATTACGCACAAGCGCCGTCTTTCAGCATTAGGTCCAGGTGGTTTATCAAGAGAAAGAGCTGGTTTTGAGGTTCGTGATGTTCACTATACACATTACGGACGTTTATGTCCTATAGAAACTCCAGAAGGACCAAATATTGGTTTAATTTCTTCTTTATCTGTTTTTGCTAAGGTGAATTCTATGGGATTCATTGAAACACCATACAGAAAAGTAGAAAAAGGTGTAGTAGATATTAAAAACACACCAACATATCTAAGTGCTGAAGAGGAAGAAGATATGTTAATTGCACAGGCTACAATAGAAGTTAATGGTAAAGGTAAGATACAACCTGAAAAGATTATTGCAAGACAAGAAGGTGACTTCCCTGTAATTGATCCGTCTAATGTAAATTATACAGACGTTGCACCTAATCAAATTGCATCGATTTCGGCATCTTTAATTCCATTCTTGGAGCATGATGATGCCAACCGTGCATTAATGGGATCTAACATGATGCGTCAGGCAGTGCCATTATTAAGACCTGAAGCACCAATTGTAGGAACTGGATTAGAACGTCAGGTAGCATCAGACTCTAGAGTATTAATTAATGCTGAAGGAGCTGGTACTGTTGAGTATGTAGATGCTGAAAAAATAACTATTAAGTACGAGCGTACTGAAGAAGAAGGTATGGTTAGTTTCGATAGCGACACTAAAACATATCCATTAGTAAAATTCAGAAAAACCAATCAAGGAACTTCTATTAACTTAAAACCAATCGTTAAAAAAGGTGATAAGGTATCTAGAGGACAAGTTCTTTGTGAAGGATATGCTACACAGAATGGTGAGTTAGCTTTAGGTCGTAACATGAAGGTGGCATTCATGCCATGGAAAGGTTACAACTTTGAGGATGCAATTGTAATTTCTGAAAAAGTAGTACGTGATGATATTTTCACATCTATTCATATAGATGAATATTCATTAGAAGTTAGAGATACCAAATTAGGTAATGAAGAATTAACTAATGATATTCCTAACGTTTCTGAAGAAGCAACTAAGGATTTAGATGAAAATGGAATGATTCGCATTGGCGCAGAAATTAAACCAGGCGATATTTTAATTGGTAAGATTACTCCGAAAGGTGAGTCTGATCCAACTCCAGAAGAAAAATTATTACGCGCAATTTTTGGTGATAAAGCAGGTGATGTTAAAGATGCATCTCTAAAAGCATCACCATCATTAAATGGTGTAGTAATTGATAAAAAATTATTTGCAAGAGCAGTTAAAGATAAAAGAAAGAGAGCACAGGATAAAGAGGATATTGAAGCATTGGAAAATGCTTATGACAAGCGTTTTGATGATTTACAATCAGTATTAGTTGAGAAATTATTTACAATTGTAAATGGTAAAACGGCTCAAGGTATATATAATGATTTAGGTGAAGAGATTATACCAAAAGGTAAAAAGTACACTTTAAAAATGTTAAATGCGGTTGATGATTATACGCATTTAACTTCTGGTAAGTGGACGACAGATGATCATACTAATGAATTAGTTGCAGATTTAATTCACAACTATAAAATTAAAGAAAATGATCTTCAAGGATCGCTTCGTCGAGAGAAGTTTACAATTTCTGTAGGTGATGAATTACCTGCAGGTATTATCAAACTTGCTAAAGTGTATATCGCTAAAAAGCGTAAACTTAAAGTAGGTGATAAGATGGCAGGTCGCCACGGTAACAAAGGTATTGTGGCTCGTATCGTTCGTCAAGAAGATATGCCGTTCTTAGAAGATGGAACTCCAGTTGATATCGTATTAAATCCACTTGGTGTACCTTCTCGTATGAATATTGGTCAGATATATGAAACCGTATTAGGATGGGCAGGACAAGATTTAGGACGTACGTATGCAACACCTATTTTTGATGGTGCTACATTAGATCAAATTAATGAGTATACAGATGAAGCTGGTATTCCAAGATTTGGTCACACTTATCTATATGATGGTGGTACAGGTGATCGTTTTGATCAACCAGCTACGGTTGGTGTGATTTATATGATTAAGCTTGGTCACATGATTGATGATAAAATGCACGCTCGTTCTATAGGACCTTACTCATTAATTACGCAACAACCATTAGGTGGTAAAGCACAGTTTGGTGGTCAGCGTTTTGGTGAAATGGAGGTTTGGGCACTTGAAGCATATGGTGCATCAAGTACATTGCGTGAGATCTTAACTGTGAAATCAGATGATGTTATTGGTAGAGCAAAAACTTACGAAGCTATCGTTAAGGGAGAGCCAATGCCAGAACCAGGATTACCAGAATCGTTCAACGTACTTATGCACGAATTGAAAGGTTTAGGTTTAGATATTAGATTAGAAGAATAAATTTAGGTGAGTAAGAAGTAGTTTTTTAAACTGCTTCTTCAAACTGAATATTAAAAATAACATGGCAAGAAGACAAGATAAAAATACAGTACAGAAGTTTAATAAAATTTCTATCGGTTTATCATCACCTGAATCTGTTTTAGCAGCGTCACGTGGTGAAGTATTAAAGCCAGAAACTATTAATTATAGAACGCACAAACCTGAGCGTGATGGTTTATTTTGTGAGCGTATTTTTGGTCCTGTAAAGGATTTTGAATGTGCTTGTGGAAAGTATAAAAGAATTCGTTACAAGGGTATTGTGTGTGATCGTTGTGGTGTAGAAGTAACGGAGAAAAAAGTACGTAGAGATAGAGTAGGTCATATCAATTTAGTTGTTCCTGTAGCTCATATCTGGTATTTCCGTTCTTTACCAAATAAAATAGGATACCTTCTTGGATTACCATCTAAGAAATTAGATATGATAATCTATTATGAGCGTTATGTAGTTATTCAACCAGGAACTGCTGTGAATGCTGAAGGTGAACCAGTACAAAAAATGGATTTCCTAACGGAAGAAGAATATTTAAATATTCTTGAAACACTTCCACAAGAAAATCAATATTTAGAAGATTCAGACCCGAATAAGTTTATAGCTAAAATGGGTGCTGAATGTTTAATTGACTTATTAGCAAGAATAGATTTAGATCAACTATCATATGATTTAAGACACAAAGCAAATAACGAAACTTCTAAGCAACGTAAAACTGAGGCTTTAAAGCGTTTACAAGTAGTTGAAGCCTTTAGAGATTCGAATAAAAACAGAGAGAACAGACCAGAATGGATGATTATGAAGGCTGTTCCTGTAATTCCACCAGAATTAAGGCCTTTAGTGCCTTTAGATGGTGGTCGTTTTGCAACATCAGATTTGAACGATCTTTATCGTCGTGTAATAATCCGTAATAATCGTCTTAAAAGATTAGTTGAGATTAAAGCACCAGAAGTGATTTTACGTAATGAAAAACGTATGTTACAAGAATCAGTAGATTCATTATTTGATAACACACGTAAATCGTCTGCCGTAAAAACGGATTCTAACAGACCATTAAAATCATTATCAGATTCACTTAAAGGTAAGCAAGGACGTTTCCGTCAAAACTTACTTGGTAAGCGTGTTGATTATTCTGCACGTTCCGTAATTGTAGTTGGACCAGAATTAAAATTATTTGAGTGCGGATTGCCAAAAGGTATGGCTGCAGAGCTTTACAAGCCTTTTATTATTAGAAAATTAATAGAAAGAGGTATCGTAAAAACTGTAAAATCTGCGAAGAAAATTATAGATAGAAAAGAGCCTGTTGTTTGGGATATCTTAGAAAATGTTCTAAAAGGACATCCAGTGTTACTAAACCGTGCTCCAACGTTACACAGACTTGGTATCCAAGCATTCCAGCCAAAGCTTATCGAAGGTAAAGCAATTCAGTTACACCCATTAGTGTGTACTGCATTTAATGCCGATTTCGATGGTGACCAGATGGCTGTGCATTTACCATTAGGACCAGAAGCAATATTAGAAGCGCAACTATTAATGTTAGCTTCTCATAATATTCTGAATCCTGCAAACGGATCACCAGTAACTGTACCTTCTCAAGATATGGTACTTGGTTTATATTATATGACCAAGCATAGAAAAACAGATAAAGACTATACTGTAAAAGGTGAAGGCTTAACCTTTTACTCTCCAGAGGAAGTAACTATTGCTTACAATGAGAAGATGGTAGACCTTAATGCAGGGATTAAGGTTAGAACAAAAGACTTTAATGAAGAAGGAGAGTTAACTACTCAAATTATTGAAACTACGGTTGGTCGTGTACTTTTTAATGAAAAAGTACCTGAAGCAGCAGGTTATATCAATGAGGTATTAACTAAGAAGTCTTTAAGAGATATTATTCATGGTATTCTTAAAGTAACATCTGTACCTGAAACTGCAGAGTTCTTAGATGAAATTAAGACATTAGGTTATAAGTTTGCATTCCAAGGTGGGTTATCATTTAGTTTAGGTGATATTATTATTCCGCAAGAAAAGCACACAATGATCGATGCTGCTAATAAGCAAGTAGATGGTATAATGGGTAACTATAATATGGGACTTATTACTAATAACGAACGTTATAACCAAGTTATTGATATCTGGACATCGACAAATGCTGAATTAACAGAATTGTCTATGAAGCGTATTCGTGAAGATCAACAAGGGTTTAACTCAGTATTTATGATGTTAGATTCTGGAGCTCGTGGATCGAAAGAACAGATTCGTCAGTTAACAGGTATGCGTGGATTAATGGCTAAGCCTAAAAAATCTAATGCTGGTGGTGGAGAAATTATTGAAAATCCAATTCTTTCTAACTTTAAAGAGGGACTTTCAATTTTAGAATACTTTATCTCTACTCACGGTGCGCGTAAAGGTCTTGCCGATACTGCACTTAAGACAGCTGATGCTGGTTACTTAACACGTCGTTTAGTGGATGTATCACAAGATGTTATTGTATACGAGGAAGATTGTGGTACTCTAAGAGGTATTGAAGTTTCAGCACTTAAGAAAAATGAAGAAATCGTTGAAAAATTAGAAGCAAGGATTGTTGGTAGAACATCACTTAATGATGTTTACAATCCATTGACTGAAGAATTGATAATCGAAGCTGGAGGTCATATTAATGATGCCATTGCTAAGAAAATCGGTGATTCTCCGATTGAGTCTATTGAAGTACGTTCGCCATTAACATGTGAAGCTAAAAAAGGAATCTGTGTTAAATGTTACGGCCGTAATCTTGCTACTGGTAAAATGGTACAAAGAGGTGAAGCTGTTGGTGTCGTTGCTGCTCAGTCTATTGGTGAGCCTGGTACACAGTTAACGCTGCGTACGTTCCATGTTGGTGGTATTGCAGGTAACATTTCTGAAGAGAATAAATTAACTGTAAAGTTTGACGGTGTTGCAGAAATTGAAGATTTAAAAACAGTTAAGTCTAAAGATAAAGAGGGTAATGAAGTAGATGTTGTAATTTCTAGAACTTCAGAACTTAAATTAGTAGACGCAAAAACAGGCATTGTTTTAAGTACTAATAATATTCCATACGGTTCTCACATTTTTGTGAAGCCAGGTAAAAAAGTTAAGAAAGGTGATGTAATTTGTCAATGGGATCCTTACAACGGTGTAATTATTTCAGAATTTGCTGGTAAAGTGAAGTATGAAAACATTGAACAAGGTGTGACTTATCAAGTAGAAATTGATGAACAAACTGGTTTCCAAGAAAAAGTAATTTCAGAATCTAGAAACAAGAAATTGATTCCTACCTTGTTAATTGAAGATAAGAAAGGTGAAACAATTCGTTCATATAACTTACCTGTTGGTGCTCACATCATGATTGATGACGGTGAGAAAATTGATATCGGTAAGATTTTAGTTAAGATCCCTAGAAAATCAGCTAAAGCTGGTGATATTACTGGTGGTCTTCCACGTGTAACTGAATTATTTGAGGCACGTAATCCTTCTAATCCTGCTGTAGTAAGTGAGATTGATGGTGTGGTGTCTTTCGGTAAAATAAAACGTGGTAACCGTGAGATTATCATTGAATCTAAATTAGGTGAGATTAAGAAATACTTAGTGAAGTTATCTAATCAGATTCTTGTACAGGAAAATGATTATGTCAAAGCTGGTATGCCATTATCAGATGGTTCTATAACACCAAACGATATCTTAAATATCAAAGGGCCATCAGCTGTACAACAATACTTAGTTAACGAAGTGCAAGAAGTATATCGTTTACAAGGTGTGAAGATTAATGACAAGCACTTTGAAGTTGTTGTAAGACAGATGATGCGTAAAGTAAGAATTATTGATTCTGGTGATACCATTTTCTTAGAAAATCAATTAGTTCACAAATCGGATTTCATTGAAGAAAATGATAGAATGTTCGGAATGAAGGTGGTTGAAGACGCCGGTGATTCTGAGAATTTAAAATCAGGTCAGATCGTATCAGTTAGAGATCTAAGAGATGAAAATTCTAGGTTGCGTAGAGAAGATAAGAATCTTGTAACTGCCAGAGATGTTAGTCCAGCTACAGCAACACCTATCTTACAAGGTATTACTAGAGCATCATTACAGACCAAGTCATTTATCTCAGCAGCATCTTTCCAGGAAACTACAAAAGTGTTAAATGAAGCTGCAGTTAATGGTAAGGTTGATACTTTAGAAGGACTTAAAGAAAATGTAATTGTTGGTCACAGAATTCCAGCAGGTACAGGTGTTAGAGAATACGATAGCATTATTGTAGGTTCTAAAGAAGAGTTTGATGAAATGATGAAGGCTAAAGAAGAAATGAATTTTAACTAAATGAGACTCGGACTTTACAAGCCGAAGGCGTAGTAAAGTCTGCTAGTCGAATTTATCCCGAACTAGTTTCGGGATCTCATTGAACTGAGCTAATATCATAAAACAAAAGCCTTCAATCTAATTAAGTTTGAAGGCTTTTTTAATAATTTAAAAAAAGAATAAAAAATAAAATAAGATGGCAGACGAAAAGAAAACTCCTAAAAAAGGGCAAATTAATATAGAATTAGATGAAAAAGTTGCAGAAGGAACATATTCTAACCTAGCGATTATAAATCACTCTGTTTCAGAATTCGTAGTAGATTTTGTGAGTATTATGCCAGGCACTCCAAAGAGTAAAGTAAAGTCTCGTATAATATTAACTCCACAACATGCTAAAAGATTATTAAAAGCATTAGGTGATAATGTTACACGTTTTGAAAAAGCCCATGGTGAAATCAAAGATTACGAGCAACCACCAATTCCATTGAATTTCGGACCAACCGGACAAGCTTAATTTTATAAGATAATAAGTTGCTCGACATGTTTACATGAGCAGCCACCAATTCCTTTGAATTTCGCACCAACAGGTCAAGCTTAAATAAAAGGAAGGTCTCCTTGAGTGGGCTTTAGGTGTGTTTTGATGAATTTCTAAATACCAATTTTATTATCTTGACACTTTTATTGTTAAGCAAAAAAATTAAAAACCCTTTGAAATCATTTTCAAAGGGTTTTTTTAAGCGTTTCAATTACCTGTTTAATTAGGCGACATCTTTTTGATTTAAATAATATTGTAATGCACCAGTAGGGCATTTTTTAACTTGTTGAATAATTTGGTCTGTTTTTGCACCATCTAAATTAATCCATGGTATAACAGCACTTCTAAATACATCTGAGAGTTGTTTTGCGCAAAGTTCTGCATTCGCACAACATTTTGGGTTGTAGGTTATAGTAATATCATCATTACTGAAAACGTTGGCATTTGTTTCCATAAAGTAGATTAGTTTGGGATTTATCTTATATTGAATGTATAAATTGATTAGTAAGAATAATTAAAACATCGACAAAAAGCAAATAACATCGATTAAAAGCTATAATTTAAACCATCATTCGATGAACTGCACGCTCAAATTATTCAAATTCTGAAGTCATATGGAAGGCAATGCTTGGGTATTTTTGCTGTGTCATTTGTAATGAGAACATAGAATCTGCTAAAAATACTAACTGACCTTGTTTATCTTTGGCTAAGTAGCGCTGCTTTACGCGTATAAATTCTTTAAATTCTTCATTTTTTTCGTCTTCAGCTTTTACCCAACAAGCTTTGTGAACATTTAAGTTTTCATAAGTACACTTGGCACCATACTCATGTTCAAGTCTGTATTGTATAACTTCATATTGTAATGCTCCGACCGTACCTATAACTTTTCTTCCGTTATAGTCTAATGTAAATAATTGGGCTACACCTTCATCCATTAGTTGGTCTATCCCTTTATATAGTTGTTTGGATTTCATAGGGTCTGCATTATTGATATATCTAAAATGCTCTGGTGAAAAACTAGGAACTCCTTTATAATTAATAATTTCTCCTTCAGTTAAGGTATCACCAATTTTAAAGTTCCCTGTATCTTGTAAGCCCACAATATCACCAGGATAAGATATATCTACAATTTCTTTCTTTTCGGCAAAAAAGGCATTTGGACTAGAGAATTTAAGTTTTTTGTTGAGTCTCACGTGAAGGTATGGCGTATTTCTTTTAAACTCACCAGAAACAATTTTAATAAATGCTAACCGGTTTCGGTGATTAGGATCCATATTGGCATGTATTTTAAACACAAATCCAGTAAATTTATCTTCATCAGGTTTCACTAAACGCTCCTCACTTTGCTTTGGTCTTGGTTTAGGTGCTATTTCAATAAAGCAATCTAGCAGTTCCCTGACACCAAAATTATTTAATGCTGAACCAAAAAATACAGGTTGTAGATGACCATCCAAGTATTCAGTCTTATTAAATTTTGGATAAATACCATCTACTAATTCAATTTCATCACGTAGGGTTTCAGCGGCTTTATCACCAACCAGTTTATCCAATTCTGAAGAATTTAGGTCAGTAATCTCAATAGTATCATTAATATGTTGTTTGCTGTCTTCTGTGAAAAGATTTACGTTCTTTTCCCATAAATTATAGATACCTTTAAAATCATAGCCCATACCAATTGGGAAACTCATCGGTGTAACTCTTAACCCTAATTTTTGTTCAACTTCATCTAAAAGATCAAACGCATCTTTACCTTCTCTATCTAATTTGTTTATAAAGACAATCATAGGGATATTTCGCATGCGACAAACTTCAACTAATTTTTCTGTTTGTTCCTCAACACCTTTTGCAACATCAATAACAACGATAACGCTGTCTACGGCAGTTAAGGTTCTAAAGGTGTCTTCAGCAAAGTCCTTGTGACCAGGTGTATCTAAGATATTAATTTTAATGCCGTCATATTCAAAAGCTAATACAGATGTAGCTACAGAAATACCACGCTGACGCTCAATTTCCATAAAGTCACTCGTAGCTCCTTTTTTTATTTTATTACTTTTTACAGCACCAGCTTCTTGTATGGCGCCACCAAACAACAATAATTTTTCAGTAAGCGTTGTTTTACCAGCGTCAGGATGCGATATTATTCCAAAAGTTCGTCGTCTTTTAATTTCTTCTGTGAAACCCATAAATCTTTAAAAATGACTGCAAATATAAGGGTATATTTAGACTTAATATAAATTGAATCCATCGATTAATCTCAAAATATTTAACTATTGCTAATTCCCTTTTTTTGTATTTTCGCTTTAAGAAAAATTTAAGATAATTTTTATTATTAAATACTTCACAAGTTGATTAATAGCCAATCTTTTCGAGTTTTTTTGTTTAGTCAAATATTGTTTAACCTACAGACTTCCTAATACGTCTGAATTAAATTTAAATGAATAAGACTATTCTTAAACAGAATAATCTTACGAAATTATTTGTTTATCACACTTTAACGAATATATTTGCACTTTACCGACTAACCTGACTTTACGATATTACGTTTTAGAAGAATATATTTATAAAATATTATTATGAAAATCTTTACCCGATTCTCTGAACAGCCTACAACAAAAATTAGGATGGAATCTTTCGCATTTAATTCTATATTTTCAACTCATCCAATACCCAACATTATTATGAAAATCACAAATCGATTCTCGTTTTCTATTAATTTAATAAAGCGTGTTGCGCTACTGTTTTTATTATTAGCCTTGTTTTCAAATACGGTCAATGCGCAATGTGCAGATACGTCTTCGACTGGTGATTGTGATTTTGACTTGGTGGAGAATGGTTCTGATTTAGATGATGATAACGATGGCATTTTAGATAGTATAGAAGACTTTAATACCGATTTAGACAATGATCCAGCTACTAATCCTACAGATACTGATATGGACGGTATTCCAGATTATCTAGATTTAGATGCAGACAATGACGGAATCTACGATGTACAAGAAGCAGGTTATGGATTACAAGATACAAATACTGATGGACGTATTGATATAAACGATTCTGGATTTGCGGATATAAATTCTAACGGAGCTGATGATATAGCAGAATTACAACTGCCAATTGATACAAATAGTGATGGAAGTTTTGATTTTCAAAATCTTGATAGCGATAATGATAGTTGTAGCGACGCCAACGAGGCTTACGGATTCAATGGTGCTGATGGTAACGACGGTGGGCAGTTTGGTATCGTTGATCCGGCAACAGTAGATGGTAATGGTTTGGTTATTGAAGTTGGTGTGGTCTATTCTTTAGGAACTAATTCTGCTGTTACAGACGTTATTTCTTCCGTTTGCACATTGGCTTCTTTACAATGTGGAGTAATTAATTCGTTTTATCAAACTCGAGGGAATAGTGGTAATGGAACAACTGAAATATTTAGATTAAATCGATTTCTCCAGGCTTATGTAAATATTGGAACTCTTCCTGGAGTATCAAATAATTCGGCAACAAATAGTGCTTACAGTGCCGCTACTCAATATGTTTATTCAAGTACAGGAGGTAACGTAGTTAGAGTTTATGACCCTTCAAATAATTATTCTTTTGTCGGGGAAATAACAGTAACTGGTGCTTCAGCAGGATTTACATTTAGATTATTTTCAATTGGAAACACGGTAGGTTATATTAATTCAAATGCTGGTACAGATTATATAGTTACATTTGATGTAACTGGAATCGTATCTTATCCTGCATCACGCCCTGCATCAAATACTACGGTATCAGGAACATTTTCAGGGGCTGCAGATTACGCTTCGATTGGTAACTATGTTTATGGTATGACTATGAATGGTGCATTAACTACTCCAAGACTGACTAAAGTCGATATTACAACTGGAGTATCACAACGTTTTAATTTAGCACTTGCAAATGCAACCACAAATACTGACCCAATTACAAATCCAACTTTTGGGGCAGTTTGGCAGGACGAACAAGATAATTTTTATGCATTTAATAATGGAAATGGCGATATATATCAGATAGTAGATGTTACAACAGCTACAACTGGGACAGCGTTCACTAAAGTATTAATTGCTGATCCATCGGGTCAAAACGACGGATTCGGTTGTGAGATAGGTGCAAACCCATTAGATTGGGATGGAGACGGAATTTTAGACTCTGTTGATATTGATGATGATAACGATGGTATTTTAGATACGGAAGAAGATGAAAATCTAGATTTAGATAATAACCCACTCACTAATTTTACGGATACTGATGGTGATGGAATTCCAAACGGATATGATTTAGATTCTGATGGAGATGGTATTCCAGATAATAATGAAGCGCAGACTACGGTGGGTTATAACCCACCTGCAGATTCTAACAACGATGGACTTCCTGATGATATAGATGGTGATGGACTTCCAGATATTTATGATTCAAACCTAAGTGGACCGTCTGGCAGCAATGGAATAGCTGTTGTTAATACAGATGGACCACTTCTAAATGGAGACACAGTTCCTGATTATTTAGATACAGATTCTGATAATGATGGCTTAAGTGATACTATAGAATCTGTAATCACATTAACTGGTAATGATTCAGATTTTGACGGGTTAGATGACGCCGTTGATATTACTACAGGGCTAGAAGATCCAAATGGTATAATAAACGATACCGCAATATTACAGGATACTGACGGTTTAAATGATGTTGATTTTAGAGATGTTACAGATTCCGATAACGATGGAGTTTTAGATTCTGAAGATTTAGATGATGATAATGACGGAATTTTAGATACAGCTGAAGCTGAAGGTAGCAATGACCCACTTGGCGATGAAGATGGTGATGGAGTTCCTAATTTTGCAGATAATATTGACAACGGTGGAACAGGCGATGGTTCTACTACTAATTATACAGATACTAATGGAGACGGAATCCCGGATGTTTACGATAGTGATGATAATGGAATTTCAAATCATTTAGATACTGATAGTGATGGTGATGGATGTAGTGATGCAAATGAAGCATATAGCGATATTAACGCCGATAGTGGCGATGGTGAGCAATATGGTGCGGGTGACCCTTTGATCTTAGGCGAAGGTGAGGTCAATACAGACGGAACTGTTGTTACTGCAACATATCTAGGTACAAATTCAAGTGTAACGGATTCTGGTGACACATCTGCGTGTGATGTTTGTTTTATATCAAGTATTACTGAATCTAATATTGATGTATGTTCTGACAACGGAACACCTGCGATTTTAACAGATGATACTTTTACTGCTGACATAACAGTTACATTTAATTTTGCTCCAGCTACAGGAACATTAGATTTAACTGGTGATGGCACGGCTTCAGTTACTGCTGTTGGTTTAACCTCACCGCATACTTTTGTTGATGTAGTATTACCTGCAGACGGAGGTAATATTGATTTGACAGCAACATTCTCAGATGACGGAGCTTGTACATTTACAAATAGTAATGTATTCACAGCACCATTTGAGTGTAGTGATGATGAATGTCCAGATATTATTCCACCAGGAAATCCAACAGGTCCAGTTGCAAGTGGAGATGTAACTTTAAATATAACTGCAGCTGCAGCAACAAATACTCCTGCCGTACTTAATTCTGTCACCATAGCAGGTCAACCGAATCCATTTACAGGAATATTCAGACCAAATCAGGCAAACTATCAATTTGATAATCCAGCAGCAACAAGCCAATTTATAAGAGATCAAACATTTCCGCAAGCCAATGTTACAGATGGGCCAGCAATATTTAACCCTTCTTTATTGGCTGCAAATTCAGAAAATGACCTAAGACATTATCTGTCATTAGATAATACAATATCACCCACAGATTTTGTTGAGTTTAGATATAATAAATTAATTAATGCGGCATCCAACAGATATGTTGTTATAACAGAAAGGGATGGTAATAATGAAGTAACAGTTCAAGCATTAAATAATACATATACTCCGATAGGAACAATAGTTACTGTAGATCCTACAGATTATTTTGATACAGGTGTAGAAACTGATTTTACTCAAAATGTCCATATGGCAATTTATCCGTTAACAGCATTCGTACCTTCGGGTACAACTTTACGTGGAATTAGAGTAACACAATCAGGTGCAACGACTGGTGATGGTGGAGATGGTAAAGCGTTTATCATTTATGATACTACTTTTT
>NZ_CBFHMI010000007.1:0-73973 GCF_965656915.1 Winogradskyella sp. | reverse complement strand
GGGGAATATGGGATAAAATAGAAAAACTGAAATACTAATTGCAGTTTTAACATATCATTGCGTTTATAGAATTTACTTTAATGTATACAATTACATATCTTTACTGCATTCAATTAATTTTTGATAAAAATGAATAATCCTAGAGTTCAAATTTTAGTAATTGTAGCAGTATGTCTTACCTTATTTACATGCAACAATAGTCCAAGCAGAGATTTATATCCTCAAGAGTTAGTCGGTGGTTTCAATTTATTGCCACCAGAAAGTACTGGAATAGACTTTCAAAATACAATTAATGAATCTACATACTTTAATCATTACTACTATAGTCAAATTTATGTAGGTTCTGGAGTAGCAATAGGTGACATTAATAATGATGGATTACCAGATGTCTTTTTTGGTGGTAACCAAGTGGCAGATCGGTTATACTTAAACAAAGGAGATTTTAAGTTTGAAAACATAACAAAAAAGTCTAAAGTAGCGCGTAACTCGGGTTGGACTTGGGGAGTAACGATGGCGGATGTTAATGCAGATGGTTATTTAGATATCTATGTGAGTAGAAATGGTTATTCCGAGAAACTAGGTGATAGAAGAAACCAGCTATACATTAATAATCAAGACTTAACATTTACAGAGTCTGCACAAAAATATGGTCTAGGAGATGTTGGTTTTTCAACTCAAGCAGTCTTTTTTGATATGGATAATGATGGCGATTTAGATATGTACCAAGTTAATCAGCTTGCAGATAAAAAACTTTTATTAATTAATAAAATACCTCAAGAGCAATTCAAATTTTTTCGAGATCGTTTATATAGAAACGAAAACGGAAAATTTAAAGACGTTTCAGATGAGGTTGGTATTTCTAGAGACGTTTCTTATGGTTTAAGTGTTAATGCTTCAGATTTAAATAATGATGGCTGGATGGATTTATACGTTGCTAACGATTATGCAGAGCCAGATTTTATGTACTATAATAATGGTGATGGTACCTTTAAAAATGTTATAAATGAGCAGCTTAAGCATATTACGCAATTAAGTATGGGCTCTGATACAGGTGATATTAATAATGACGGACTTTTAGATTTAATTACCACAGATATGACACCAGAAGATCATTACAGATCTAAGACTAATATGGCATCTATGAGTACAGAGAAATTTAATGCGTTAGTTGAAGCTGGTGCACATAGGCAGTACATGACCAACACGCTTCAGGTTAATACGGGCTTAGGTACGTTTTCAGATATAGCTAATTTGGCAGGTGTGGCCTCTACAGATTGGAGTTGGGCAAGTCTTATTGTAGATATTGATAATGACGGATTAAAAGATATTTTGGTATCTAACGGTATTAAAAAAGATGTCGAAAATAATGACTATCTAAATAAATTAGAAGCTTTAGATCCTAAAAGTACAACTGCAGAAGAATTATTTCAGTTAAGTAAAGATACGCCATCGCAACCTATATCTAATTATGTATATAAAAACCAGGGTAATTTTAAATTTAAGAAAGTCACCAAAGAATGGGGTTTTGAAACACCAAGCTTTTCTAACGGAATGGCTTATGGTGACTTAGATAATGATGGTGATTTAGATGTTATAACCAATAATATAGACGCTCCTGCATTTGTTTATGAGAATAAAGCTAGTGGTAATTTCTTAAAAATAAAACTAGAAGGTTCAGAAAAAAATAAGTTTGGTGTTGGTGCAAAAGCATTTATTACCCATAATGGTAAAGATCAAGTAGTAGAAAATACCGTAACAAGAGGTTATTTGTCATCTGTCGAACACGGTATATTTTTTGGCTTAGGAAAAGATACTAAAGTTGATAAGGTAGAGGTGTTTTGGCCAAATGGTACTTCTAATGTTTTTAATAATGTAAGTGCTAATACAACATTAGTAGTGCGTTTTAAGGATGCAATTAAAACAATTAAACAATCAAAAGGAACTAAAAATAACACGTTATTAACGCAGTTAAATTCAACCGATTTAGGAATTGATTTTGTTCATAAAGAGAATGACTTTAACGAATTTGAAGAAGAAATATTACTGCCCCATAATGTGTCTCAAAATGGTCCATTTTCTGCTACAGGAGACGTTAATGGTGATGGTTTAGACGATGTATTTATAGGAGGCGCTGTTGGCCAAAGCGGACAATTATATCTTCAGACCGAGACGGGTGTTTTTGCAAAACATCAATCTCAACCCTGGCAAAAACATAAAGATTCAGAAGATCTAGGGTGTATACTTATAGATGTAGATGGTGACAACGATTTAGATTTATACATAGCAAGTGGTGGTAGTGAGTATAAAATAGGAAACCCACTCTTAAAAGATAGACTTTATCTTAATAATGGTAATGGTGATTTTACTCATGCCAGTTCTGCATTACCGGATATTAATCAAAGCTCACAAAGTATAAAAGCATCAGATATAGATAATGATGGTGATTTAGATATTTTTGTAGGTGTACGATTGGTGCCAGGCGCATATGCTTTTCCTGCAACAAGTTACTTATTAATCAATGAGAACGGTAAATTTACAAAAGCGGCAAATAATATTGCACCAGCTTTAAGTAGTATTGGTATGGTAACCGATGCCGTATTTACAGACATTGATAACGATAATGACGAAGATCTTATGTTGGTTGGCGAGTGGATGGAAATTAAACTTTTAATTAATACCAACGGAATTTTTGAGGATAATTCCCAAGCTTATGGCTTAGCAGATACTAGAGGTATTTGGTGGTCAATTACAGCTAGCGACTTAGACGGTGACGGTGACCAAGATTATATAATAGGAAATCTGGGTAAAAACAATAAGTTTAAAGCGTCACAAGAGCACCCATTTAAGGTTTATGCTAACGATTTTGATGCTAACGGTACAAATGACATTGTTTTTGCAAAGTTTTATAAAGATGATTATGTGCCTATGCGAGGTAGAGAATGTACTAGTCAACAAATGCCATATGTGGCCGAAAAATTTAAAGATTATCACAGTTTTGCGTCCTCAAAACTTATAGATATCTTACCAGAAGATAAAGTAGAAGATGCTGTAGTTTATGAAATAAAAAGTTTTGAGAGTATTATTTTAATAAATAAAAATGGCAAATTAGTTAAACAACCCTTGCCTATAGAAGCCCAAATTGCACCACTAAAATCTACATTAGTTTTTGATATAAATGCTGATGGTTTTCAAGATATTATTACGGTTGGTAATCATTACGGAGTAGAAGTAGAAACGACACGATATGATGCAGGTTACGGATCTGTATTTTTAGGTGATGGTAAAAACAACTTTAAATTTATGTCACCAGCTTTAAGTGGTTTCTATAATCCAAAAGATAGTAGAATTATCACATTAATAAATAAGACAACTAAACCTTTTATTCTTATCTCTAACAACAACGATTTACCATCAGTTTTCTTAAACTAAAGTTAATGTTGTGCTTTTAATTGTAGTGAAACTAATTGTTTAAAACATTAGTGTATTGTAATCACCTTATTTTTAATTGTTTATGTATTTTTTATATATCTATAAAAAGTATTTTTTTTTGTAATGTATTGTTTTTGTATAGGTTGTTATTTTCTAATATTCAGCTAAATGTGCGTTCTTGTAGATGAAATTAATATTCAAACTAAATTAATTATGAAAAAAATTACAATCTTATTTTGTCTTCTAATTGCTGCTGCAGGTTCAGCTCAAGTAGTTTTAGAAGATTTTGAAAACTTAGCTGCAAGCGATTTTGCTGGTTTCGAAGGTTTAGGTGGTGCTAATATAGTTACTAATCCAAACAGTTCTACAGCACCTTTCGATTCTGCAACATCAGGTGAATTAATCGTTGTTCAATCCGGTAATCCGTGGCAAGGAGCTAATTTAGTATTACAATCTAACTACATCGATGTATCTGACCCTGTAACTGAGACGGTGTCTATGGATGTTTATTCTAATATTGCAATGAATATGTTTGTAAGATTAGCAGGCGCTCAAAACGGTGCAACAGAGTCTGCTGCAGATGCAGCACATTCTGGTTCTGGTTGGGAAACATTAACATTTACATTTAATGAAGCTTTAGATGGTACAGGTGTTGCTAATGGTGAATATGGTGTTCTTGCTCTTTTTCCTAATTGGAATGGTGCAGGGTGGCATGATCCAGAAATTGAAAATACAATATATGTAGATAACATCACTGGCTTTTTAGGTGCTCCAATACCAGTTGTTTTAGATATGCTTGAAGATTTTGAATCTACTCCGATTGATTTTGTTGGTATTGAAGGCTTAGGTAGTGCTAGTGTTGTTGCTAATCCAGATGCTACTGCTCCTTATGATTCTGCTAATACAGGAGAATTAATTGTTGTTCAAGCTGGTAATCCATGGCAAGGTGCTAATTTAGTGATGCAAGACAACTATATAGATGTCTCAACTCCATCTACTAACGTGGTAACTGTAGATGTATATTCTACGAGTACATTTAGTATGTTAGCAAGATTAGCTGGTGGTCAAAACGGTGCAACAGATTCTGCAGCTGATGCTTCTCACGCTGGTACAGGATGGGAAACGTTAACATTTACGTTTAATGAAAATTTAGACAATACTGGCTCAGCAAATGGCGAGTATGATACCATAGCATTTTTTCCTAACTGGACAAGTCCTGGGTGGAATGATCCTGAAATAGAAAGAACGGTTTACATAGACAATATACAAGGTACAGCTGGTGAGGCAATAGTAGTTGTACCTCCTACAATACCTGCAGCTCCAATACCTCAAGCTCTAGATGCTAATGTATATAGTGTTTATAACGATACTAATAATTACACAACGCTATTCCCTTTTGCCTATCAGTTTGGTGACGCACTAGATAGCCAAGTTGATTTAGATCCAACAGAGGGAGTAAATAATGCTTACCTATTTAACTTAGGTGATGGTGGTTACGGACAAGGTGAAGAGGGTACTACTGGGGCAATTAGTGCTTATGACTATGTAACTTTTGATTACTGGTTAACTGCACCAACCAATTCAGCTGCATCAGGTACTGGGTTTAAATTTATATTAATTAGTGATAATACTGATCCTGTTACAGAGGTGACTTACGAGATAGGAACTAATGAGGTTGCTGTGACAGACGAATGGCAAAGAGTTTCAATTCCATTAAGCTATTTTACTAATTTAGGTTTTGACCAAGCTGAGTTTTTTCAGTGGAAAATAGATCCTTTTGCTTCTTCTGTTGATAATAATAGTACATTATATATTGATAACTTCCTATTTACAATTGGTGATGTATTATCAGTAGGTAATGTAGAAGCTACTGAGTTTAGAGCATTTCCAAACCCAACAAATGGTAATTGGAATATCTCTAGCCGTTCTACAATTACTGCAATAGCTGTTTTTGATATCTTAGGTAAGCAAGTTATTAGCTTAACGCCTAATACTACAGATGCAGTAATTAACGCTTCAACTTTAAATGCAGGAGTTTATTTTGCAAGAATAGATGGTGTTAACGGTTCTAAAACAGTAAAACTTGTAAAGCAATAAGATTAATAGCATCTTATTAAGAGTTTTAAAAAGCGTGTTTATATTTTAAATACGCTTTTTTTATGTCAAATAATTAAGGATGTTTATTTTTATAACATCGAATAAGTTTCAATATGATGCATACTAAAATAGGTCCACTCGTTGTTATAGTTATGTTATTTTTTGGGTGCACTCAAAATAAAACATCGCATACAATAGAGACCAACCAAAAAGCTAATGACTTAATAAACGAAACAAGTCCTTACCTTTTGCAACACGCCTATAACCCGGTAGATTGGAAACCTTGGAATGATGATGCACTAGCACTAGCTAAATCACAAAATAAATTAATGGTTATTTCTGTTGGGTATTCTGCCTGTCACTGGTGTCATGTTATGGAAGAGGAAAGTTTTCAGAACGATACTGTAGCTCAACTAATGAATGACAACTTTATTAGTATAAAAGTAGATAGAGAAGAACGGCCAGATATAGACCAGATTTATATGAGTGCAGTACAGTTAATGACAGGGAGTGGCGGATGGCCACTTAATTGTATTACATTACCAGACGGCAGACCCGTTTTTGGGGGTACTTATTTTACAAAATCCCAGTGGACAAAAATATTAGAAGACATGTCTCGTTTGTATAAAACAGATCCAGATAAAGTTATTGCTTATGCAGAAAAACTTACTGAAGGCATAAAAAACACAAACCTAATAGAAATTAATAAGGAAGCGCTGCCCTTTAAAAAAGAACAACTAAAAGTTATTGTTAATAATTACAAAGAAACTCTAGATTTTATAGATGGAGGTCAAAAAAGAGCACCAAAATTTCCTATGCCAGCTAATTTAAGCTTTTTACTAAGGTATAGCGTTCAGAATTCAGATACAGAACTTCAAGAATACGTTTTAACTAGTCTTACTAAAATGGCAAACGGAGGTATCTATGATCAAATTGGTGGTGGGTTTTCAAGATACTCAGTAGATGATAGATGGCATGTACCACATTTTGAAAAAATGCTTTATGACAACTCACAACTTGTTAGTGTTTATTCTAAATCCTATCAATTAACAAATAATGAATCTCATAAGACAATTGTTGATGAAACACTCAATTTTGTAGAAAGAGAATTGTTACAAAAAGAAGGTGCATTTTATTCGTCATTAGATGCAGATAGCAATAATGAAAATGGTGAAGTTGAAGAAGGTGCATTTTACATATGGAACAAAGACCAACTAAGAACAATTTTAAAAGACGATTACAATCTCTTTGCATCATATTATAATATTAATGCTACAGGCAAATGGGAAAATGACAAGTATATATTGTACAGAACCAAAACAGACGTAGACTTTGCAGAGTCTAATTCAATAGAGTTAAATAAATTAAGAGATAAAGTAACACTATGGAAATCAAAGTTATTTAAAGCTAGAGCCATTAGAAATCGTCCAAGAACGGATGATAAGGTGTTAACCTCTTGGAATGCTTTGATGCTTGAAGCATATGTAAATGCCTATAAAGCTTTTGGAAACAAGACTTACCTAAAGACGGCAATTAATAACGCAAACTTCATAATAGAAAACCAAATGAATCAAGATGGTTCACTTTTCCATAGCTATAAAAATGGAAAGAGTACCATTAACGGATTTTCTGAAGATTATACGCACACTATTTCTGCATTGATAGCGCTTTATCAAGTTACTTTCGATGATAAGTGGCTAATTCTGGCCAAAAAATTAACAGATTATACTATAGAACATTTTTTAGATAAAAATACCAGTATGTTCTATTTTACTGATCATAAATCAAGTAGTTTAATAGCTAGAAAAATGGAAGTATTAGATAATGTTATTCCTGCTTCTAATTCTGTTATGGCGCATAATTTATTCAAATTGGGTCACTATTATTATAATAAAAACTATAGCGATTTGTCAAAACAAATGCTAAGCAATATTCTATCAGACTTAGAAAAAGCACCTACTGGATATACGAATTGGATGTCATTATATTTAAGCTATTCAAACCCTTATTATGAAGTAGCAATTTCTGGAGACGATGCACAAGAAAAAATGATAGAGTTTAATAAAAACTATTTACCTAACATAATACTAGCAGGTGACACCAAAAGTAGTAATTTACCTTTGTTACAAAATAAATTCATTGAAGACGAAACATTTATATATGTATGTGTAAATGGTACATGTAAATTACCTGTAAATAATACGGAAAAAGCGAAAGCACAACTATTAAAATAGGGAATGGGAATTTGCCCTATAACATGCAGTAAATTGTATTAACTCTTAAAAACTACCAATGACAACACTAAAAGAACTTGCAAAACTTTTAAATATTTCTGTTTCAACTGTGTCAAAGGCATTGAATGATAGTCATGAAATAAGTGAAAACACCAGAAAACGTGTGAAGGAATTGGCAACCAAGCTTAATTACAAGCCCAATAGAATAGCACAGCAATTAAAAACCAATAAAACAAAAACTATTGGTGTAATTCTTCCGACGGTTACAAATCCATTTTTTGCAGAAGTTTTGCATGGTATAGAAAAAACGGCTGCTAATAGTGATTACGACATCATTGTTTGCTTGTCTAATGAGACCTTAGAAAAAGAACAACGTAGTTTAGAGTTATTGTCTAATGGTAGTGTAGATGGGTTTATAATAGCTGTAGCCAGAGAAAGTCAGGTGAAAAAAGAAATTAGTCATATACAAATAGCATTAGAAAGTAAGGTCCCAGTATTAATGTTTGATAGAGTTGTTAATGAGATAGAATGTGATAAAGTTATCGTTGATGATTTTCAATCTGTTTATGAAACTACCGCGCATTTAATTACTAATGAAAAAAGAAGTAATATTTTATTAGTTAGTAATATTGAAGAATTAAGCGTTGGAAAACTTAGAATAAAAGGCTACACAAAGGCTATGGAATCGTATAACTTAGAACCAAATGTTTTAAAACTCGATAATGCTGATAATGTTGAAGAGTGTATTTTAGACTATTTAAAGCAACATAAAAACATAGATGCAGTTTTATCAATTGATCATATTACAGGTATTGTTGCTATAAATATGGCCAAAAGATTAGGTAAAAACATACCAAAAGATATGTCTGTAATTGGATTTGGTTATGAGCACACTCAATTAATTTCTAGTCCTAAGATTTCTATTATACATCAAAAAGCACACAAAATAGGTGAGATGTCCATGAAACTTCTGGTTGAAAACCTCGGTAACGAAGCACATAGGTCTCAAACTATAGTAGTGCCTAGTGAGCTGAAACTAAGTGACTCTACAATTAAAAATTCTACTTTTTAACCATTACTAATGTGATTTTATTAAAATCGGCAGCACTATTTATAACACGTCTGTAATCCTCATAAATTTCTACTGGAACACGATTAATTTTATAATATTCGTCTGCAGTGATTTTTAATACATCACCATCTAACTCATAGAATGATTTAAAATATAATATAGTGTCTCCATCTTTGTCATAGACGTTATCTATATTAATATCATCTAAATTTGCAATAGTGTAGCCCTCTGGTATGGTAACATTAATCGTTCGTTCATAAGTGCGCCTAAACTCATTTTCTAAAGGCAGCACACGTTCTTTTTCCTGATATAATTCCATTTGTGAACCAATCAATTCTCCAACCTTAAATAAGTACTTGTTTCCTGCTTTTTCCACGAATGCGTCAGATGTAAAATCAATATCAAAAACTATAGGTTTGATACCGAATAGTTCTGATTTTCCATTTTCTATGTTGGTTTCATTAATGGTAACACTTTCATTCAGGTTTTTTGCAAAGCCTTCAATAAGTTCTTTTTTGTCCTCGGGTTTGATTAGATCAATGTAAGGGTGGAAATACATACCATAGTACCCAGACATAGCTCGTTTTAGATTAATATTTGTGGTAGAAATATCTTCTGCATCAAAACTTACATCAATAATCATATTATCTTTTGATGCTGATGCCTCTACGGCTTTAATTTTTTTTATGCGTCCTACAGCAGATACAAAATCACCAACTTTAACTTCCTTTATAAATAAACCATTAGTATCGGTTAAATAACCTGGAGGAAATCCATAACGTGATTCATTTTCGTTAGGTGATAAGTATTTTTTTGTTTTTGGGAAATAGATAATAATATCTTGTAAAAAGATATTTGCTTCAAAGTCTTTGTCAAATCGCATAAACTCTCTACTGCAGGTAAATACCATTTGGTGCTTAATGTTTAATTCATTGAATAAAGCAATATAAAGCTTAACTATACCACTTTCACTTGCAACTTTATCTTCAATAATATTGTCTAAGTTAGATAATTTCTCATTGCTAAAGTCTGCAGCAAAAATGTTGGTTTTAATATAGTTTTCTATGGTTCTAATTTTAGTGTCTAAGCTAGCCTCTTCAGCAATTTTTAACTCTTTAATAAACTTCTTTAGACTTTTCTTAGTTCTTTTAGATAACTCTGCGTTGTAAAAATTATATACGTTTTGTGATACTGAACCGTACGACGTAATGTCTTTACTATTATTAGCTGTGTTTTTGTCCAAAGCATAAATGATGAATTGTCTTTCTGCAGAAAATAATGCTTGTTCCTCTTCTTCTAATTTTGTGATTTCAGGAATTTTAAACGACCAGTGATTTTTTGTTTCAATGATTGTATCCTCTTCTACTTCCTTGAGGTTGTTATAACTTTTAAATTTAAAGATGAGGTTGGAAGGAGAAAATAGATGAAATTCTACATCTTTCTTTATGAAATCATCTTGAAAACTAATACGTTTTCCGCTGTAAGATGGACTGCGTTTAACAACATACATAAATTCTATAAAACTACCTTTTTCTATACCTTCAAAAGCGAAATACTTGTAGGTTCTCTGAGTCTCATCATCCGTAGCCGTTAAAATTTTAGAGTCATCTAAATCGATAACCTTGCCAGATGGTGTAATAACACGAGCTTTATTAATTAGTAATTCAGAGTCAGAATCGTATGGTAAATAGATTTTGTTATAATCTTCTATGGCTTCTTCAGAATTTAAGTAGAGGGCTTTATGCTCTAAATAGAATTCAACAAACTCACTGTCTTGAGTAAAAAAGAATTCGGTAGCTATTTTTTCTTTAGCAGCAACCAATCCTTCACCGTCATAATCTTTTGCATTGTAAGTTGGGTTTTTATCCCAGTCATAACTTTGATAATAAGCTTGACTATATATGGAGATAGAAAATAATAAAAAGGTGAGTAGGCTTAGTTTAAATAATTTCATTTGTTAATTGATTTTTTTGAAAACAACAGTTTCCTTGTATTGTTTTTCAATTTTTTTAATTGCGGCATTAACTACTTTTTGCTCTTGTGCAGTTAGCGTTAAAAAATCCATGGTTAAAATTTGTGTATAAATTATTGTATTATCTTTTTGCTCGTAAGAAATACGACACTCAAAAAATTCGTTTTTCGATTCATAATTTTCAGGAAGATAATCAACAGTATAATTCTCAGGGATCTCTAAGATGTTATTATAGGCATAATAGCTTTTGTACTTTACTTCGATCTCATTTTCTCTATCATCTTCTGTTTTATAAAATACAAGATCTCTATTTAGATTTAGATTTATATAGATTTCATCACCAAGTTGTTTTGCGTAATCTCTAATGTTAAACTTGTAATTAATCTCAAATTCCTTATCGTAATCAAACTTGTTGACCTCTTCAAAAGTATCTATAAGAAATTTGTTACTACCTCTACTTAACTTTGCTGTATAATACTCTTTGCGTTCTTTTTCAGTATTATTAGATTCTAATTGATTGTAAAAATCAATTTTATAATAACCAGATAAGGTTGTCTTGCCAATGCCTTTTAACTCATCATTTTGTAAACTTAATTCCGATGTTTCTATGTATGAATTGGTTTTAGGTTCAATAACAGGCACGGTTTCAATCTTGAATTTACCTTCTCCATCACCAATTAAAGCTTCTTTACCTTGTATAAATGATGATGGCATTTCTAGTGGTAAATAGCGTCCTGTAGCATCTAGAAAATAAGTTTTATCTCCTTCAGTGTAGGATAAAATCATATGATTATCTACCATTGGTGTTGGTAATTCAGTGTAAGAATAAGGAATAGATCTGGTTCCTATCCAGGTCAGATTTCCTTTTAGTTTGGCAACTTTTAGCATTTCATAGAGTATGCTCGAATTATCTTTACAATCACCATATTTTTTACTGAACACGTCATTAGCTTCACGAGGAATAAATCCTCCTAAAGCATATTCAAAATCAATGTATTTAATGTTTTGTTGTGTCCAATAATAAATAGCTCTAACCTTTTCTAAATTTGTTGTGCAGTCTTTGGTGATATCATTCACCAGAGCAACAAGTTCTACATCTGTTTCTTCTTGATTGATGTCTTTAACCATTGAGTAATACCAATCGTATAAATCTGAAACATCATTTAAGACTTTTATCTCTTTGTCTCTGGTGGTGTAAGATGTTATAATAGGAACAATGTGCGGCAAAACTTTTTTATAGGTTGGAACACTGCTTTCGTATTTAATTTCGTCTACATCAGTAATTTCCCAGGTGTAAATATTAGAACCACGTTTCTCTTCTTTGTTAAATTTTATGGTATAGCCTTCAGTATTAAATTCTTGAAATCTAAAGTTGATTTCTTTATCAGCTACTAAGGTTACTTTTTTGTTTTTAATAGGGTAGAAATTTCCGAAATAAATTGGACTAATAAAGCGTGGGTTCTTTACAATTTCAGTGTATTCTAATTTGGTCTTACCTCCTTCAGCCAGATTAGGATAGATAAAATTTAATGACTTAGTGTCGTCATGAAATGAGTTATCTAACTCATCCTTTTCTATAAAGTCATCTACCTCAAACGCTCTGTATTTTCCGTCTTTATATTGATAGGATGTTGCTTCAACAGATTCTAACTCAAAAAATGCTGAAAAATTGAGTGATTTCTTTGAGCCATAAGTAGCCGATTCATCAAGAAATAAATCTTCTTCTAAAAATTGTTGCTTTATCTCTAATTCGTCATTTTTGATCTTAACAGAGATCTCTATTTCATCAATTAATCTAATAAATGATGATTCTGGATACTTGTTTTTTAGTAAGGTAAATTCTTCAGCATATTGCGCTTGTGCCGAAAAAATTGATCCAAATATCAGAAATAGCAGTCCTAAAATAATAGATTTAGTTTGCTTTTGATTTATAAACTGAGTCATTAAAATAATAGTCTGTTTTAATTAATTTACCGTTTTCGTCATAGTATTTATATTCACCATGCTTTTCATCATTCTTATAGCTTAGAACCTCCTTAAGTTTACCATTTGGATGGTTAATAATCACTTCTCCATCTAAAACTCCATAAAAATAATTGACTTTTTGTTTCACTTTTCCATCTTCATAGTAATCTATGTCTACACCATGATATTCGCCATTTTTATAAGTAAGTTCATTTTCTAATGCACCAGAATAAAAGTATGCTTTGTAATTTCCGTCTAACTGCCCATTTTTATAAGTCATTACTCTTGATGGTTTACCGTTGTCGTAAAATGCTTCTATTTTGCCCGTCTCTTTAGCAATTGGAATCATTTCTATTTCATTACCCGATGTATCTAAATATGAATAACCAATAAGTGTACCATGATTATAAAAACGTACTAACTGCAGCTTTCCTTCTTTACTGTAAAATTCTTTTCTCCCATGCTGATTATTCTTTACATAAGTAGTTTTAATTTCAAGGGATCCATCCTCATAGTAAGAGAGCCACTCACCGTTTTTTAGACCATAATCATAGTACATTTCATCTTCAACTTGTCCATTTTCGTAATAACGGTAAGATTTACCATCTTCGCTACCATTTAAGTAAATTTCCTTATATCTTGGTGTTTCATCATCGTGTCTCCAAATCCACTCACCACTCATTAAGTCATTGGTGTAATTACCAGTAATATATAATGAGCCGTCATAATTGTAACGCTCATAATTACCATGTTTTAAACCGTTTATGTAATCTATTACTAGTTTTTTACCACCATTTAAGTGATTTACTGTTAGTGTATATTTCTGTTCAGCATTATCGTAGTCAATCGTTTGATGTACGTCTCCGTTTTCATTAAATAACACTTCTTTATTGAGTTTGCCAAATGTGTAATGTAGTTCTTTTGTTTTATCTCCATTGGCTCCAAAATTTTGTTGTATACCATGGGAGTCACCTTTATGATAAAAACTAATATTATTTAGAACACCATCTATGTTATAATATCTCCATTCACCATGTTGCAGACCGTCTTTATACCAACCTTGGGTTTGTAATTGTCCATTAATATGAAATCCTTGAAAATAGCCAGTAAGACTACCTTTATCATAATCTGCAACAGTACTAACCTCTCCATTAGCAAAGTAAGATTTATGTGTACCTATTTCTAAGTCTTCGTCGTAGCTACCTAAGTCAGTTAATTGGCCATTTATGTTGTAGTATTTCCATTCTCCCATTTTACCTCCAGAAATATCATATTTCCCTTCAGACATTATGTTACCATTGGCATAATAGCCTTTAAAATAAAACTTACCACCTTTCTTTTTATTTTCAGTAAGTACTTTTCCTTCTTTATCAAAATACTTGTAACTAATTATTTCGCCACGTCTATACTCAAATTCATAGTGTGGTTTTCCGTCAGTGTCATAAGCTTTAAAAACTCCAGAAAGATTGCCCTCATCATACTCAAATTCAGATTCTAGAGTTCCGTCTAAGTAATAAGATTTCCATAGTCCGTCAAACATACCATCTTTACTTTGACCTTGCTCTTGTATTTGTCCATTAGGATAATACTTTATGTATGGTCCACTGAGTTCGTCATCAATATAACTGGCCTCCATAGATTTTTGTTTATTCCAGAAATACTGTGTTTCTAAGCCATTACGTTTACCATCTTTAAACTCAATGTTTGAATACACATCTCCATGAGCATAATATTCTAAGGCATTATTCTGTGCTTTACCATTAGAATAATCTATGTCGAATTCTGGTAATAAAACTTCTCCAACATTAAAAAAGGCGAGATATTTGCCGTCTAGCTCATCTTCCTTGTAGTATTTTTTTTGTTTTAAGGCTCCGGATTCCAGATAATATTTATACTCACCATCAAATTTTCCATTTTTAAATGCGGTTTGTACATACGGTTTTCCGTTTTCGTGCCAAGAAGAATTTTTACCATTTAATTCACCATCTAAATAAACAGCCGTTTCTTTTAGTTTACCATTATCGTGATACCATGACCAATCTCCGGAACGTTCTCCCTTTTCATTATAAGTCCCTTTTCCAGAAAGTGCTCCATTTTCATCATAAAACATCCAATCACCTATTGAAGTTTCACCGTCCATTTGACCTTCTGCTTGAAGGAATTGGTTAGAATAATAATAATGAATTTGTTTTTTTGTTCCATCTACCATTTGGTCTTGTTGTGACATAACATCATAAGTCTGAGCAATAAACCCTCCAATAAATTCAGTAATATTATCAATGTTTTTCTCTATTATTTTTTTGAACTTCTCATTCTGGATAGAATAGGTAATTGTGTATACAAAATTGTCAAACTGATCATTTTCTTTTATCCATTTATAAAGCGGTACATATCTTTTTTCCCAAAATCCGCCATTACCTTCAAAATCGTCTAATTGCTCTAACATAGCATGTGTTTGTTTCACTACAGCAATGTCAATATCATTATCTATTTTGTATTTTTTTCTAAGGGCAATTCTATTATCTAGTATCAGATTAATATCCTCAAAAGCTTCATCATCTTCAGATATGACCAAATCCTCATTAGGGTCGTATTCGTTTTTGCCCGACATGGCTTCATTTAATAATCTCAATAAAGAAAATGCTCTATCAGAGTCTGGCTCTACTAAAAGTGTCATATTATAACACATTAAGGCCTGTGTTGTTAAATTTTGACGATAACACAGGTTTCCTAAGAATAAATGGGCATTTCTATACAGCGGATTCATGGTTATTACCTTTTGATAAGCTTCTATTGCTTTTGGGAAATTCTCCATTTTTTCATAAATGGTAGCTTTGTTAAACCATAGTTTATGATTAGCAGGATATCTTTCTAATCCTTTATCATATAAATCGATTGCTTCCTGATATTTTTCCAAATTTTCAAGAGCAACACCTTTATTCATAATTAAGAAAAGGGTAGAACTTCTAGCGCAGTCGTTATTTAAACCTTCGTTAGCCGCTTCTACCGCGTCCTCATATTTCTCTTGCATGATGAGATAATACGATTTAGAAGTTAAGATAGCACAATAGGTAGAGTCATTTTTATTGACTTTGGCTAATGATTGTAAGACCTTATTATATTTTTCTTCTCCAGCGTATTTGGTGACTTCTTCAACAATATCGTTGTAATCGATGTAGGGAATTTTATCTTGAGAAAATGATAGTAAACTAAAAATTAGAAGTGCTAGCGATAAGATGGTTTTCATTAAAGTGTAAAATTTATTAAGTAAGCAATATAGCAATATGTCTCAAATGAGCATAAAAAAAGCCTGATTTTCATCAGGCTTTTTAGTTTTATAACGAAAAGGTATAATTAGTTTCCTTTCATTTTGTCTGTAGCGTCGTTACCGGCTTTCTTAGCTTTATCCATAGCATCGCTTCCAGCTTCTTTAGCTTTATCTACTGCATCGTTAGCAGCATCTTTTGCGTCATTTGCCATGTCTTTTGCCCCTTCTTTTGCGCTGTCTACAGCGTCACCAGCAGGATCTTTTGCGTCATTCGCAGCATCTTCTACAGCGTCTGCTGCCTTATCCATTGCGTCTTCAGTAGCTTCAGTAGCATTTTCTACAGCATCTTCTGCTTTGTCTTTAGTTTCTCTACAGGATGCGAATGATAATCCTAGCACAGCAACTAGTGCCAGGCTTAATACAACTTTTTTCATTTGAATAGTTTTAGTGCTAATTTATGTTAAAATAAGCAAATAACAGTTTCGATGAATTTTTAACATATTTTCATTGTTTATTGTCGTATAGATGAGCTATATACGTATATAATCAAGGATTTGGACTATAGCTCCCTTATTTTTTTCAATTAATTGTTTATTAACTAAGCCTTGGTTTTTTCTTTTTGATTCATCATTTACTAAATCGAACAATATAGATTTAAATTCATTTGCATTTGCTACTGATGTTAACCCACCTAAATCAATAAGTTTAGAAGCTTCTGGGAATTTAGAATAATTTTTACCAATAATTAATGGGATTCCAAAAACACTTGGTTCTAAAATATTATGAAGACCAGTGTGTCCTGCACCACCACCTACGTAAGCTATTTCTGCATAACCATAGACTTTACTTAAATACCCAATTGTGTCTAATATAAATACTTTGTACTGAGATAGATCTTTGCCAGTCATTGAAGAATAACACACACAACTTACCTTGATTTGTGATTTTAATGATTCTACATAACTCGACTTAACATTATGTGGTGCGATTATAAACTTGAGATTTGAATCACAATTATTAATAGAATCTATATATAGTTTATCATCTTCTGGCCAGGTGCTACCAAAAACGACGCACAGTTTGTCCGCCTTGAATGTTTCAATAAAAGTAAGTGTATTATCAATTTTTAATTGATTACTTACCCTATCAAATCTTGTATCGCCAGTAACTGAAACATTGTTATAATTAATTGACTCTAATAAGTCTTTAGAATTTTGATCTTGCGTAAATATGTGTTGAAATGCAAAAAGCGATGCTTTCATAAATCTGCCATACCACTTAAAGAAACTTTGATTTTGTCTAAATAGAGCAGAAATGAGAATAGTTCTTACATTTTGTGCCTTTATTTCATTTAAGAAGTTCGGCCAAATCTCATATTTAACGAATATCACATAATCTGGGTGGGTAAGATTTATAAACTGTCTTGCATTGCTTTTAGTATCTAAAGGTAAATACACAACGATATCAGCAATTTTAGAATTCTTCCGAATTTCATAACCCGATGGAGAAAAGAATGATAATATTATTTTATGCTCTGGATATTGATATTGTAATGCTTCAAAAACCGGGAGGCCTTGCTCGTATTCTCCTAAAGAAGCGCAATGAAACCAAAATGTTTTGTCATTAGAGTTTATGGCTGCTTTTAATTTACTAAAGGTTTCTTTTCGCCCATTAACACCAAGTTTCAGCTTGGAGTTAAACACTGCAAAAAGCTGTATAACAATTGATGCAATATTAATTCCTATGGAGTATAGTAGTCGCAATAAAAAATATTTGTGCTAAAATACATTACTTTCAATAAATGCATTGACATAGCCATTACAATTTTGTATTTTCGCTACAAACCAAGAGCTTCCTTTATTTATTAAATTCAGTTATCCAGAATGAAAAAAATCCAGATGGTAGACCTTCAAGGTCAATACGCTAAAATTAAAGATGTTGTAGATCCTTCTATTGAAGAAGTGATGAATAGCGCAGCCTTTATCAACGGTCCAAAAGTTCACCAATTTCAAAAAAATCTTGAAGATTATTTAGATGTAAAACATGTTATTCCATGTGCAAACGGTACAGATGCTTTACAAATAGCCATGATGGGTTTAGGATTAGAACCAAGTGATGAGGTAATCACTGCAGATTTTACATTTGCAGCTACCGTAGAAGTCATTGCATTATTACATTTAACTCCGGTTTTGGTAGATGTGGATCCAATAACTTTTAATATAGATTTAGATGCCATAAAAAAGGCAATTACATCAAAAACTAAAGCTATTGTGCCTGTACATTTATTTGGTCTTGCAGCCAATATGGATGAGATTATGGATTTAGCAAATGCACATGATTTGTTTGTGATTGAAGATAATGCACAAGGCATTGGTGCAAATTATAAACATAGAGATGGTTCTAAAACAAAAACAGGTGTTATTGGTCATGTGGCTTCTACGTCATTTTTTCCTTCTAAAAACTTAGGCTGTTATGGTGATGGTGGTGCCATTTTTACTAATGATGATAATTTAGCGCATACAATCAGAGGTATTGTGAATCATGGTATGTATGAAAGGTATCATCACGATGTTGTTGGAGTGAATTCCAGATTAGATTCTATTCAAGCTGCGGTTTTAGATGCTAAACTTCCGCATTTAGATGATTATAATAATGCAAGACGAAATGCCGCAAGAAAATATAATGATGCCTTTAAAAACCATCCCAACATTACATTTCCGAGTGGATTAACAGAATGCAATGGTATATGTGATACTTGTGACTGTCATGTGTTTCATCAGTATACCTTAAATTTAACAGGTGTAGATAGAGATGGGTTAGTTGCTCATTTGCAAGCCAATAATATTCCTTGTGGTGTGTATTATCCTATTCCGTTGCATAGACAAAAGGCATATTTAGATGAGCGTTACAATGAAGCGGATTTTACAGTAACTAATAAACTCGTAAAATCTGTAATCTCATTACCAATGCATACCGAATTAGATGATGAGCAAATATTATTTATTACAACTACAGTTTTAGATTTTATAAATAATCAATAATCAATAATAATTATGAAAGTATTAGTAACTGGAGGTCTTGGATACATTGGCTCACATACTGTTGTAGAGCTTCAAAATGAAGGCTATGAAGTTATTATTATTGATAATTTAAGTAATTCTTCAATAGAAGTATTGGATGGAATTACTGCAATTACTGGTATTAAACCTCAATTTGTAAAACTAGATTTAAAAGAAAAACAACAAGTAGAAGACTTTTTTAAAAGACACAACGACGTTAGAGGTGTCATACATTTTGCAGCAAATAAGGCTGTAGGGGAGAGTGTAGAAAATCCTCTTATGTATTACGAAAATAATGTCAACACATTGGTCTATGTATTAAAGGAAGTACTCAGTTTAAAACAACAAAATTTTATTTTTAGCTCGTCATGTACTGTTTATGGACAAACGGATCAACTACCAATTTCTGAAAATGCTCCCGTTCAAGCCGCTCAATCTCCTTATGGTAATACCAAACAAATTGGTGAGGAGATTATAATGGATACATGTAAAGTAAAGCCTGATCTAAATAGTATATCATTGCGATATTTCAATCCTATAGGTGCACATCCATCAGCTAAAATCGGTGAGTTACCCATTGGAGTACCTCAAAACTTAGTCCCATTTATAACACAAACAGCTATAGGTATACGAACGCAATTATCAGTTTTTGGAGGAGATTATCCAACTTCAGATGGTACCTGTATTCGTGATTATATTCATGTTGTAGACCTTGCGAAAGCTCATGTTATTGCCTTAAAGCGTTTGCTAGATCAAAAAAATAAGACTAATTACGAAGTTTTTAATATAGGTACAGGAAAGGGCAGTTCTGTTTTAGAAGTTGTCAATTCTTTTGAAAAAATTTCTGGAAAAAATCTAAATTATAAAATCGTAGATAGGCGAAAAGGTGATGTTATAGCCATTTATGCTGAAACGAAAAAAGCTAACGAGATCCTTGGATGGAAAGCCGAGTTAACACTAGATGATGCTATAGGTTCTGCATGGAAATGGGAGCAAAGAATTAATAATTAAAATTTTATTTATGAAAACTATTGTACGACTATTGCTGTTGATGATCACAGTATCACTTTCAGCTCAAAACACCTATTTACATTGTGGTAAATTAATAGATACTAAATCTGGTAAAGTATTAACAGAAAAAACTGTAGTCGTTTCAGAGAATAAAATTTTAAAGGTTGAGAATGGTTATGTTAATCCTGAAAATTCAGAAGATATAGTGGTGGATTTAAAATCGAAGACTGTAATGCCAGGTCTGATAGATATGCATGTTCATATTGAAAGCGAAACGAACCCAAAGAAATATCTTGAAACTTATACTCTAAATGATGCAGATGTTGCATTTAACTCAGTGCAATACGCAGAGATAACTTTAATGAACGGATTTACTACCATAAGAGACCTTGGAGGCTCAGGTGTGAATGTATCTTTAAGGAATGCGATAGATGCTTACAAGGTAAAAGGTCCTAGGATTTTCACGGCGGAAAAAGCATTAGCAACAACAGGTGGTCATGCAGACCCTACTAATGGAGCAAAGAAAAGTATAGTTGGTAATCCTGGCCCTAAAGAAGGGGTTGTAAATGGTGTAGAAGACGCCAAAAAAGCAGTAAGACAGCGTTATAAAAATGGTGCTGATTTAATAAAAATCACAGCAACAGGTGGTGTGCTGAGTGTAGCTAAAAGTGGTCAGAATCCACAATTTACTGTTGAGGAAATAAAAGCGATCTGCGAAACTGCGAAAGATTATGGGTTTCATGTGGCAGCTCATGCTCATGGAGATGAAGGTATGCAACGTGCTATTTTAGGTGGAGTAAAAACCATAGAGCATGGAACACTTATGAGTACTGAAACTATGGAACTCATGAAGAAGCACGACGTGTATTTAGTACCGACGATAAGTGCAGGAAAATTTGTAACCGAGAAGGCTAAAATTCCAAACTACTATCCTGCTGTTATTGTACCTAAGGCATTGGACATAGGCCCTAAGATTCAAGATATGTTTTCAAGAGCTTATAAAGCTGGTGTTGGTATTGCCTTCGGAACGGATGCTGCGGTATTTTATCATGGAGATAATGGTAAGGAGTTTGGGTTTATGGTCGAGGCAGGTATGCCTGCCATAGAGGCTATTCAAAGTGCAACTTTGACCAATGCCAAAATTTTAAAAATGGAAGAACAACTTGGGCAAATAAAAGCTGGTTATTTAGCAGATATTGTAGCAGTTGATAGTGACCCTACAAAAGATATTTCTACAATGGAAAATGTGGTTTTTGTAATGAAAAATGGTGTAATTTATAAAAATAAGTAATTTTCATGATTATCAAACTCTTAATGAATTACTACTTAGATTGAGAATATGTTAATGGTATTGTACCTTGATTTTCAATATGATAATCGAAAAATAGCTTAACCCGATTTTAACATTTATTACTTGACATTGGTCTTAAGTCTTTGTTGTTTTGTACTTAATGATAATTGAATAAAGATGAAATTGATAAGTATAAAACGAGAAACTAAACAGGAAGGTCGTTTTTCAAAAAAAATGGGTGTATTATCTACAAATGTCACCTACATTAAGAAGCAAATTTTAAACATTCCAATCAAAACACTTCATAAATATCGTGAAACATATTACGGTGAAGTTAAAGATTGTGAAGATTGTCAATTGTCACGTTAGGCAGATTCTTCAACCTTTTTCTTTTTATTGCTAAAAACACCACTGAATAATAACATTATCATTCCTGTGGTTACTGATAGGTCGGCGACGTTAAAAATACCTGTTTTAAAAATACCTCCTAGATTTATAAAAAAGAAATCGGTTACTTGTCCATAGACGATACGGTCAAAAACGTTAGCAATACCACCACCAATGATACAACAAAACGCAATAAGACTCAAACGATCTAACTCCTTGGTTTTAATGATATAATAAATCACATACGCCAGCACAATTGTTGGCAGGATTAAAAGAAACACAAGCTTTAAAGTGTCATTCATATTGCTGCCCATACCAAGGAAAGCTCCTTTATTTTCTACGTATTGCATTATAAATTTATCACCAATTAAAGGCTTTATTTCTCTATACTCAAAGTTGGCTCTTACAAGCACTTTTGAAATTTGATCTATAGCAATATTAAAAACTATTAGTAGTATAATAAATACGTTTCTGTTCAAAGTAGATTAATTTTAGGCATTAGTATCAAAAGAAGCTGAAGCGGTTTCGGCTTCTCTGTGAATTTTTCTAACTAAGCCCTGTAAAACTTTACCAGGACCAACTTCTGTAAAATGAGTTGCACCATCTGCAATCATTTGTTGTACAGATTGCGTCCAACGCACAGGAGCTGTTAATTGAGAAATTAAATTCGCTTTTATTTCACTTTCATCTGTTACAGCAGTCGCTGTCACGTTTTGGTATATAGGACAATTGGGTTTACTAAATGCTGTGTTTTCTATTGCAGTAGCTAATTCTTCACGTGCTGGTTCCATCAGAGGAGAATGAAATGCACCACCAACTGGTAAGACTAATGCACGTCTGGCACCTTCTTCCTTTAATGATTCACAAGCTTTATTAACGGCTTTAACCTCACCAGAAATAACTAATTGCCCTGGGCAATTATAATTTGCAGCCACAACAACACCTTCAGTCATAGCACATATTTTTTCAACAACATCGTCATCTAAGCCTAAAACTGCAGCCATAGTACTTGGTTGCATCTCACAAGCTTTTTGCATGGCTTGTGCGCGTTGTGATACTAATTTTAAGCCATCTTCAAACGTCAGCGCACCAGCGGCAACCAACGCAGAAAATTCACCGAGAGAATGTCCAGCAACCATATCAGGCTTAAAACTATCTTCTAAAGTTTTAGCCAATATAACAGAGTGTAAAAAGATAGCAGGTTGGGTAACTTTAGTTTCTTTTAAATCATCGGCAGAACCTTCAAACATGATATCAGTTATTGAGAAGCCTAAAATTTCATTAGCCTTTTCAAATAATTCTTGGGCTAAAGGTGAGTTTTCATAAAGGTCTAAACCCATTCCAGAAAATTGTGCGCCTTGAACAGGAAATATATATGCGTTCATAGTAGTTTCAAATTTATTGCTGCAAAAATAGAAATATTTATCGTCTTACATAAGTTATAAAAGAAAAGGCATACTTATGTTTCTCATCGGCATCATGTGTTTTTCTATCAATTTCTTTCCAAATGGTTTTATCTATTTCTGGAAAATGGGTGTCAGCGTTATCAAACGTCGCATGCACTCTGGTAATTTCTAATCGGTCTACTAAAGGTATAGCTTGCTTGTATATTTCACCTCCGCCGATAATAAAAGGTTGTTGGTCTTTTCTTGCCGCGTCAATGGCATCTGCTAATGAATTTACTATAATTACTCCCTTTGGAACTTTATAATCGTTTTGTCTGGTAATAACTATATGTGTCCTATTTGGTAAGGGTTTAGGAAAACTTTCAAAAGTTTTACGACCCATTATAATATGATGACCATTGGTTAGCTTTTTAAATCGTTTTAAGTCATCACTTAGGTGCCAAATAAGATCATTATCTTTTCCAATAGCATTATTTTCTCCAGCTGCAACAATTATTGTTAATTCAGTTGAGGTTTTTTTTTCAGTTGGAGCAGTATCTGCTTTTGCTTCGTTATAAGCTTGAGTTTGTGCTATTTTGGTTTCTTCTTTTAAGAAGTTTTGCTTTAGTTTATCTATACGTTGTTGTTGCTGATTAACTAATTTATCGAGTTGTTGTTTTTCCCAATCTTTACCCATAAATTTATTTGTAATAAATACATTTATAAAGTGGTATACAAACAAAAACAACCAGGCGACAATAGCATATACAAACCAGTCAATTCCTGCGATTTGAAAATCTTTACCAATACCTAATACTGTATTTGCAATGATTAAAAAGATAGCACCTATCAAAAAAATGACAAAATGAATGTATAAACGCTTTTTTTGCTTAATACGTTTTTGCGCATTTTCTATTAGCTCTAATTGCTCTTTATCTATAGTAGAAACTTGTTTTTTCTTCCCGAACATATTCAATATTTTGTAGAGTAAAGATACTTTTTTTTCACTAAAACGTTATCGTAAATTTTAAAGTTAAAGTAATCGTTATTTTCAAAAACGATATAGTTGATTATCAGATACTAAGAGCTGCAAAAATTAATTGTGAAACTCTTAAATATTGCACTAAAAAAATATGAAGTTTACCAAAAAGTAACAGCTATATTATTAAAATGATAATTCTTCAGTTTTATAACAAATAATCAATTTGTGGTGCCTGATTCTTTTATACATTTGACTCTCAATTAAATCGAATATTATGGCAATTAAAAAGCAGTATTTAAAAAGTAAGCCAGTCTGTAAGGTAACATTTTCTGTGCCTGCTGAAGAAGCAAAAAAAGTGGCAGTTCTCGGAACATTCAATGAATGGAACGAAAAGAAAGCAGTTAAATTAAAAAAATTAAAAAACGGAACGTTTAAAGGAACGTTAGATTTAGAAAAAGACAACTCTTATGAGTTTAGATATGTAGTAGATGGTCAATGGACAAACGATGACCAAGCTGATGCATATGCATGGAGCGATTTTGCTGCAGCCGAAAATGGTGTTCTAAATGTATAATTAGCCATTTTAAAAAACTTAAAAAGCGTCTCGATAATTCGAAACGCTTTTTTATTTACATTCAATATTATACAGTAAAAACATCTTGTATTTGTGGATTGTAATCTACTAATGTAAAATCTTGAAACTACTTTTTAATTTCTCTTTCTTTTGTTTTTTACTTCAAATAAAATTGGTAATGAATAAGGCACTATTACAGGTTTGCCATCCACCATTCCAGGTGCAACCATTTTTGGTAATAGTCTGATAACTCTTGTAGCTTCTTGTTCAGATGCTTTATTAGGTCCTCTAGTTTGAATATCTATAATATTTCCCGAAGTATCAATCTTAAAGCTAACAAATATGCGTTTTTTACCTGCGCTTAAATTAGATTTGCTTAAAACACGTTTTTTAAATTTTCTTGAAACAAAGGTTGCTATTTTATTAGACATACATTGTTTAAGGTCAGTATTTTCCTCTAGATTTTCACAGCCCGGATAAATAGGGACTTGTTCAACTTTAGCAAAAGGAATAGTCTCTGATTCTTGTGCGCTGATTCCCAGAGTTAAAGAAAAAACAAATACGATTAAATGTGGTAATTTATTCATGTTTGAATGTTAAACAGCGACAGCACCTTTAATATGAGGATGTGGATTGTAATCTACAAGTGTAAAATCTTCAAACTTAAAGTCAAAAATATCTTTAATCTCGGGATTTAAAACCATTTTTGGTAATGGTCTAATATCTCTAGATAACTGAAGTTCTAGTTGATCTATATGATTATTATAAATGTGTGCATCACCAAAAGTATGAATAAAATCTCCTGGTTGGTAACCACAAACCTGTGCTACCATCATGGTTAATAGAGCATATGATGCGATGTTAAATGGTACACCTAAAAAGATATCCGCACTGCGTTGATATAACTGACAAGATAATTTGCCATTAGCTACATAAAACTGAAAGAATGCATGGCATGGAGGTAAAGCAGCTTTACCGTTAGCTACATTTTCAGAGAATGATTTAGACGTATCTGGCAACACCGAAGGATTCCATGCAGATACGAGCATTCTTCGACTATCCGGATTGTTTTTTAATCCTTTTATCACCGCTTTGATCTGGTCTATATCTTCACTGGCCCAATTACGCCATTGATGTCCGTATACTGGTCCTAAATCACCATTTTCATCTGCCCAAGCATTCCAAATACGTACTCCGTTTTCATTTAGGTAATTAATATTTGTATCGCCTTTTAAGAACCAAAGTAATTCGTAAATAATAGATTTAAGATGTAATTTTTTGGTCGTTACCATCGGAAAACCTTTACTAAGATCAAAGCGCATTTGATACCCAAAAACACTCTTGGTACCTGTACCTGTTCTATCTCCTTTTTCGTTTCCGTTTTCTAAAACGTGTTTTACTAAGTCGTGATATTGCTTCATAACATTTCCCACGAAAATGGGAATCTTTTTAATTCAACTTTTAATATTTTTTCACATATAGACTATGCTTAATGTGACAACAAACGAAAATAAAAAAAAGCTTCAGTTCATTAAGACTTGAAGCTTTACATAATATTAAAAGTTATTAACTATAATTATCCGATAATCATTCCTGCAATAGTAGCAGATATTAGAGAAGCAATTGTACCACCAATTAAAGCTTTCATTCCAAATTTAGATAATTGTTTGCGTTGGCCTGGTGCTAATGATCCAATACCGCCAATTTGAATTCCTATAGACGCAAAGTTAGCAAAACCACATAGCATATATGTTGCCATTATGATGGATTTCTCGTAGTTGAGATGTGTTGTGTTAGCGACATTTTTTAAATCGGCTAATTGAATATAACCAACAAATTCACTAGCTGCTAATTTGATGCCTAGTAACTGTCCCATCATCATTACATCTTCCTTGGCGACACCAATTAACCACATTAATGGCGCAAAGACAGTACCTAATATGGCTTCTAAGGAAAAGGCAGGATAAGGTGTATTGGCTGCCATCCAAGTGTTAAGTGTAGTGACATCACCAACCCAACCTAAAATGCCATTAATCATAGCAATAAATGCAACAAATACTAATAACATGGCACCTACATTCACAGCTAATTTTAAGCCTTCCGTGGTTCCATTTGCAATAGCATCTAATAAATTAGAACCGATTTTTTCTTGTGATACAGACACGTCTGTATTTATATCTTCGGTTTGTGGGAATAATATTTTTGAAATTACAATTGCGCCTGGTGCTGCCATAACTGAGGCTGCCAATAAGTGTTTAGCGTAAACTAACCTTAACGCAGGATCGTCACCACCTAAAAAGCCAATATATGCTGCTAATACCGCACCAGCAACAGTAGCCATACCACCAATCATCACTAGTAGTATTTCGGACTTATTCATTTTTTCTAAATACGCCTTGATAAGTAAAGGTGCTTCGGTTTGACCTAAGAAAATATTACCAGCCACACTCAAACTTTCCGCCCCAGATATCTTAAGGAGTTTGGTTAGTAACCACCCAAAAGCTTTTACCACTTTTTGAATAATACCGAGATAAAAAAGAACTGAAGTTAATGCTGAGAAAAATAGTATCGTAGGTAAAACCTGAAAAGCGAATATGAAACCAAATGTATCCATATCTTCAACTAACCCTTCAAATAAAAACTTACTACCAGCTCTTGTAAAATCTAATACACTTACAAATAGACTACCTACCCATTCAAATACTGTTTTTACAAATCCAATACGTAATACACCAATAGCAATGAGCAGTTGGAATACAAGTCCTATGCCAACAGTTTTCCAATTAATGGCTTTTCTGTTACTGCTAAATAAATAGGCTATGAATATTAAGGTGACCATACCTAATACACCTCTCCAAAGACTATTAATTGAGAAACCTTTACTAGCAATAATAGTATCTTCAGTTTCTATAATACGTTTGTAAGGCGAAAATTTATATTTAACACCGACTTCATTAAAGACTAAGGTGGAATCTGTTAGTTCGGTAATTTTATATTTGCGCACCGTATCGTTAGGCTGATTATAGTAAAACAATAACAAATTGTTTTGATATATATAATCACCAGATGCGTGTAAATTGTTTTTGGCTTCTAAAGTATAGCCAAATTCTCCGTTGCTAAAACGAATAGTGTCATTCTTAGAAATATTGAAAAGAGATTTTCCAGAACTATTCTCAACGGCATCGAATTGCCACGTTTTCTCTAGCTCTTGTGCTGTAATTGATGATAATGCAAAAAAAATAGCAATAAGCGCTTTAAAAAACTTAGTCATGAAATATTTTGTTAGTTAGCGTTTAGAAATTTCGTCTCTAATTTTAGCGGCAAGCTCATAATCTTCATTATTAACTGCATCTTCTAAGAGTTTATTAAGTTCTTCCAGAGATTTATCTTTGTAACTTTCTTGTTCAGCTGTTGCTGTTTCTATTTCTTCAGCAATAATATCATCTACCAAAATGCTATCCTGTTCTTCATCATCTTTCTTGGGATTCACTTTGAGATAGATACCTGCCTTGTCTAATATATTTTTATACGTAAAAATTGGCGCTTGAAAACGCAGCGCTAAAGCAATGGCATCACTAGTTCTTGCATCAATAATTTCTTCTATTTTATCACGTTCACAAATTAAGCTAGAGTAAAAAACTCCGTCAACTAATTTATGAATGATGACTTGCTTTACGATAATATCAAATCGGTCTGCAAAGTTTTTAAACAAATCGTGAGTTAAAGGACGTGGAGGGCGAATCTCTTTTTCTAGAGCAATAGCAATAGATTGTGCTTCAAATGCACCTATGACAATAGGTAATTTTCTGTCACCATCTACCTCATTTAGGATTAAAGCATAAGCGCCATTTTGTGTTTGGCTATAAGAAATGCCTTTAATATTTAATTGTACTAAGCTCATAATTTATAAAACACAAAGAACTGTTTAAATTTGGACTTTACCAACTGCATATGGCACAATTGGATATTTTTCTCAATACTTTCGATAAAACGCAAGTACTTTTTAAAAAATCAAAATTTAAACAGCCCTATACTATTTACAAGGTAATAAAATTATGCGTTTTGCGCTTTAAAAGCTTTTAATTTTTCAATAAGTTGAGGTACTACTTCAAAAGCATCTCCAACGACTCCGTAGTCAGCAGCTTTAAAAAACGGTGCTTCAGGATCTGTGTTGATTACAACTTTAACCTTAGAAGCATTAATACCTGCTAAATGTTGAATAGCACCAGAAATTCCAATAGCAATATAAAGGTTAGAAGCCACTGGTTTTCCTGTTTGTCCTACGTGTTCACTATGAGGTCTCCAACCTAAATCTGAAACTGGTTTAGAACATGCTGTAGCTGCTCCTAATACATCAGCTAACTCTTCGATCATTCCCCAATTTTCAGGACCTTTAAGTCCTCTACCACCAGAAACAACAACTTCAGCATCGGCAATACTAACTTTATCTGTAGCCTTATCAACTGACTCTACAGTTACACCAGATTCTGGTATTGAAGGTGAAAAGTCTTCAATATTCGCACTACCACCTGATTCCACAACTCCAAATGAGTTGTTTGATAAACCAACAATTTTTACATCTGTGGTTATTTCTGTATTGGCAAAAGCTTTATTTGTAAATGCCGTACGCTTGACTGCAAATGGAGAAACACTAGTTGGTGCTTCAACAACATTAGAAACATAACCCGCATCTAAACCTACAGATAATAGTGGTGCTAAATATTTACTATCTGCACTAGAGCTAACGACAACGACTTTTGAACCTTCATTTTTTGCAGCGCTTTCAATTGCAGCAGCATATTTTTTTGCATTGAATGTACTTAAACTGTCATCCGTAATTGATAACACTTTTGAAGCACCATAATTGCCCAAATTCTCCGCATTTTCTGCGTTTACAGTTACCGCAGTAACTGTCGTTCTCATTTGGTCTGCAATTGCTTTTGCATAAGAAACCACCTCAAATGATGCTTTCTTAAATTTTCCTTTTTCTGACTCTGTATATACTAAAACTGACATAGAATTTTATTTTTTGTCATCCTGAACTTGTTTCAGGACCTCATTAATCATTTCGTTATTTAAGTAAGATTCCGAAAAACGTTCGGAATAATTTAGCTTTGTTAAATCACTTTAGCCTCGTTATGAAGTAGGCTTACTAATTCATCAATATTATCTGATTCTACTAATTTCACTGCACCTTTTGGAGCTGGTTTTTCAAAGCTTGTAGCTTTTGTCTCTTCATTGGCATCAGTTGGTTCAACTATGGTTAATGGTTTTTTTCTTGCCATCATAATCCCGCGCATATTCGGTATGCGTAAATCACTTTCTTCTACAAGTCCTTTTTGGCCGCCAATAACTAAAGGCAATGAGGTAGTAACAGTTTCTTTGCCTCCATCAATTTCTCTTACTGCTTTAGCAGTTGTTCCATCGACTTCTAAATGAATACAGTTGGTTACAAAGTTTGCATCAATCAATGAGGCTAACATTCCTGGTACCATTCCACCATTATAATCAATGGATTCTCTACCTGCAATTACTAAATCATAACCACCTTCATTGACAACTTTAGCAAGTTGTTTTGCTACTGCAAAACCGTCAGTTGCTCCTGTGTTTACTCGTATTGCAGAATCAGCACCAATAGCAAGTGCTTTTCTTAATGTTGGTTCGGTTTCAGCACCACCAACGTTAACAACATCTACACTGGCTCCTTGTTTTTCTTTAAACCACATAGCACGTGTTAAACCAAACTCATCATTAGGATTAATTACAAACTGAACTCCATTAGTATCAAACTTTGTATCGCCGTCTGTAAAGTTAATCTTTGATGTAGTATCTGGTACATGACTAATACACACTAAAATCTTCATAATCTCGTTGTTATTTATATATTTTATTGTTTTAGGAATTTACTCAATCCTTATCGTAACGCAAGTAAAATTCTCTTTATTTTATGTTTTTTCAGATAAATTTACCTGAAAATATTGCGGTCACGAAGATAATTATTTTATTTCGAATATTTACTATGCACGCATAATAAATTTTAAAGAAATTTGATTTATATAGTTTTTCTTTTATTCCTATTTTTGCTATTCGATATAAAAATAAATTAATGAAGACAATTCAATTTAGAGAAGCTATTTGCGAAGCCATGAGCGAGGAGATGCGCAGAGATGAAAGTGTTTATCTTATGGGTGAAGAAGTGGCTGAATATAACGGAGCATACAAGGCGTCTAAAGGTATGTTAGATGAGTTTGGTGCAAAACGAGTTATAGATACTCCAATTGCCGAACTTGGTTTTGCTGGTATAGCTATAGGTTCTACCATGACTGGTAATAGACCTATTGTTGAGTATATGACATTTAACTTCTCTTTGGTAGGGATTGATCAGATCATTAATAATGCTGCAAAAATTAGACAAATGTCTGGAGGACAGTTTAAATGTCCAATTGTATTTCGTGGACCTACTGCTTCTGCAGGTCAATTAGCAGCAACGCACTCGCAAGCTTTTGAAAGCTGGTTTGCTAACACACCAGGTTTAAAGGTTATTGTGCCATCAAATCCTTATGATGCTAAAGGTTTATTAAAATCTGCAATAAGAGATGACGACCCTGTAATCTTCATGGAAAGTGAACAGATGTATGGAGATAAAGGGGAGGTGCCAGATGGTGAGTATGTATTGCCAATTGGTGTTGCAGAAATTAAAAGACAAGGAACGGACGTTACAATTGTGTCATTTGGTAAAATAATTAAAGAAGCTTATAAAGCGGCAGACGAGCTTGAAAAAGAAGGTATTTCTTGTGAAATTATTGATCTGCGTACTGTTAGACCAATGGACAGAAATGCAATATTAGAATCAGTTAAGAAAACAAACCGACTAGTAGTATTAGAAGAAGCGTGGCCTTTTGGAAATGTCGCAACAGAAATCACATATTTGGTACAGTCTGAAGCATTTGATTATTTAGACGCTCCAGTGGTAAAAATAAATACGGCAGATACACCTGCACCTTATTCTCCTGTTTTACTAGAAGAATGGTTACCTAACAGTAACGATGTGGTAAAAGCAGTCAAAAAAGTAATGTACAAATAAATAAATCGCAGTTTTCTGCGTTTAGTAAACTTCATTAGTAACCTAAAAACGAATGTTTAGTATGGTTGTTGATGAAGTTTGTTTTTAAATATGAAGCTAAGACTAATTATAACTTTATATGTTTTCGGATTTTTATCAGCTTTTGGGCAGACTAAAGTCAGTGGTTATGTCTATGATGAATTTGATCAGCCTATAGCTTTTGCTAATGTTATATTCAAAGGGTCTACTGAAGGTACTATTACAAATGAAGATGGTAAGTTTTACCTCGAGTCTCATGAAAAATGGGAAGCTTTAATTGTTTCCTTTTTAGGGTTCGAAGTGTTAGAAGTACCACTGACTATGCGTGTTAGTTATGACCTAAGGTTTGTCCTTAAAGAGGAGGCTTCATCACTAGACGAAGTCGTCATTATAACGGGTAAGCAATCTAAAAAAGCCTCTGAAAATCCCGCAATCAGAATTCTTAAAAAAATTTGGGAGAGAAAACGCCAAAACGGATTAAATCAATTTAAACAATACGAATACGATCAATACGAGAAAGTAGAATTTGATCTTAATACCATTGATAGTGCATTAATAAAAAGTAAGCTTTTTAAAGGGATGGAGTTTGTTTTTGAAGAAGTAGACACATCATCAGTTACAGGTAAAACTTATTTGCCAATATTCTTAAATGAATCAGTAAAAAAGGTATATGGAGATAATGTAATTAATGAACAGCGTGAAGATTTAAAAGGAAACAAAAACTCTGGTTTTAGTAATAATCAGGTGATTATAGATTTTATTGATGATTTGTATTCAGATTATAACGTATACGATAACTATTTGAAATTCTTCGATAAGAGTTTTGTGAGCCCATTAAGCAGAACAGGTGTTCAGACCTATAATTATGTGCTTTCAGACAGTGCATTTATTGAAAATAAATGGTGCTATAATATTATATACTATCCACGACGTAAAAATGAATTGACCTTTAAAGGTGATTTTTGGGTAAACGATTCTACCTATGCTATTAAAGAAATTAATATGCAAGCTTCTAAAAGCGCTAATATTAATTGGGTAAAAGAAATTTATATAGAGCAGGAATTTGAAGTTTTAAATGACTCTGTGTTTTTAATAAAGCGCGATTATTTCTTATCAGATTTTGCTTTAAATAAAAAGGAAAAATCTAGAGGGGTCTACGGAAAACGTACCACCTTGTATGATAATTATAAATTCAATGAGGCAAAAGATCCTAAATTTTACGATAAGGTAGTTTATAATTATGATGAAGATGTCTACAATCGTGAGGATGACTTTTGGGAAACCAATAGACTAGAAGCCTTAAACAAGGATGAAAAAGGTGTCTATAAAATGTTAGATACTTTAAAGACAGTCAAAAAATTTAAACGTCTTTATAATTTGGGAAGCATACTGGCATCTGGTTATGTGGAATTTCCTAGTATTAACTTTGATTATGGACCAATCTTTTCAACTTTTGGATTTAATGACGTTGAAGGACTACGATTACGAACAGGCGGAAGAACTTATTTTGGACCCAACGATTTGTGGAGATTAGAAGGCTTTTTAGCCTATGGATTTAGAGATGACAAGTTTAAATATGGTATTTCTGGTAAATGGTTACTAGATAAGCGGAGTAGATTCACACTTTTTGGTGGTCAACGACGTGATGTAGAGCAAATAGGAGCCAGCTTAACAAGTTCTACAGATGTGCTAGGAAGAAGTTTAGCATCTTCTGCGGTAATTGTTACAGGAGCAAACGACAAATTAACCAATATAAGTCTTACTAATTTTGGAATGTCTGTAGAGCCCATTCGGAATTTTGAAATTAGATTAGACGGTAGTTTTAGGCAATTACGTTCAGCATCTAAAACCTTTAGTCTAGATTATAATGATCCTGAATCATCTACAGGAGTTTCCGCTGAAGTGGATCAATTTGAAAGCCGATTGTCTTTAGCATTTTATCCTAAGCGACAAATGACCGGATTTGGAGTAGAACGAAAGAATAAGAATGATAATTTTGCCAGATTATTTGCGCAAATCAGCAGAGGAGACGAAGATTGGTTTAATAGTGACTTTAATTATACTAAAGTACAGTTTTCTTACATACAGCCTTGGCAAGTTGGTGGTTTTGGTCGCTTAACAACCTCTATTGAAGCTGGTAAAACTTTTGGAGAAGTACCTTTAGCTTTATTGAGTGTGGTGCCAGGTAACCAGACCTATTTTTCTATTTACAATATATTTTCACAGTTAGATTTTTATGAGTTCGTAACCGATACGTACACATCCATGCATTTAGAACATAATTTTAATGGACGTTTATTTTCTCGTATTCCATTTCTTAAAAAGTACAATTTAAGAGCTATTCTTAGTCTTAGAGGTGTTTGGGGAGAATTATCAGAAGAAAATATTGCCCTTAGTACAACAGGAAACCCTCTAGAATTTCCTTTAATAGCACCAGACTCTCGTGTATATTATGAGTATAGTGTCGGTGTTGCTAATATTTTTAAAGTTTTACGAATAGACTTCAATTTTAGAGGAAACTATTTAGATGCGCCAGATGCTCGAAAATTTGGTATAACTGGTAGCTTTGGCTTCTATTTTTAAGCGACTTACAATTAGTATTGATAAAAATTTTCTTTCCTTTTTAGATGCTAACACGTGTAATAAATTATGCTTGTATTTTTTTAGGAGTAAGAAACTCTACGCTTTATCTTTGTAGCTTTTAATACTAAAAGCATGGCTGATACAACTAGGATAACATTTGATGTTTTAATTGAAATACCAAAAGGTAGTCGTAACAAATATGAATATGATTTTGAATTGAATAAAATTCGTTTCGATCGTATGTTATTTTCATCTATGATGTATCCAGGTGATTATGGTTTCATACCAGAAACCCTGGCTTTAGATGGTGATCCACTTGACGTTTTGGTCCTTACGGCAGAGCCAACGTTCCCAATGTGTGTTATGGAAGTTAAACCTATAGGAGTTTTTCACATGGCAGATGAAAAAGGACCAGATGAAAAAATTATTTGTGTACCAGTTTCTGACCCAATTTGGAGTCAAAGAAATGATGTATTTGATTTAAATCCACATCGATTAAAAGAGATTGAACATTTCTTTCAGGTGTATAAAGATTTAGAGAAAAAGAAAGTTGATGTTGGTGGTTGGGGAGATTCTGCTGAAGCAAACAAAATATATAGAAAGTGTATAGAGAGATATGAAAATAGTGAGCATAAATTAAATGGCGATTTCACTATTTAATCGTAGTACGAATTTAAAACAAAAGAATGCCCTTTTATATTGTCTGTAAAAGGGTTTTTCTATTACCATTCAATTTACTACTTTTGCCCAGCTAAATAACAAATCAAATAAAAAATAAAATATGGAATCAAATATGATTTTTGTGCCTATGGCATTAGCAGTCTTAGGATTGCTTTTTATGTTCGTAAAAATGTCCTGGGTAAAAAAGCAACCTGCTGGAAATGAAAAAATGCAAGGAATTTCTAAAGCGATAAAAGAAGGTGCTCTTGCCTTTCTTGCTGCAGAATACCGTCTTCTATTAATTTTCGTGGTTATAGCATCAGCTGCATTATTTGGAATTTCACAAATGGTAGATACGACTAGCGTTATGATTATACCAGCCTTTATTATAGGAGCAGTATTTTCTGCTTTAGCTGGTAATGTTGGGATGCGTGTTGCTACCGAAGCTAATGCTCGTACTGCCGAGGCAGCAAAAACAAGTTTACCACAAGCTTTAAAAGTTTCTTTTGGAGGTGGTACAGTAATGGGACTTGGTGTTGCAGGTTTAGCGGTGTTAGGTTTAAGTTTATTATTCTTTATATTCTTAGGTCAATTTATGACTGAAGGTGGAGATTTTTATGCGGATATGACAGTCGTTCTTGAAACTTTAGCTGGTTTCTCATTAGGTGCAGAGTCTATTGCGTTATTCGCCAGAGTAGGTGGTGGTATTTATACCAAAGCCGCTGATGTTGGTGCAGATTTAGTTGGTAAGGTTGAAGCAGGTATACCTGAAGATGATCCTCGTAACCCAGCAACCATTGCTGATAACGTTGGTGATAATGTAGGCGATGTAGCTGGAATGGGTGCGGATCTATTTGGTTCTTATGTTGCAACCGTATTAGCAGCTATGGTATTAGGTAATTATCTTATTAAAGATATGTCTGCGACAACACAGTTTTCTGATGCATTTAATAATATGGGTCCTATTTTATTACCATTGGTAATTGCTGGAGTAGGAATATTAGCATCTATACTTGGTACCTTTTTAGTTAGAATATCTAGTAATGATGCTAAGGAATCTCAAGTTCAAAAAGCTTTAGATACTGGTAACTGGGTGTCTATAATTATTACATTAATAGCAAGTTGGTTCTTAATCCGATGGATGTTACCAGAAACATTAACTATGAATTTCTTTGGTGAAGGTGCAAAAGCTATTCCATCGCGTCACGTATTTTACGCTGCTATGATAGGATTAGCTGTTGGTGCTTTGATCTCAATAGTAACGGCTTACTATACATCTTTAGGTAAAAAACCAGTAATGGATATTGTGAAAAATAGTTCAACTGGTGCCGCAACTAATATTATTGCTGGACTTGCGGTTGGTATGAAATCTACATTCTTATCTGTAATATTATTTGCAGCTGCAATATATGGTTCTTATGCATTAGCAGGTTTTTATGGTGTAGCATTAGCGGCATCTGCAATGATGGCAACTACAGCGATGCAGTTAGCGATCGATGCTTTTGGTCCTATTGCGGATAATGCAGGCGGTGTAGCTGAAATGAGTGAATTAGAGCCTCACGTACGTGAGCGCACAGATATATTAGATTCAGTTGGTAATACAACCGCTGCAGTTGGTAAAGGATTTGCCATTGCTTCTGCTGCATTAACAGCTTTAGCTTTATTTGCTGCTTATGTAACGTTTACAGGTATTGATGGTATTAATATCTTTAAGGCAGATGTATTAGCAATGTTATTTGTTGGTGGAATGATTCCTGTAATCTTTTCAGCTTTAGCTATGCAATCTGTAGGTAAAGCAGCCATGGAAATGGTTCAAGAAGTTCGTCGACAGTTCAAAGAAATTCCTGGAATTATGGAAGGAACTGGTACACCAGAATATGCGAAGTGTGTAGATATCTCTACTAAAGCCGCATTAAAGGAAATGATATTACCAGGGCTAATTACAATTATTACTCCAATCATTATTGGATTAGTATTTGGAGCAGAACCATTAGGTGGTTACATGGCTGGTGTTTGTGTGAGTGGTGTAATGTGGGCAATTTTCCAGAATAATGCTGGTGGTGCATGGGATAACGCTAAAAAATCATTTGAAGCTGGTGTGGAAATTAATGGTGAAATGACCTTTAAAGGTTCAGACGCTCATAAAGCTGCTGTTACAGGCGATACTGTTGGTGATCCTTTTAAAGATACATCTGGTCCATCAATGAACATTTTAATTAAGTTGACATGTTTAGTAGGGTTAGTAATTGCTCCTATTTTAGGTGGACATGGTTCTGAAACAGCAATGGCTTATACAAATGTAGAGGTTGAAAGGTCTATAACCGTTGAAGGCAATAATGAATCAAAGGCTAGGGCTGAAGTGAAGACCATTAAAACTTTAGAAAATGGAAATCGTGAAATAAGTGAAAAATCATTTGAAGGTACTTTGGATGAAGTTGCTAAAGAAGCGAGTGCTTATGCAAAGGAAGAGAAAGAGAAGTATTAGTCAATCTCTTATTAATATATAAAAAAACCACGCTAATCAGCGTGGTTTTTTATGCTTAATATATAATCGACTTAAGACTTTGTTTTAGGCTTGTCTCTATTCATTTCAGTAATGTTAACATGAGTTGCTTCTTCACCTAAAAGATGTTTACTAAAATGATCTGCTCTTAACCAAAAGGAATACTCTGTCATACTACCAAAACTATGCCTTTGTCCTGGCATTAGCATAAAATCAAATCGTTTATTCGCTTTTATTAAAGCGTTCGCCATTCGGATGGTTCCTCCAGGGTGTACATTGTTATCTACATCACCAGTAATAAGCATTAGTTTTCCTTTTAAGTTTCCTGCTAAGGATTGATTATTGTCAATCATATACTTATACTTAACATTTCCATTTTCATCAATTTCTTCTTGTACACCATGATGTGTTTCACTCCACCAGCTATTATATATGGCATTGTCGTGGTTACCAGCTGATGAGACTGCAGCCTTAAAGAAATCTGGATAAACCAATATAGCTGCAGTAGACATAAAACCACCACCAGAATGACCATAAATACCAACCTTTTCAATATTAATAAAATCATATTTGTCTGCTAGCTGTTCTGCGACATGTCTTTTATCTGCTAAACCGTAGTCCCTTAAATTACCATAACCATAATTATGATACCATTTAGAACGATCTGGATGTCCACCACGATTTCCCATAGTAACCACAATGAATCCAACCTGAGCCATTCTGTCTAACCTGTCCATACGTACAGAAAATGACTTATTTACAGCTTCCGTTTGCGGACCTGGATAAACGTATTCTAACAAAGGATATTTTTTTGTAGAATCCATTTCAAAAGGCTTATACATTACACCGTAAATATCCGTTATACCGTCATCTGCTTTCATTTTAAATGGCTCTGGGAATTTATAGCCAGTAGCCATGAGTTGGGATAAATCGGCTTCTTCTAGTTGCATAACCACCTTACCTGCACTGGTTCTTAATTCTGACTTTGGAACTGTATTTACTCTAGAATAATTACTTACAAAAAATTCGTTTGAATCTGCCATATCTGTTCTTGTATTGTAATCACCTGAATTAAGTGCTTTTAAGCCACTGCCATTTAGGTTGATTTTATACATATGTTCATAATACGGATCTTGATCTTTTGGAATACCGTGAGCCGTAAAGTATAGTGTTCGTGATTTTTCATCAACACCAATAGCTCGTTCTACATGGAAAGCGCCTTTGGTGACTTGATTTTTTAAGTTACCATCACTATCATATAAATAATAATGTGCCCAGCCAGAGCGCTCTGCCCAATGTAACATTTCAGTCTCATTGTTGAACAATACTAATGGACGTGATTCAATATACGTATTAAAGCGTTCTTCAATCAAAACCTTTGTTTCACCTGTATTAATATCCGCCACACAGATATCTAGTTTTTTTCGATCTCTGCTAATGGTATTGTAATAGATTTTACCTTTTTTGGATAATAATAAAGATGGTCTAAATTCATCATCATAATTCGATTTTTTTAAAGGTTCGCGATAAATCTGTACGCTCTGTTGCTTAATGGTGTCCAATTGTACTTGTATACTCGATTTGGTTGGCATATCAAACACGTGTACTTCTGTTTTGTAAAACTCATCTTCACCAGGCATATGGTATTTGTAAGTTTCTAAAGTAGGACGCTTACTTGCAGTTGTATTAATAATCCAAAGCTCATCTATATGTCTTGAGTCTGTTCTTTGGAACACAAACTTTTTTGAATCGTGTGACCAAATACCGCGAACATTCTTACGCTTATCTTTGTTTTTTTTCATAGACTCATTAGTTTCTCCTCTTCCACTTCCACCACCATAAGAATAGTATAACTCACCATCTGTAGTCCATTGATTTTCTAATATAGTTGTGTCTTTTTCATTTTTTACGGCTTTTAAGAAATTTGCTTTATCCATCCAGTACATATTATAATTCTTAGAGAATAATACAATAGAACTATCTGGAGCAATGTTAGCCCACTGTTTCCATTTTTCTTTTCCTTTCTTTTTGTTGTCTAATACTGTTAATGAATTACTACCTAGTGTATATTCAAAATGATAGACTTTGTTAACCATTTTTGGTTTGCCTTTTTTCTTTTTCTTGGTTTTTGTAGAATCCGTCTCAGTTTCAGAATCTTCAGTTTTTTCGTCCTCGTCTTTTTCTTCTTCAACTTTTTCTGTAGATGTTACATAGAATTGAATTGCAGTTTCATTTTTCACAAACTTAAAATTGAAACGTGGTAAGTGCTTGGCATCATATGGGTCTTTAGTGATTTCAGTTAACCATTGCGCCATTTTTTCGTTGTCAAATAATTCTTTTTTAGTGCGTTTGTCGGCATCAACTATATAATATTTAGAACCATCCGTGGTTTTGTATTGATACCAAAATCTGTTACCATTCTTTAACCAATGCGGTATTACTGATGTTGAGTGTACTAGTTTACCGAGATTGGTTGGAGAATACTTAGCTGCTGCTCTGTAATTTGGTTTTGGTGTTTTAGATTCGGTTTTATTTTGTGCTGTTATAAAGCAAAACGAAAGGCCTAAAACAAAAAAGAATATGAGTTTTTTCATGAGGAGTTGTTTTAGTTTTAGAAGTTAAAATTCATGAGTTTACTAAAATACTCGTAAATTTTTGAACGTGTAAATATTTAACATTTCGCTTAGTATTTATCTATTTTTAGAATTCCATATAATAGATTTTAGTATATTGAAAATTCTTAAAAAATCGTGTTGACTTGGGCTGTTTGAAGAAAGACCCTTTACAGATCATTGCTTTTAAAACCTATGGTACTGATGCACATCTATACCTAAAGGGAAGAGCACTTGAAGATGAAGATATTGATTTAGAGAAAAAAAGTTGGTTTAGTTTGTTGGTTAACTCGTGGAAACGATTTGAGACTGACGAAATTAGGCGAACAGACCTAACTCTAAAAGTCAGTAACCAAAATAAAATTGAAAGTAAATCTGACGCCGAGGGTTATTTTTTAGTAAATCAATCTTCAGGTATACTGTCTGATTTTATTGATTCTGAAGGATGGTTAGAATACGAAGTGTCTTTTACGTCATTACAAAAATCTCGTAAAATTCAACTAGATAATTGCTTTAAAGGAGAAATGCTCATTCCTAAAGCAGATTCTAGTTTTGGAGTTATCAGTGATATTGATGATACGATTTTACATACTGGTGTTGCTTCGCGCTTAAAATGGCAAGTTGTGGTCAATACATTTTTTAAAACACCACATAAGCGAAAGGCTTTAGAGGGATCAGCTGAGTTTTATCATTTACTACATAACGGTAAAACAAAGGATGAAGCTAATCCTATTTTTTATGTGAGTAATAGTCCTTGGAATCTGTACAGATACTTAGATTTCTTTTTGCGTGTGAACGAATTTCCTAAAGGGCCAATTCTACTAAGAGATTTTAGAACGCCTTTTGACAGGACTCCTAAAACTGAATTAGCACATAAATATCATGAGATCTATAATATTTTAAACACATATCCAGAATTGAATTTTATTTTAATTGGTGATTGTGGTGAAAACGACGCGTATATCTATTTAGATGTTGTAAAAGAATTTCCTGGTAGAATAGCTGCTATTTACCTACGCGCAGTAAATCACTCAAAGAAAATGAAACGTATTTCTTCTCTATTTGAAGATTACAAAAAAGTTCCTGTTTTAATAGTAGAAAAAAGTAATGACGCTTTACAGCATGCTAAGCAGCATGGTTTTATTTCTTAAAATAGACCGTTTATTTGTGCATCAATTTTATTGATGATACCACCTAAATCTTCAGGATTTACTACAAAATCTAAATCGTCAACATCAATAATTAATAAATTGCCTTTATTGTAGCCGTGAATCCAAGCTTCATAACGTTCATTTAATCGACTTAAATAATCAATACTAATGGAGTTTTCATAGTCACGCCCACGCTTATGAATTTGAGACACTAAATTAGGAATAGTACTTCGCAAATAAATCAATAGATCCGGACCTTTTACAAAAGATTCCATTAATTCAAATAAAGATGAATAGTTTTCAAAATCTCTATTGGTCATTAAACCCATTGCATGTAAGTTAGGAGCAAAAATATGTGCATCTTCATAGATTGTTCTGTCTTGGATAATGTCCTTACCGCTGTTGTGAATTTGATTAACCTGACGGAACCTACTGTTTAAGAAATATACCTGTAAATTAAAACTCCAACGTTCCATTTGATTGTAAAAATCATCTAAATAAGGATTGTCTACGACGTCTTCTAATTGAGCTTCCCATTTATAGTGTTTAGCTAATAATTTAGTTAGAGTCGTTTTCCCGGCCCCTATATTTCCTGCAACTGCAACATGCATAATCTATTCTAGTTTTAATTGGTATTGACGTAGGATTTCGTCGTCGTAAATATACAAGGTTTCATTGGTTACCAAAAACTGATTTATTAACAAATTTGGATGTTCTACAGCTAGTATTTGAGTCTTTTTTTTTGGTAGAAGGTATAATTTATTTTCATTTTTTAGAACTAAATGGGCTTTACTAAAAGCCATAGATTCAAAACCGTCATTTTTGTACTTACTGACTAAGCTGCCAAAATAATTATAAATGTAGAGGTAGTTTTCTGTGAGCATAAAACAATAATTATAGTCACTTTTAAGATCTAAAATTTGAGATTGTACAGGTACAGTTTTTAATCTTACTTTTTTGTTCTTGTAATCATAAAGTTCAAGTTGTTGCAGATCCTGATTAAAAACCCAGAGTGTATTATCAAATCCTGTAGATACAAAACTTACATTTTTATAGGGCTGAATGGTATTAAAGTCTATTTTGAAGATTTCCGCTAAGCGATTATCTAATATAATAACCGTATTAAAATCTCTATAAAAGAGATTAATTTTTAATGGATTAAACGGATTAGCACTTGTGATCTTGCTGAGTTGAAAATTCGTATATGTGATTGTAGTGTCTTGCGTCTTTTTATAAAAAGTGTGATCTTCTGTAGTGTAGTATAATGTACCGAATGTATCCACGCCAAAGATATCTTTAGCTTTAAATACCGTAGAATCTTTTATAGTAGCTTTTACTTGCTCTTGACCAAAACAAAAGAAACCTATTAGGGCAATAATATAATACAGTTTGTGCATAGAATTTAGAAAAATACAAAAATTGAACCAAACGCAACTGTCATTCTGAACTTGTTTCAGAATCTCAAAGACTAATGATTTGGGATTTTTTATGAAAAGAAGAATAGGTGCTGAAATAGATTCAGCTTTACAACTATAAATATGTATCTAAACCGAAAGTTTATAACCAAACCCTCTAACGTTAATAATTTGAATTTCAGAATCTTTACTGAGTTTCTTTCGAAGTTTAGTAATAAAAACATCCATGCTTCTGGCAGAGAAAAAATCGTCTGTTCCCCAAAGCTTATTTAGTATTAAAGATCTGTCTAAGACCTGATTTTTGTTTTTTATAAGATGAAATAATAAATGTGCTTCTTTATGGGTGAGTTGAGTAGGTTCATTTTTTTGATACTGTAATTGTTGTTTAGGAAAATCGAATACGTAGTCTCCAATTTCTAAAACCTTAGATGCTTGCTGTACTTTGCTTCTGTTTAGTAAATTATGGATTCTAACTATCAACTCTTCCATACTAAATGGCTTTTTCAAATAGTCATTACCTCCTATAGAAAATCCTTCGACAACATCAGCAGTTTGTGATTTGGCAGTTAAAAAAATGATCGGAATTGTATCGTCAATTGCTCTTACTTCCTTAGCTAAAGTAAAACCGTCCTTTTTGGGCATCATAACATCTAATACAAGTAAATCTGGGTTTTTACTCTTGTATTTTTCAAATGCTTTTTCTCCATTTTCACAAAGAATAACCTCGAAATCTCTGGTTTTTAAACTTTCTTTTATGATTTGTCCTAATGCCGATTCGTCTTCAGCTAATAATAATTTTATCCTATCAGTCATTTGGAAGTATAATTTTAAATGTGGTTAGATCTTTAGTGAGCTCAACATCAATGGAACCATTGTGTTTTTCAATAATGGTTTTAGTATAATACAAACCAATACCAAAGCCTTTTACATCGTGTGTATTACCTTTGGGCACTCTGTAAAATTTTTCAAAAATACGATCTTTGTTTGCTTTAGATAAGCCATTACCATTATCTGAAATTAAGACTTCAAAACTGCTATTTTTTGGCACTAAATCTATTGAAATGAGATGTCCTCCATATTTAACGGCATTATCTAAAATATTATTTAGAGCATTTTCAAAATGAAACACATCCAGATTTGCAGTTAAGGCATCAATTTTAAAACTAGTATGAAATTGTTTATCAGGAAACTGAATTTTATAACGATTGGTCAATGTATTCAAAAGTTCTACAATATCAATGGGTTCTTTATTTAATTCTAGGTTTTCGCTATCTAGTGTTGCTGTTTCCAGCAGTTTTTCAACCATAAGATTTAGCTTTTCTAACTGCTCAGACGACATGCTGATATACTTTTTGGTTTTCTCTTTGTCTTCGATGGCGTTAAAATTATTAATGCTTTCTAAGGCTACGCCAATTGTGGCAATTGGTGTTTTAAATTCGTGTGTAATATTGCTAATCAAATCATTTTTTACTTCTGCAAGTTGTTTCTGATGCTTTATAATTTTAAGCAGATAAAATAGACAACTAATTACTGCAATAACTAAAAGTGATGAAAATAAAATACCACCGAAACCGCGTTTTAACACCAACAAGGTTTCATCTGAAAAATTTAATTGAAGCTTACTTCCTTTTGGTAAAAAAGTCGATTGAGACGTAGTGCTTAAAGTTAGATTATTCGGTTTTTGTCCATTTAAAACAATAGAGTCATGTTTATGAGATAAATCTTCTGCTTTATCTGATTCGTGAAATTTTAATTGTCGCTCTAAGTTAATATTCTTTCTGTTTAACTCAACATTTAAGAAACTATCTACCTCTTTAATATTTAATGAGTCATTACTTATAGATATTACAATTTTTGAGGTTAACATTTTAATGCTGTTCATGTTAAACTCAATATTGGTTGCCTTTAGACTGTCAATACTTTTCTTAAAATTAGCTTTTGTAGTAGGTTGGTGTAATTTGTCTTTTAGGCTAGACATAGAATCTACCTTAAAACCCTTTAAGACTGTTATGCCTTCAATGTCGCTGATATATATAGAGTCCACATCTCTGAACTCGTTTTTATTTGTGTCAATACTTTGAATAAATTTATCAATTTCACCACCTTCTTCAAGTGGGTTTTTTTGTTGGTCACCTTCTAGAAAAATACCTACAGTTGTGCGTTCTGCAAGTGCAGCGTAATAATCATCCACCGCTTTATCTAAGCTGGTTTGCACATCGTTAATGAGCTGCTGTTTATTGCTTTGATAATTTTTAAAATTCCAATAGACCTGTATTGCTATTGTTGCAGTAATTACAGCCACAATAACATATAATATCCATTTGTAGCGTTTATCGTTCATACTTCAAAAGTAAACGTTAAAATCGTATTATGACGTATCGGTTAACACACGTTAACACTAGTTAACTCAAAACTTAAAATTGTGTTCAGATATTTGTTACATATTAATCAATAAACCATGGATATTATGAAAAATGTAATTACAAGTTTAGTATTATTAATGACAGCATTGGGATTTAGTCAAACCACAATTAAAGAAGAGGCTGAAATCACAAGAACGGTTTCTGTAGAAAATGTAGATGTTGCTATAACCGTAGATTCTGCGGAAGAAATAGAATCAACTTTTACAATTGACGATATAAAAGAGCTATTAGATTTATCTTCAGATAATGAAATGGTTTCTTTTAAAATTGTTTGTAGAGGAGACTATATGTCTAATGGAAAAAAATCATCGATGTCGTATAAGGTAGAAGGAAACTCAAACAATAGGGATGATTTTTTGAAAAGTGTAGAAAAAATCAGAACTTCAGCAATCAAGTATTATAATAATAAAAACTAAATATTCAATCAAATGACAACAGTTATTAGAGTTATAGTTTTAGCATTAACAGTGGCAGTGTCTGCTGTTAGTACCCAAGACTTTCAGGGAGTTGCAACATACAAAACACAGCGACAAATAGATATTAAAATTGATAGCACACAGATGAATTCTGAAATGCATACCAGAATGATGGAGATGATGAAGAAACAGTTTCAGAAGACATATAAGCTAACGTTTAATAAACAAGAATCGCTATACAAGGAAGAAGTCTCTTTAGAGAAACCACAGGCTGCTATGGGAGGGGAGTTCCAAGTTGTTATGGTTGGTAATGGAGGAGGGTCTGATGTGTTATATAAAAACACAAAGGACAATCGCTATTCAGATTTAAAAGATACCATGGGCAAAATCTTTTTGGTTAAAGATAGCCTTGATCAAATAGAATGGAAATTAGAATCAGATACCAAGTATATCGGAGAATATCAATGCTTTAAAGCTACTTATACTAAAATGGTAGAAAAACCTAGAAAGTTAGTGGATTTTGATGAAGAGAAGAAAGAGGATGATGAAGAGGAGCAAGAACCAGAAATGGAAGAACGCACAGTTACTGCTTGGTACACACCACAGATACCTGTTAATAACGGTCCTACAAAATACCAAGGTCTACCAGGTTTAATTTTAGAAGTGCATGATGGAAAGTTAACCATTATATGCAGTAAGATTGTTATTAACCCGGAAGATAAAATTAAGATAGCGGAGCCAACAAAAGGTAAAGAAGTGAATAAGGCAAAGTACGATGAGATTATGGATAAGAAGGCTAAAGAAATGATGGAACGCTACAGGCCAAGAAAAGGTCGCGAAGGAGAAAGTATTTCAATTACCATTGGAGGATAAGTTCTGATTAACCTCAAATTGAATCACCTAATTATTTCATTTTTAGGAAGTTTCACTCTGTTAATATTATGATAAACAGATATACTTTGTTTAATATATTTTTAAATTTGTTAGACAAAAAAGAACTAAAACCATCATAATTATGAAATCAATCTTTCTAAAAATCAGTGTATTAGTTGTAGCTGTATTATTTTCTTTTAACGAAAAAAAAGCAGATGCAATAGAGAAACAAGAATTCCAGGGACAAGCCGTTTATATCTCTAAAGCTACAATGGATTTAGGTCGTTGGGGAGCCAGAATGAGTGAAGCTCAGAAGAAGCAAGTTATGGCAAGGATGAAAAACAGGCTGGAGAAAGAGTATATCCTAACCTTTAATAAGGAAGAATCGACATTCTATGAAGATGAAAAATTAGACGCTATGTCAGGGGCTACAGACTCATGGGGAAAAAACTTCTCACCAGGATTTCAGTATAAAAATGTAAAAGAGAATTCGCAAATTCAAAGTCAGGAATTTTACGGTAAGCAGTTTTTAGTAAAAGACAAGTTACAACCTATTGAATGGAAACTTGGAAAGGAAACCAAACAAATTGGTAATTACATGTGCTTTAAAGCAACAGCATCGATACCAACAGATGAGTTAACATGGTATAATTTTTCTTGGGCTAAATTAAGACGACAAACCGCAGCTGAAGCTAAGGTAGACTCTACAGGTAATGCCGTTGAAGAAGAACCTGAAATACCGATGACAGATGTAGAGGCTTGGTATACTACACAGATACCAGTGAGACATGGTCCTTCAGAGTATTGGGGACTTCCAGGGTTAATCTTAGAAGTTAGTGCAGGTAATACAACCATGTTATGTTCTAAAATTGTTATGAATCCTGAAGAAAAGGAAGATATCGAAGCACCAGACAAGGGTAAGGTTGTAACAAAAATGGAGTATCAGGAAACGATTGCAGAAAAAATGCAGGAGTTTCGTAATAATCGTGGAAGACGAAGAGGTTAATTTATTAACAGAAGTTTAACTTATACGAACTTAACTTTCTGCTTCTTTTGTAGTCTTATAGATTATTAATCATGTTGAAAATGAATTTTGTGGGTTCAAGAAAATAGAAATCTACATTTGTTCTTCAGCATTAACTTTAAAAGATGAAATCACCATTATTAAAACTAGTTACTCTAATTGTACTGACATTTACAACAACACTATCTTACGCACAACAAGAGTTTCAGGGTAAAGCTTATTACCAAACCAAAACTTCGATGGATTTAGACCAATGGGGAGGTAGACAAATGAGTCCAGAACAGAAAAAGCGTATTGAAGAACGAATGAAAAGCTTTTTAGAAAAAGAATACATTCTTACGTTCAACAAATCGGAATCTATTTATAAAGAAGATGAGAAGCTTGAAGCGCCAGGCGCTGGACGAGGCTGGGGCGGAATGGGAAGTAGTTTTACAGGTGGCCCAAAATATAAGAATGTAAAAACAAAAGAAGTTTTACAAGAACAAGAGTTTTTTGGGAAGCAATTTTTAATTAAAGATGAACTAAAAAATCTTGAGTGGAAGATGGGTACTGAGACTAAGCAGATAGGTCAGTATACTTGTTTTAAAGCAACAGCCATAAAAAAGGTGGATAAGACAGATTGGAGAAGTATGAGACGTAGAGGTGGAGATGATGACGAAAAGAAAGAAGGAAAAAAAGATAAAGATTCAACTAAAACTGGTGATGAGGCTAATGCCAACTCTGACGATCCAATGAGTGAAATAGAAATACCAGATACCGTTGAAGTGGTGGCATGGTATACACCACAAATTCCTATTAATCAGGGACCAGACGATTATTGGGGCTTACCAGGTTTAATTTTAGAAATTAATGCCGACCGCACAACAATACTTTGTACTAAAATTGTGATGAATCCTGAAGAAAAAGAGGATATTGAAAAGCCTAAAAAAGGTGATGAAGTCACACAAGAAGAATACACTGAAATCATTACCAAGAAAATGGAAGAAATGAGAGAAATGTATGGTGGCAGAGGTCGTGGTAGAGGTAGAAACTAGTTGTGATATTGAAGATACTTAAAAGGTAAAATCATTTACCAACCAAAAGAAAAACAATCAAAGACAATGAAACAATTATTAATGCTGCTTTTTGTAGTAGTGGCAAGTCACTCTTTTGCTCAAGTTAGAATGCAAGGAGTTGTAAAAGATAGTATTGGTACTCCGCTAGAGTTGGCTAATGTTATCGCAATCAATCAAGAAACAAGTGCTTTAGAATCATTTGCTGTAACCAATGATAAAGGAAAGTACACGTTATCTCTTGGTAAAAACGGGAAATACAAATTACAGGTCAGTTATATAGGGTTAAAGACGTTTGAGGAGATAATCACAACAACAGATCAAAATATTGATAGAGATTTTACTTTAATGCCAGACAATGCATTAGATGCCGTAGAGTTAACTTACGAAATGCCTGTAACTATAAAAGGTGATACATTAATCTATAATGCAGACTCATTTAAAAATGGTAGTGAACGTAAACTAGAAGATGTACTAAAAAAACTACCAGGTGTAGAAATTAATGAAGATGGTCAAATAGAAGTAGAAGGTAAAACGGTAAATAAATTAATGGTTAATGGTAAAGATTTCTTTGATGGTGATACGAAACTAGCGACAAAGAATATTCCATCAAACGCTGTAGATAAAGTACAGGTATTACGAAATTATGCGGAGGTAGGACAATTGAGCGGTGTACAGAATAATCAAGATAATGTCGCTATAAACATTAAACTCAAAGAAGGAAAAGAGAATTTTTGGTTTGGAGATATTACGGCAGGTGCAGGACAAGCTCCTTCTCCAAATGATGAACTATATTTAATACAACCAAAACTGTTTTATTACAGTCCAAAATACAGTATCAACCTCATTGGTGATATGAACAATATTGGCGAAGTAGCATTAACCAATAGAGATTTGCGTGGATTTGGTGGTGGCTTTAGACTACCAAGTCGTACTAGTGGTACAAATATTAATTTAGGTAATAATGGACTTGGTGGTTTAACAAGTATAGCAAGAGCACAAGAGGTTGTGACTAAATTAGCAACAGCCAACTTTAGCTATTCACCTAATAAAGCTTTAGATCTAAGTGGGTTTTTAATATATAATAGTAGTCGATTAAGAACAAGGGAACAGAGCTTTGTGGATTACATAGATATAGAAGACGATCCAAGTACACCTGTTGATGAGTCTGCTGGGTTACCGCCAGATGAAGCAACAGATCAGCGTGGACGTGAGGCTTCTAACCAAGCCATAGCAAAGTTAAGTGCGTCATACAAGCCAAATGTTAATAATCAGTTAGATTACGATGTAATCGCACGTATTTCGGATGATCAAGAACGTCAAGACTTATTTTCAACTGTTGTTGGTAACACAGACCAATTAGATAAAGCAAAACCTTATAGTATCAATCAAAATCTTAATTACTATTTCACATTAGATGAAAATAACATCTTTGCTTTAGAGGTGCAACACTTACTAAGAGAAGAAGATCCATTTTATAACGCGTTGTTGGTTAATGATCCTACAAATAATGACGAGTTAGATCCAAACGATAGAGATGCTTTTGATACAACAGCGGAAGGGTTAGGATTTAATCAAGATCAATTTGGGTATAATATTAACCAGCAACAACTGGTAAAAACTAATCAGCTAGATGCTAAGTTAGATTATTACAATATCCTTAATGCTAAGAGTAATATTAACTTAACGCTAGGTACAATTCTAAGTAATCAGAAGTTTAACTCTAATATTTTTCAGTTTTTAGATGACGGTACACGATTTGATCCAACACCATCGCTTCAAAATGATGGTAATATCTTATCGGCTACCAATGACGATGTAGAGTATAGCTTTAGAGATTTTTATTTAGGAGTGCATTACAGATTTAAAACAGGAAAATTTACGTTTACACCAGGAGTCTCTTTTCATGCTTATGGTAATCAAAATACACAAGCTGGTGAAAAATTTGAAGATAATTTCTTTAATGTACTACCAGATTTTGAGGCTCGTATACAGTTTAAAAAGAGTGAGAGTCTGCAGTTAAATTATAATATGACTAATACTTTTACGGATGTAACTAATATCGCTGAAGGTTTAGTATTAAATAATTTTAATAGTATTCAGTTTGGTAATCCTGAGCTACAAAATGCATTATCTCATAATATTAGATTATTCTACAGTAGTTTTAATTTATTTAATTATACTAACGTATTTGCCGGTGCAAACTACAGTAAAAACATAGATCAAATTAGATCTTTAACCAATTTTGAAAGTGTTATTAGAACGAGCTCATTTTTTAACTCGCAATTTGCGGATGAGAGTGCGTCTGTATTTGGTAGAGTGCAACGAACGTTTGGTAAAATTAGAGCTAGTTTCAGAGCTAATTTTAATTATAGCAAACTCAATCAATTTATACAGGGAAGACAATCGTTAAATGAAAGTTTTACGCAGAACTACACACCAGAAATACGTACTAACTTTAGAGAAGCACCTAATGTAAGATTACGTTATGGTTATACCGTTAGAACTAACGACCAAGGGTCGAATACAACAAAATTTATCACAAGAGCACCATCAATTGAATTTGATGCTTACATATGGGATTCATTGACTTTTATTACAGATTTCTCCTATACAGAGCAGGAAAGTAATGGTGTAACAGAAGCCTTTAAAACTTGGGACGCGTCGTTACGCTACAGAAAAAATAGAGATGCTAAATGGGAGTATTCCTTAAGAGCCTCTAATATATTAGATATCGATTCTAATATCAATAACGGAGCTGGTAATATTTCTGTGTTTAGCTCAGAGACTTTTGTACAACCACGATTTATAACCTTTAGGTTAACTTATACTTTATAGAATGATATAATATAAAAACAAAAAAGCCTTCTCAAGTGAGAAGGCTTTTTTGATAAGAAATTATAAATTTTAATTATCTCTTAAAACATGTATAACACCAGTGATACTGTGTGGTTCATTGTTATAATCTAGATAAGTGCCACTAAAGTTGATGTCGATATATTCGTCTACTTCGCCAAGTGACGTTAAGTTGTAGATTATATTGTTATCTTCATTAGACATATTGATACATTCTCCAATAAAGAAGCCGGTGTCATTAGGTTCGGTCCAGTCTAAACTATCATAAGTACCTAGATAATCACCTTCATTTAAAGCACTAAATAAATAAAAACAAGTTCCCTGATCATTACTTGATGCCGAAATATCTATTGATGGACCGTTAGTATTTTGTCCTCCTTCTGCATAGAAACTAGCGTATATATTCTCAAAAATGAGCACAGAGTCACCATCGTCAATTGCGTATTCAATAAACTCATTAATAGAATTACAAGCGGTTATAGTACCTATATTTGTCAGTGGTGTTGTAAAGGTATAGTTAATACTATCCGTTGTTTGTAAGTTGACATAATCACTACCTTTTACAGTAAAGGTATTGTCTTCATTACAACGTAATAAATTAATTTCAAAACTACCATCAGAGACGGCATCTATAAATGTTTGGTTGCCATAAGTTAATTGTACATAGCCGTCTGTTACAACATCTCCATTGCATGTATTAAACGCACCAGTGACTGTTTCCTCTATAATATCTGTGTTTTCTGGTATTATAACCGAAATATTTGAGTCTGCCGTAAACGGCCCAATAGCTTGAGCAACTAAGGTATTGTCACCGCAAAAATCATAACCATAAACATTTAAGACTAAGGTTTCATTGCTTGGTACGTAGCCACAGACTTCACCATTTTCATTGGTATAGCCATAGGTTGTGCCAAATGTAGTACTGGTAATACTTACCCAAAGATTATTTAATTCACCTTGGTTTTCATCCGTTGCAGTGATGCAGAGAGTTACGGCTTCTGCAGGGATATCACAATTCCAAAATGAAAAATGTGATACATTACCAACATACATATTTCCTTGTAAAGTGGCAACTCCTTCTTCTTTCCAGTAACCATTTGCCTCATCAAAATACCAAAGTGGAATTGAAGCTGGTGCTATTCCCATAAGATCAGAATCTACAGGTATTTTAATTTCAGAAGTTGAGCCCTCAGCTAAATTAAGGTCTTCACCACCAGAACCTCTTAATTCTACAGCTAGCATACCAAGTGTTTGCAGCATGCGCTCAGCACCATCTTCATTTTCGGCATAAAGCATACCTGGCATTTGTTGTGGCATGTCCTCATCTGTTGGATCTAAATGATGCATAATAACATTCACAGAGCCATTATAAGCCGTACCATCTTCTTTTATAAAATTACCATCAAAGCTAACAGAACTTCCGTCACTTGCTGTTACTGTTTCTGAACTACCACTATTTACAGTACCTACCACTGTGGCTTCTAAAAGCATAATCGTTACTTTATTTGTGCCATTTGAAGGCACAACACTTCTAGAGCCATGAATATAACCTGCTTTTTCAGCTTTTATATAACCGAAACGTTCTTTTACTGAAACGTTATTAATCACAAAAACACCATTACTATCTGTTGTAGCAGTTTGGTTACCAATTGTAATTGTAACACCTCCAATAGGGTTTTTGTTAGTGTCTATAACATTACCCAAAAAGTCTCTTGAGATATCGTTTCCGAAATATTCTGAGAATGTATCAGGAATATTCTCTTGTGGTTCACCATCACCTGAAGGACCATCATCTTTTTCACAAGACGTGATCATCATCATTGAAAGTAAAAGCATTAAAATAAGATTTGGGAATTTTTTAATGGTTTTCATAATGTGTTGATTTAGTTTAATTGTTGTTATGAATGTAACAGTTAAAACGTGAAATCTCCTACTACTCAAAAAAAATATCATGAAAAAAACCCTAATAAAAATAGATATTATTAGGGTTGAAGGTTAATTATGTTTGTGATTTTTAAATACCGAATGCGGTCTTTACCTTATCAACGTAGTCTAGTTTTTCCCAAGTGAACAATTCCACATCTAAAGAAATAGGTTCACCATTAAGTTGTTCAAAAGTTTTCTTTACAACGATATTTTCTCTTCCCATATGGCCATAAGCAGCAGTTTCGCTATACATTGGTTGACGGAGTTTTAATCGGTTTTCAATGGCAGCTGGTCGCATATCAAATATTTTAGATACTTTTTCAGCAATCTCTCCATCTGTTAAGTTAAAATGGCAAGTGCCATAGGTATCAATAAAAATACCCATTGGCTCTACAACACCAATAGCGTAAGATACTTGTACTAAAACTTCTTCGCATAAGCCTGCCGCAACCAAGTTTTTTGCAATATGTCTTGTGGCATAAGCAGCACTTCGGTCTACTTTACTCGGATCTTTTCCAGAAAATGCTCCACCGCCATGAGCACCCTTACCTCCATAGGTGTCTACAATTATTTTACGCCCTGTTAAACCAGTATCTCCATGTGGTCCACCTATAACAAATTTACCGGTTGGGTTAATATGGTAGGTAATATCATCAGTGAAAAGTGGTTTGATATGATCAGGTACTTTTGCAACGACTCTTGGTATTAGAATAGTAACAATATCTTCTCTGATTTTAGCTAACATAGCTTCGTCTGCATCAAAATCATCGTGCTGTGTAGAAATCACAATAGCCTCAATACGTTGAGGTGTATTGTCGTCGCTATATTCAATAGTCACCTGACTTTTAGAATCTGGTCTTAAATAGGTAATGTCTTTTTGTTCTCTTCGTAATGCAGCGAGTTCTTTCAATATAAGATGCGAAATATCTAAAGCCAACGGCATGTAATTGTTGGTTTCATTCGTTGCATAACCAAACATCATTCCTTGGTCACCAGCACCTTGCTCTTCTTTGCTAGCTCTATCTACACCTCTATTGATGTCTTCAGATTGTTCGTGAATAGCAGAAAACACACCACAAGAATTACCGTCAAACATATATGCACTCTTCGTGTAGCCTATTTTGTTAATGGTGTCTCTTGCAATTTTCTGTACATCTAGGTACGTATTTGATTTAACTTCTCCAGCAAGCACAACCTGTCCTGTTGTTACTAGCGTTTCACAAGCTACTTTAGAGTCAGGATCAAAAGCTAAAAAATTATCTATTAAAGCATCACTAATTTGGTCTGCTACTTTATCTGGATGTCCTTCTGATACACTTTCTGAAGTAAATAAATATGGCATAAATCCTAATTTAGGTTATAATTATTGTTTTTAAAACGAAATGATTGCTTGGTCGCTAGAGAAGTAATTAAGATACTGCTTTAGCATTTTTTTTCAGAGGTTGCAATCAGATCAAATTTTTCCTCTTTTTTAGACTTGACAAAAATACGTATTAATATCAAATCTAAAAACCTTATCACCTTAAGATACTCTTAAATAAAAAAAATTACTTTTGTCCCAACTTTACCTAAATGAAATACTGGCTTACTGGTTTTGTTTTATTATTTGGATGCATTTGTTTCGCTCAACAAAATGAAGCGACCGATTCCTATTTTGACCTCCATTACTTTAGTGGGAACATTGCACTCCATAATAACGATATACTTCATTTAATAACGGGTCATCCTGAAGGCTTTATTTTTAGTTGGAATAAAAAAACATTTGGAAATGAAGATTGGGAGCAACGTTTTAATTATCCAGATTACGGAGCGTCTTTTATTTATCAGGATTTAAAGAATAATAATTTAGGTGATAACTTTGGTGTGTATGCCCATTACAATTTTTACTTTTTTAGGCGTAATTTAATGTTGCGTCTTGGGCAAGGTTTAGCTTATACAACTAATCCCTATGATAGACTAGATAATCCTAAAAATATTGCCTTTGGTACACGGCTTCTGAGTTCTACATATCTAATGCTCAATTTTAAAAAAGAGCGCATCTTTGATCGCTTTGGTTTGCAAGGTGGATTGTCATTTATACATTACTCAAATGCTAATGTAAAAGCACCAAATACCAGTGTAAATACTATGGCTTTTAACTTAGGGTTGACTTATAATCTTGAAGAAGAGACTAACCAATATGTAGATAATTTAACAGATGAGAAGTTTATAGAGCCGATTCGACTTAATGCTGTTTTTAGATCAGGGATTAATCAGAGTGATGTAATTGGAAGCGGTCAGTTTCCCTTTTATATTCTTTCTGCCTATGCCGACAAACGATTGAGTCATTTAAGTGCCTTACAAGTCGGTGCGGATGTATTTTTTTCAAACTTTTTAAAAGAGCTTATTTATTATCAGTCTGTTGCTTTTCCTGAAAAAGATGTAACAGGTGATGAGGATTTTAAACGTGTTGGTTTATTTGTTGGTCATGAGTTATTTGTTAATAGAATGTCTGTAGTAACGCAATTAGGCTACTACGTATATTACCCATTTGATTTTGAAGGACGAACCTATATAAGAGTTGGTTTAAAACGTTATTTTGGAAAGAAGTTCTTTGGCGCAATGACCCTAAAATCACATGGTGCTAAAGCTGAAGCAGTAGAATTTGGAATTGGTATAAGATTATGAAAAAACTGATCTACATAGTTGTTTTATGTTGTTTTGCTTGTGATAGTGAGGATGCTTGGGATTGTTTCCAAACTGCAGGTGAGATCATTGAAACTGAAATTGAAATAGAGAGTTTTGATAGAATTTTGGTGAATAGAGATATTGAATTAGTCATTAAAGAAGCACCAGAATTTAAAGTGACGATTCAAACTGGTAAAAATCTAATTAATGATGTTAGTGTTAAGGTAATTGATAATCAACTTATTCTAACAGATAATAATACCTGTAATTACAATAGAGAATACGGCCTTACTAAAGTTTTTGTTGAAGCACCAAATCTTTCAGAAATTAGAACGTCTTCTCAATATGAGATATCTTCTGATGGTATTTTAAATTATAATAATCTAACCTTATTTTCTGAGGATTTTTATGGGGAAAGTGAATTTACTGTAGGTGATTTTAAACTTTCAATTAATAGTCAAAGTCTCTTTATAAGTTCGAATAATATTTCATTTTTCTATATCGATGGTCAAGTAAATAACCTTTTTGTTGGTTTTTATTCGGGTTCTGGGCGTTTTGAAGGGAGAAATTTAGAGGCTCAAAATATTCAAGTATTCCATCGTGGCAGTAATGATATGATTGTAAATCCGATACAATCACTTTCTGGTGAATTACGTGGTATAGGAAATTTAATCGCAGTTAATGAGCCACCAATTGTAGATGTAGAACGCTTTTATACAGGGCGTTTAATATTTAACTAGTTAATTCTCGAAACATGCTTTCTAAACTTGTATTCTTTTGATTTAATTGTAAAATCTTTAAATCATTATCGTGTGCAAAATCAAACACATGGGAGCGCATATCTTCTTTTGTATTAAAGGTAATCTCGTATACAAAACCATGTGGATTTTTTACATTAGTTACTTTAGGGAGTTTTAATAAAAACGCGTCCTCAATTCTGTAATCAAATTCGGCAATAACAATCTGATCCTGACCTTCTCTTAAATCCTTCAGATATTTATCAGCAACAATTTCCCCTTTATTTATAATTATAACACGGTCGCACATGGCCTCAACTTCTTGCATTATATGTGTCGATAGAAATACCGTTTTTTCTTTACCAATTGATCTAATTAAATTTCTAATGTCTACTAGTTGATTAGGATCTAAACCCGTTGTTGGCTCATCTAAAATCAATACTTCAGGGTTATGTAATAACGCATTTGCCAAACCCACACGTTGTCGGTAGCCTTTAGAAAGTTGACTTATTTTTTTATGAGCCTCTGGTTTAAGTCCTGTAAGTTCAATGACTTCATTTATTTTAGATTTAGGAACACCATAAGCGTTTGCATTAAAGTTCAGATATTCTTTTACATATAAGTCTGTATATAAAGGATTGTGTTCTGGTAAATATCCAACGCTACTCTGGACCTTTTTTTTATCAGAGTTGACATCAAATTCATTTACAACAGCAGAGCCTTCAGAAGCTTCAATATAAGTCGTTAATATTTTCATCATAGTAGATTTACCTGCTCCATTTGGCCCCAAGAATCCTACTATTTCTGCATCTTTAACTTTAAAAGAAACATTATTTAAAGCTTTCTGATCATTGTAAACTTTAGTGATATTTTTTACTTCAATAGACATTCAAAAAAAAATTTTATCAAAAATAGGTATTAAATTAGAGTGTAGCTTCTTTATTATTAATTCTTTAAAACTTTGTAATTATCTGTTAAAAACATTTTTAACTATTTTGATTTGTAAAAATATTAATTACTTTAGCTAGATATTAATAACAATGAACATATCTAAAACATATTATAACTGGTTTTATTTCTTTTTTAGTAAAAGAAACGAGGCTTAGTATGTTTTATTTAAAATATAGTTTTTAAAGTCTCGATTTAATCGGGACTTTTTTATTATGACTAAACCAATTGCCATACAAGGAATTAAAGGCTCATTTCATTATGAGGTAGCCCAACAGTATTTTAATAGCAATACTGATGTGATAGAGTGTATGTCTTTTGATGGTGCCGTAGATAGTTTGCTTAATGATGAAACTAATCATATTGTAATGGCAATAGAAAATTCTATCGCAGGTTCAATTATTCCTAATTATGCATTAATAGATAACCATCATCTCAATATTGTAGGAGAATATTATTTAGACATTCAGCATAATTTAATGGCAAAGGGAGACCAGGGATTACAATCTATAAAAGAAGTGCACTCTCACCCAATGGCATTATTGCAGTGTAAGGTGTTTTTAAAAGATTATCCGCATATTAAATTGGTAGAAGCAAAGGATACTGCAGATGTGGCAAAGCAGATAGCGGAGCAAAATATAGAAGGCGTTGCAGCAATTGCAAGTAAAAATGCGGCTTCAATGTATAATCTGGAGATTTTAGCAGAGAGTATTCAAACCATAAAGCACAATGAAACTCGCTTTGTCATTGTAAAACGTGATAATGATAGTCTAGAAACCAAAGATATAAATAAGGCGTCGCTTAAATTTGAATTAAATCACAAACGAGGTAGTTTAGCTACGATTTTGAATGTTATGAGTGATTGTAAACTTAATCTTACTAAAATACAATCTCTACCAAAAATAGATACACCATGGAAGTATGCTTTTTTTGTAGACGTTACTTTTGATGATTATAACGACTATGATAAAGCGAAGTCTATAATGAAACTAATGGCAGAAAAATTTAAAGTATTAGGTGAATATAAAAACGCAAGAGTATGATAAATGTCGCTAATCGTTTAAAAAATGTAGAAGAGTACTACTTTTCTAAAAAGCTTAGGGAAGTTGCGTTTTTAAAATCTCAGGGAAAACCAATTATTAACCTAGGTATAGGAAGCCCTGATTTAGAGCCTCCTTTTAAAGCGACCATGCTGTTAAGAGATAGTTTAGATGATGTTGGAGCTAACAAATATCAAAGTTATCAAGGTTTACCTGCATTGCGAGATGAGATTGCCAATTTCTATAAAAGCAGATATAAAGTAAGCCTAAGTGGTCAGACCGAAGTATTACCATTATTAGGAAGTAAGGAAGGTATAATGCATATCTCCATGGCCTTTTTAAATAAAGGAGATCAGGTGTTAGTACCAAATCCTGGTTACCCATCTTATGCGGCTGTTGCAAAACTTGTTGAAGCAGAGCCAATACTTTATGATCTTAATGAAGATAACCATTGGTTACCAGATTTTATAGCTTTAGAGCGTATGGCCTTAAGTAAGGTAAAAATTATGTGGATTAACTATCCGCATATGCCAACAGGTACTAACGCACCTAATAAATTCTATGATGAGGTCATTGCCTTTGGTAAACGTCATAATATTTTAATTGTTAATGACAATCCTTACAGTTTTGTTCTCAATGAAAAACCAATTAGTATTATGCGCTATAGAGATGCTAAGGACGTTTGTTTAGAATTAAATTCATTAAGTAAAACTTTTAATATGGCAGGCTGGCGTGTTGGTATGCTTGTTGGAAAGTTTGATTATTTAAACGCTGTACTTAAGGTTAAAAGTAATATGGATTCCGGTATGTTTTATGGTATACAAAAAGGAGCTATAGAAGCCTTAAAATGTTCAGATATGTGGTTTGTAAGTTTAAATAGTGTTTACGAACTAAGACGTGAGTTAATTTGGAAACTGGCAGACGCGCTTAACTGTACATATGAAACTGATGCTTCAGGTATGTTTGTTTGGGCAAAAATACCACCTCATATAAAATCTGAAGAATATACAGATTTAATACTAAAAGAGCATTCAATTTTTATTGCACCTGGAACTGTTTTTGGTAGCAATGGAGAAGGTTATATACGTTTTTCATTATGTGCGCCAGAAGAAGTAATTAAAGAAGCGATATCTAGAGTAAAGTAATTATGAGGAATATTTTTGTAATTGGAGTTGGGTTAATCGGAGGAAGTTTTGCCTTAGATATTAAAAAACGCAATCCTGAGTGTACTATCTACGGCATCGATAAAAATGATGGTCATTTAGATGAAGCATTACAATATCATATCATTGATGAGAAGGCTGAAATCAAAGATCTGAATAAAGCAGATTTAGTAATCATTGCTATAGCTGTAGATGCCGCCTTAGACATATTACCAAGTATTTTAGATCATGTTTCAGACAACACAATTGTTTTTGACGCAGGTTCTACAAAAGAAGACATTTGCTTAAAAGTAAAAAACCATAAACGAAGACGAAATTTTTTAGCGGCCCATCCTATTGCCGGTACAGAATTTTCAGGTCCTTCAGCAGCTATCAATGGTTTATTTAAAAATAAAACCAACATCATTTGCGAAGTAGAAGAGACGGCTTTTAAGCTTCAGGAAAAAGCATTGAAATTGTTTTCAGATCTAGGCATGCGTATTCGTTACATGAATCCAAAAGCTCATGATAAGCATATTGCTTATGTTTCTCATTTGTCACATATCAGTTCATTTATGCTTGGTAAAACTGTGATTGAGAAAGAAAAAAATGAACGTGATATTTTTGATATGGCTGGCAGTGGTTTTGAAAGTACGGTGCGTTTGGCAAAAAGTTCACCAGCTATGTGGACGCCAATTTTTCAGCAGAATAAAACCAATGTCATCGAAACATTAGATGAGTATATAAATAATCTACAGCATTTTAAAACCCTCATGGAAAATAATGATTTTGACGCTGTATTTAATGAAATGGAGACGACAAATCACATAAAAGATATATTAAACGGAATAGAATAAAATTCAGAAAAAGAAGAATAGAATTATGGAGAATAAAAAAGAATTGCGAAACTGGTTAGATGCTTTTAACTTAGATCATCCTTTGGTTATTGCTGGACCTTGTAGTGCAGAAACAGAAGAGCAGGTATTAAATATTGCACATCAATTAAAAAATAGTGATGCTACTGTTTTTAGAGCTGGTATTTGGAAACCGAGAACACGACCAGGAAACTTTGAAGGTGTTGGTGCTTTAGGTCTAAAATGGCTTCAAAAAGCAAAGGAAGAAACAGGCATGAAGATTACTACGGAAGTTGCAAATGCTAACCACGTAGAATTAGCACTAAAGCACGATGTTGATATCCTTTGGATTGGAGCACGTACAACGGTTAGCCCATTCATTGTCCAAGAGATAGCAGATGCGTTAAAAGGAACCGATAAACCTGTATTGATTAAAAATCCGGTAAATCCAGATTTATCATTGTGGTTAGGCGCTGTAGAACGTTTTTATACAGCTGATGTTAAAAATTTAGGTGTGATTCATAGAGGGTTTTCAACCTACGAAAAAACACGTTATAGAAATAATCCTGAGTGGCAGATTGCTGTAGACTTACAGAATCGTTTTCCAGATTTACCTCTAATATTAGACCCATCGCACATTGCTGGTAGACGTGATATTATTTTCGATTTAAGCCAAACCGCTTTAGATTTAAATTATGATGGTTTAATGGTAGAAACACATCACGATCCTGATAATGCGTGGAGTGATGCAGCGCAGCAAATTACACCAGAAACGTTAATTAAGTATACTGAAGATTTACGTATTAGAAAAGAAGTAGGAGATGATGCTGACTTTAAAAACAAAATTAATACGCTACGGACAAAGATAGATGTTATCGATCATCAGTTGATTGAAATATTAGGCAAACGTATGAATGTAGCTGACGATATTGGTACACTAAAAAAGAACCATAATGTAGCTGTTTTACAGAACAAACGTTGGAATGAGATTTTAGGTAAAATGATTTTAGAAGGGGAAGAGAAAAATCTAAGTGAGGAGTTTATACTTAGAATGTTTAAAGCCATTCACCAAGAATCGATTAATCATCAGGAAGAAATTATTAATCATTAGAAGATTAGTAAAAAAGAAAAAGGCTCTCTATTGGTGAGCCTTTTTTGTATTTAATAAGTGAATTTTTTAGAGTGCATTATCGTCGATGAACGGCATTAAGAGGTATTTAAAATATATTACAACGAAAATAAGAATGCTTCGTAATAATATTCTTATAATTGCCACCATAACTACAAATTAATCAATAATGACTAAAAATTACTTAGCGCTAGTGTGTGGTTTGCTATTTACCACGCTGGCATTTTCTCAGATCCAAGTTGGAGATTTTACAATTAATCACGGTGCAGAAATCGAGGACAATTCGCTTAAAATTGTTCGTATAGCTGGTGAGACTAATGGTAAAATTTATGCCTTAGCCAATAAGAAAAAGAAATACTATATCAAAGTGTTTAAATCTTCAGACATGTCAATCATTTCAACGAATGAAATTGATCTTTCAAGTTTTAAGGATAGATCTATTGAATTCGAAGATGTGAGTATGATTGGTAATAAAGTTCACGTTTTTGGTAGTGTCTATGATAAAAAAGACAAAATGTCTCATTTATTTGGTATTGAAGTCTTGGAAGACGGAAAACTGGCAAACGAGCAGGTAAAGTTGTTTTCTACCAAAGTAACTAAAAAGAGAGAGCGTGGTGCTTTTTATTTTAAGGATTCTCCTGCAGGTGATCGCTTACTGATAATGCATGCTGCGCTTTTTGATAAGCAGGAAGTGATTCAATACGAATTAAAATTATTAGATGAGAACCTCGATACAGCAATGTCTTATATCGAAAAGGTTCCTTTTAAAGACAGACGCGGACTAGAGTTTACAATCGCAGATTATGATGTAAGCGTTAATGATGATGTTTTTATAGTAATTAATGAGAGTTTTAGAGATAAAAAGACTAAAACAAACAATGAAAAATTTCAAGTACATGCGTTTAAAAGTTCTAATGGCTATGAAAAAGAAGTCATTGATATTAAGTTTAAAGACAAAGAAATTATTAATTGCGAAATGTTGGCTAATAAAGATGGACTATTACATTTAGTTGGTTTCTACTCTAGCGTTAGAAAAAATGGAAAAGCGAATAAAGAATTAAAAGGCATTTACGCAGCAGCTATTACGGTTTCAAATAACGAGTTACAAAGATTAAACTTTAATGAATTTGATTACGAAACAAAAGTGAAACTGATTGGCGAACGTCGTGCTAAGAAAGGTAAGGATGTAAAGCCACTTTATGTTACACATAGCTTAATCGAAAAAAACGACGGTGGATTAATACTGTTATCAGAATATCAATTAATCATTGAGGGCCGCAGTTCAGGTATCGGCCCATTAGCATTTACACCAATTACATTCATAAATAACGAGATTATTGTAACGTCTCTAAACCCTGATGGGTCTGTAGCATGGTCTAATGTAATTGCTAAAAAACAGAAAGCATCTTATACGACTATGTCTCTTGGAATATTTGGGTTTTCTAATCAGGGAAATTTTTCAGTTGCGGCAGGTGTTATGGTGCCGTTAACCGTTATGGGTAAAGGCCCCGAGTATTTGAGTGCTATGCCTATTTATCACAAAGAAAAACTAACTGTAATTTTTAATGATAACACTAAAAATTATGGAGTTACTGATATCGAAGACATTAAATGGCTTGGTAATTATAATAAAGCCGTACCAGCAGCCGTGACCTTTGATACGAGTGGAAGTATTATACGGATGGATCAAGAAACTGCTGAAAAGTATCAACTGGTCTTGCGCCCAAGAGTGCACTATAGAGTTTCTCCTTCAGAATATATAGTATATTCATCCAGAAAGAGTGAGGACAAATTGGGTAGACTGACTGTTGCTCAATAGTAAAATTAGAAGCAAAATTATAAAAGACAGTCTTAGGACTGTCTTTTTTTGCTCCATAGTCAGGTAATTTTTAATTATTTTATGAGTGAAAACTTTAATTAATTCGTTTAAAAAATATAGCGTGTTACAAAAATACCTTGTACATCACCTTTTCCAGCGTCACTTTCAGAGCTACTAGAAACAAAGGCTAATTCCCAGCCCTCTTCTGCCATAGCGATTAATTTTGAGGTAATTACAGCATCATTAGCGACGATGTTTTGAAAACGAATACCTCCAAGGTTATAAAAATTCAATAATTTGGTTTCTTCAAAATCCTTCACACGGATATCCTTTCTTTTAGACTTATTTCTTCCATCCTCTTTTTTATCACTCGACCTTTCAGATTTGAAATCATCATAGTTTCTATCTACATTTGAAGAAATCAATCTGGATCGTCCTAAGCCGTTTGCTACAATAGATTCTACACTAGTAATAACTTTGTACTCTATTTGTGCAATTGGTTTTTCTTCGTTCGAATGATCTTTGTTAATAAAAGAAAAGGAAATTAGACCTACAGCAATTGCTGCGATAAATAAGAAATTTTTTTCATGACTGTTGATTTTTGTTTTGTGCTATTAAAATAAAGACTTTTTAGTTAAAAGTCGTTACTTTGTTAATATTAATTTAGTCAATGACAGGAACAGTTTATAAATCTACAGGCAGTTGGTACACTGTAAAAACTCGAAACGGAAAATTCTATAAATGTAGAATTAAAGGTCGCTTTAGATTACAAGGCATTAAAAGCACCAATCCTATTGCTGTTGGCGATAACGTAGCGTTTGAACTAGAAACTAAAAACAACACGGAAACTGGTGTTATAAACCGAATTGAAGAGCGTAAAAATTACATTGTTCGCAAATCCGTTAACCTATCAAAGCAAACCCATATCATTGCGGCTAATATAGATCAGGTATTCTTACTGGTCACTATAGATAATCCACCAACATTTACAAGTTTTATAGATCGCTTTTTAGTTACTGCCGAAGCCTACTCTGTTAAGACTATTTTACTTTTCAATAAAATTGATGCCTATGATGAAGAGACCTTGTTAGAGGTTAAGTATTTGGCAAGTGTCTATAGAAAAATAGGCTATGAATGTATTGGGATTTCTGCCACGACAGGCAAAAATATAGATAAAGTAAAAGCCCTTATGGTTGGTAAGGTGAGTATGTTTGCTGGTCACTCAGGTGTTGGTAAGTCTACTTTAGTGAATGCTATTGAACCATCATTAGATTTAAAAACCAAAGAAATTTCAGAACAACACATGCAAGGGCAGCATACAACGACTTTTGCAGAAATGTTCGATCTTAGTTTTGATGCAAAAATCATTGATACACCAGGTATAAAAGGGTTTGGTGTTGTAGATATGGAGAAAGAAGAAGTTGGTGATTATTTTCCTGAGTTCTTTGCGTTGAAGCAAGATTGTAAATTCAATAATTGTTTACATTTAAAGGAACCTAAATGTGCCGTAAAAGAAGCACTAGAAAACGATGAGGTTTCTTATTCGAGATATCGAAGTTACCTTCAAATCTTAGAAGGTGAAGATGAACATTACCGAACCGATAATTGGGATGCAGAATGAGAGTTGTAATACAAAGAGTTTCCGAAGCATCAGTGACTATTAATAATAAAAATGTTGCCTCAATTACTAAGGGCTTATTGGTGCTTTTAGGTATTGTAGATGATGACGGCCAAGAGGATATTGATTGGCTCTGTAAAAAAGTGGTTAACCTTCGTATATTCCCAGATGCCGATGGAGTAATGAATACATCCTTATTGGATGTTGATGGTGATGTTATAGTTGTAAGTCAGTTTACGTTACAAGCAAGTACTAAAAAAGGAAATAGACCAAGCTATACAAAAGCTGCAAAGCCAGAGTTAGCCATTCCGTTGTATGAGGCTTTTGTTAAGAAATTGCAATCAGAATTAGGCAAAACAATTCAAACAGGAGAGTTTGGTGCAGATATGAAAGTAGCATTGGTTAATGATGGACCAGTAACTATATTAATTGATTCTAAAAAAAGAGAATAATTACGTCTAATTTAGGATTTGGCTTGTTTGTTAGTGTCGTTTTAAATAGTCCAAATACTAAACTTATTTCATTTTCAATAATTTCAGCTTTAGGAATATTCTAACAAAATCATTTGGAGTTTGTTGTAGCTTTTTTATATTTATTTTTTTAAGCCATATTTTACTATTTCATGCCTCAATTAAAACTAAACTATCTAGTTTTCTTCATATTTTTTATTTCTATTTCATTTGCACAGTCAACTGATGCCTATATGTCATTATTAGTACCGCAAGATTTAAAAAGCAATTCTAATGCTGTGGTTCGGTATAATAAAGAACGAATAGAAATTAATGGAATTGATGAAATGGTCGTTTATACAAAACGAATCGTAACTGTCTTTAATAAATATGGAAACAGACATGCCAACACGGTTGAGTTTTACAATGATTATACTGAAATAAAAAAAATAGAGGCCAAAATTTATGATCAATTTGGCGATGAGATAAAAAAAATTAGAAGAAACGACTTTACAGATCAAAGTGCGGTTAGTGGTGGAACTTTATATTCAGACAGTCGCGTAAAATTCTTTGAGTACACACCAGTAAAGTATCCATATACAATAGAGTATGAGTCTGAAGTACATCATGAAAGCACCGCATTTATGCCACAATGGCGACCAATTGATGGCTTCTTTTTAGCAGTACAACATTCTGAATTTGAAATACAGAATAACACAGGCGAAACAATTAGGTTAAAAAAAGAAAATTTTGAAAATGATAGTATTTCTGAAATTTCTGAATTTCATTTCAAAGCTGAGAACCTACCGAGTATTAAATATGAGGCTTATTGCCCAAATATTGCAATGTACACTCCTAGGGTTAAAGTTGTAATGGCGAAATTTAGTATGGCAGGTGTTGAGGGCCACAATAATAATTGGCAAGATTTTGGAAAATGGGTGTATTCTAAATTACTAACAGGAACAGATGTTTTGCCGCAATCTGCGATAGAAGACGTCAAAGCTTTAACCGATGGAGTTGATAATAAAATAGAGCGCGCTAAATTGGTGTATAAATATATGCAAGATAAAACGCGTTACATAAGTGTGCAGATAGGTATCGGTGGATGGAAGCCCATGCTGGCTGACGATGTTGATAAATTAGGTTATGGTGATTGCAAAGGATTAACAAATTATACGAAAGCCTTATTGGAAGTCGTTGATGTGCCGTCTTATTATACTTTGGTTTATGGGGATGAGAATATAAGAGATATAGATGCAGATTTTTCATCTGTACAAGGCAATCATGCGATACTTTGTGTACCTAATAACGATGAACATATATTTTTAGAATGTACGAGTCAATCCAACCCTTTTGGATTTACAGCTGGATTTACAGACGATAGAGATGTGTTGCTGGTTAAACCAGAAGGTGGTGAAATAGTACATACAAAGGTTTACAATGCAGACGATAGTGTGCAGAAAACTATGGCCAATGTAATATTTGACGAGGTAGGGAGTTTTACCTCTGATGTTACAATTACAACGACTGGTTATCAATACAACAATCATCAGCGTATTGAAACAGAAACACTCAGAGATCAGCAATTATATTACAAAAACTATTGGGACAATATCAATAATATAACCATAGATAATATTGAAATTGAAGACGATAAGGATAATATTGTATTTTCTGAAAATATTAAGGTAGTAGCTGAGAATTATGCTTCAAAAAGTGGTAAAAGATTAATTCTTCAGCCAAATATGTTTAATAAACTATCCAATATACCACCACGATACTCAGAAAGAAAATTAGATTTTAAAGTGAATCGTTCTTTTAAAGATGTAGATGAGTATATTATTCAATTACCAGAAAACATGAATATAGAAGCCATGTCAGAGGGTAAAGAAATTAAAACCAAATTCGGAATTTATAAGTTTTCAATAGAAGCTTTAGAAGGAAATAAATTAAAATATACCAGAACTTACGTTTTAAATAAAGGAAACTACGAAAAAGAAGATTATAAAGCTTATCGAAATTTTAGAAAACAAATTGTAAAAAATGATAAGTCTAAAATTGTACTTATAACAAGCTAATACTACCTAATAACAATCATTACAAATATTACAAATGAAAAATTTATTATTTACCTTAATAACAGTCTGCAGTCTTGCGAGTATTTATGGGCAAAATTATGATTTCGGAAAAGTTTCAAAATCCGAATTACAAGAAAAATATTATCCAACGGATTCAACGGCAAATGCTGCTATATTATATAGAAATGAAGAAGTTAGATTTACGTTTAATCAAAATGATGGTTTTTCACAAGAACGAGAAGTACATGTTCGTATAAAAATATATGATAAAGAAGGTTTTGACTGGGCAACTCATAAAGTCTATTTATACAAAGGAGGTAGAGGGAATAATGAGCAATTAAAGGGCTTAAAGGCATTTACATACAATTTGGAAAACGGAAAAATTGAAGAAGACAAATTAAAAAAGGATGGCATTTTTGATGAAAAAGTATCAGAATTTGGTATGATCAATTCTTTTACGTTACCCAATATAAAAGCGGGTTCAGTAATAGAGTATAAATACATTGTATCATCACAGTTTCCATTCATTGATGATTTAGAATTGCAATTTACTATACCGGTAAAAAAATTAGAGGCTAAAATCGCTACACCACAAGTTTTTAGATATAATAAGTTTTTAAACCCAAAAGCATATTATTTAGCTATTTATAACGAGTCGAAAACAGACAGAACACTAACTACTAGAAGTAAATATAAAAATGGCTCTTATGTGGGAAGTGGAAATTCGTATCAGTCCAATTCTATGAGGTATTTTGATAATGTCATAGAATTTTCAGAAGAAAATATTCCTGCTCTTAAGACTGAGTCTTTTGGTGGTAGTTTAAACAACTACAAAGCTAAACTAAGCATGGAGTTAGAGGCAATACTTAATTTAGATGGTATAGTTACAAAATCTTTTGCGTCTAGTTGGCAAAAAGTATCAAAATCTATTTACGATAATGAAGATTTTGGCGGACAATTAAATAGAACAGGATTTTTTAAAAATGATTTAGAGCCGATTTTACAAGGTGTAGAGGACGATTTTGCTAAAGCATTTATAATAGAGAGCTTTGTTAAATCTAAAGTAAAGTGGAATGAAAAATACGGCAAATTTGCCCAAAAAGGAATAAGAACAGCCTATAACGAAGGCATCGGTAATGTAGCCGATATCAATTTATTAGTAACTGCTATGTTGCGTTCTCAAGGTGTCAATGCAAATCCGGTACTCATCAGCACACGTAATAACGGAGTACCGCTTTTCCCTACAAGAGATGGTTTTAATTATGTGATTTGTATGGTGCAAAGTGAAAATAAGTACATGCTAATTGATGCAACAGAACCTTTTAGTACAAATAATGTATTACCAGAGCGTGTGTTAAATTGGCAAGGTCGTGTGCTCAAAAAGGATGGTACATCTAATTGGGTTAACATAAATTCGAACAACAAATCAGTTGAATCTACAATGCTGAACGTAAAAATTAATGATGATTTTTCTGCCACAGGAAAAGTAAGAAAAAATTACACGGCGTACTTAGCATTAAATTATAGAAAAAAATATACAGGCCTTGGCTTAGACGATCATATAAAATCACTTGAAAGTAATAAAGGTGATATTGAAATCAGTGAATTAGTGTATGAAAATGACGTGAATATAACAGAGCCAGCTAAAGTGACCTATGAGTACGAACTCTTAGATGGTATTGATGAAGTTGGTGATAAGATCTACTTCTCGCCGTTATTATTCTTAGCTACAAAAGAAAGTCCTTTTAAGTTAGAAGACCGAAAATATCCAATAGATTTTGTTATTCCATTAGAAGATAAATACATGGTAAATATTATGCTTCCAGAAGGCTACAAGGTGGAATCTTTACCCGCAACAGAAGCTTTTGAATACAAAGGAGGTGAGGCTAAATTTGTTTATGTAGCCAAAGAAAATGGGAAATATCTCCAATTTAGTGTAAGTTTAGAACTAAATAACACATTTATAGAACCAAAAGACTATAAGGGTTTTAAAGACTTTTTTGCTAAAACAGTAGAAAAACAAGCAGAACAAATTGTGTTGACAAAAGCCTAAGTATGAGAATAAAAAACGCACAAAAAGACGTAGACAATTGGATTAAAGAACATGGAGTGCGTTACTTCAATGAACTGACCAACATGGCACAACTGACTGAAGAAGTTGGTGAAGTAGCACGTATTATTGCAAGACGCTATGGTGAGCAAAGCGAGAAAGAAAGTGATAAAGACAAAGACTTAGGCGAAGAGCTTGCCGACGTTATGTTTGTCGTGTTATGTTTAGCCAACCAAACAGGTATAGATTTGCAAAACGCTTTTGATAAAAAAATGGATAAAAAAGCAAAACGAGATCACGATAGGCATCACAATAATGATAAATTAAAGTAATTTTGTTCCCGCTAAATGCGGGAATATTTTTTATATGGATATTAGAATTCAGAAATCGTCAATACATTGTAATAAATCGTCCATCGAAATCACAGGATCAAAAAGCGAGTCTAACCGATTATTACTCTTACAAGCACTGTATCCTCAAATAAAGATTGAGAATATGTCTAATTCAGATGATTCTGTGCTCATGCAAAAAGCGCTAAGCTCCAAAGAATCGGTAATTGACATTCATCATGCAGGTACAGCAATGCGGTTTTTAACGGCATATTTTTCTATTCAAAAAGGAAGAGAAGTTACCATAACAGGTTCATCTCGTATGAAAGAGCGACCAATAAAAATTTTAGTTGATGCATTAAGAGATTTAGGTGCAGATATCATGTATTTAGAAAACGACGGTTTTCCTCCTATAAAAATAAAAGGTAAGGACATTGCTAAGAATAAAGTGACATTAAAAGCTAATGTAAGTAGTCAATACATATCAGCATTGTTGCTTATTGCTTCAAAGCTTAAGGATGGATTAGTGTTAAACTTAGAAGGTGAAATTACATCTGTACCTTATATTAACATGACGTTGAGCCTGCTTAATAAAATAGGTGTTGAAACTAATTTTAGTGATAATATCATAATAGTAAAACCTTTTAATAAAGAAATGCAGCCACAAACTCTGGTTGTAGAATCAGATTGGTCTTCTGCATCCTATTTTTATAGTCTAGTGGCTTTAAGCGAAGTCAATACTACATTAAATATTTCATCATATAAGAAAGATTCTTTGCAGGGTGATTCAGTTTTAGCTAAGATTTACGAGAAATTAGGTGTAAAAACAAATTTCAATAAGCACACATTAACTTTAAAAAGATCTGCTGAATTAGAAATAATACAAAACATAGATCTTGATTTAAGTAATGCTCCAGATATTGCTCAAACTATTGCTGTGACATGTTTTGGTTTAGGTGTTGGCTGTGATTTAAAAGGATTGCACACCCTTAAGATTAAAGAAACAGATCGATTAGTGGCTTTAAAAACAGAGCTCAAAAAACTAGGAGCGGAAATAGAAATTACTGAAAATTCATTGTGCTTAAAACCTTCTGATAAAATCAATAGTGATATTAGTATTGCCACATACAACGATCATCGTATGGCTATGGCGTTTGCTCCGCTAGGATTAAAGACTTCAATACGTATTGAGAATACTGATGTAGTTAGTAAATCTTACCCTCAATTCTGGGAAGATTTAAAGACTATTGGCTTCAAATTAAAATAAACCTGCATTTACTTGACAAGGCCTATGTTGAGATTGTATATTTGCAACTTCTAAAAAACAAGACTATAGAATGAAATTATCACACTTCAATTTTGAACTTCCAGAAGAATTATTAGCTGAACACCCTGCAGAACACAGAGATGAAGCAAGACTAATGGTATTGAACAGAGAAAAACAAACCATTGAGCACAAACTCTTTAAAGATATTATTGATTATTTTGATGAAGGAGACGTGATGATATTAAACAATACTAAAGTTTTCCCTGCACGACTTTACGGAAATAAAGAAAAAACAGGTGCTCGTATTGAAGTATTTTTATTGAGAGAGTTAAACCAAGATCAGCGTCTTTGGGATGTTTTAGTAGATCCTGCAAGAAAAATAAGAATTGGGAATAAATTATATTTTGGTGAAGACGAAACGCTTGTAGCCGAAGTCATTGATAATACTACATCAAGAGGACGAACATTACGTTTTTTATATGATGGCTCTTATACCGATTTTAGAAGAAAACTTACAGAACTTGGACAAACACCGCTTCCTAAGTATATAAAAAGAGATGTTGAACCTGAGGATGAAGAACGTTATCAAACAATTTTTGCTAAAAATGAAGGTGCTGTAGCGGCTCCAACAGCAGGTCTGCATTTCTCTAAGCATTTATTAAAACGTTTAGAAATTAAGGGTGTAGAAATGGCAGAGGTTACATTGCATGTTGGTTTAGGTACATTTAACCCTGTTGAGGTAGAAGACTTATCGAAGCATAAAATGGATAGTGAAGAAATAATTATCACTGAAAGAGCAGCAGCTAAAGTTAATAAAGGTATTGAAACTAAAAAGCGTGTATGTGCAGTTGGAACGACATCTATGCGTACAATTGAAAGTTCAGTGTCTTCAAGTGGAAGGTTAAATCCTTATGATGGTTGGACCAATAAGTTCATTTTTCCACCATACGAGTTTAGCATCGCAAACTGTATGATTACTAATTTTCATACACCAAAATCTACATTATTAATGATGACTTCCGCATTTGCAGGTCACGAATTCACGAAAAAAGCCTATGAAGAAGCTGTAAAGGAGAAATATAAATTTTACTCTTACGGTGATGCTATGCTTATAATTTAAATAAAACCCATAATAAACATATAAGCCTCTTAATTGAGGCTTTTTTTATATCAAAAATCCAAAAATCATTTAGTTACCTTTGTGCCAAATGGAAATTAAAAAGTATGACATACGCGCCTTAACCAAAGAACAATTAAGAGAATTCTTTGTAAAACAAGGTGATAAGGCGTTTAGAGGGAATCAGGTATATGAATGGTTATGGCAAAAGTCGGCTCATAGTTTTGAAGACATGACTAACATTTCGTTGGCTACAAGGCAAATGTTGCAAGATAATTTTGTGATTAATCATATAAAAGTAGATCAGATGCAACGGAGTTCTGATGGTACAATAAAAAATGCAGTAAGACTTCATGATGATTTAATTGTTGAATCTGTTTTAATTCCAACAGCCACTAGAACAACAGCTTGTGTGTCTTCTCAGGTAGGTTGTAGTTTAGACTGTAAATTTTGCGCTACAGCAAGATTAAAGCGTATGCGAAACCTTAATCCTGACGAGATCTACGATCAAGTAGTCGCGATAGATAATGAAAGCCGATTATATCATAATAGACCATTAAGCAATATTGTTTTTATGGGAATGGGTGAACCCTTAATGAATTATAACAATGTGCTTAAAGCCATAGATAAAATCACCTCTCCGGAAGGATTAGGTATCTCACCTAAACGAATTGTAGTATCGACATCTGGTGTGCCAAAAATGATAAAAAAGATGGCGGATGATGAGGTGAAATTTAAGTTAGCTGTATCATTACACTCAGCAATTGATGATGTCCGTACATCAATAATGCCATTTAATGCCACATTTCCATTAAACGATTTAAGAGAAGCCTTACAATACTGGTATGCCAAAACTAAAAATAGGATTACCTATGAGTATGTAGTTTGGGATGGCATTAACGATAAAAGAAAGGACGTAGAAGCCTTAGTAGAGTTCTGCAAATTTGCACCAAGTAAAGTAAATCTAATAGAGTATAATCCTATTGATGATGGTGAGTTTCAACAAGCGAATTCCAAAGCCATAGACATGTATGTTAATATTTTAGAAGCAAATAATATCACGGTTACAGTAAGGAGAAGTCGTGGTAAAGATATTGATGCAGCCTGCGGTCAGTTAGCCAATAAAGGATAAAAAAAGTCTCAAGCGTATGCTTGAGACTTTTCATTATAGAAATATTATTATTTATAGAACAACTTTTTTACGTATAACTCTATTAGATGTGTTATCTGTTAATTCAACAATGTAAATTCCGTTAGCAATATTTTTAGTCTCAATAACATGGCTTTCGCTTTCAATTGAACCTTTTAAAACTTGTTTTCCAGAAATATCATATAGAGTATAATCTGTAGATTGAGGTAAATTATATAAACCTATTCTATTATTTAGTACAATAACTCTAACTCCAT
>NZ_CBFHMI010000006.1:0-81063 GCF_965656915.1 Winogradskyella sp. | reverse complement strand
CTATACAATGAAATAAGATTACATTTATCTTTAGATTATAAAACACCAAATATGGTATATAAATTATCAGCTTAATTCAATTTTAACCTGTAGCCATATTTCAGGACTAGACACTGTCAAAACTCCCATCAAATTTAATTCGTACAACAAAAATCGAAACGCTATTTTTGCAAAATGTTTTTGCACAACTATACCAAAGAGTTTAAATATAACCTAAGACTGGCATCACCAGTTATTTTGGGTATGCTTGGGCACACCTTTGTCAGTTTTGTTGATAATGTGATGGTTGGGCAATTGGGTGCTGCAGAACTGGCCGCAGTGTCTTTGGGTAATAGTTTTATTTTTATTGCCATGTCTTTGGGTATTGGCTTTTCTACAGCTATTACACCATTGGTGGCAGAAGCAGATTCTGAGAAGAACTTTATAAAGGGTAAGTCGGTTTTTAAACATGGGTTTTTTCTGTGTACCGTTTTAGGTCTGGTCTTGTTTTTTATGTTATTACTCGCTAAACCCTTAATGTATGTGATGGATCAGCCCGAGGAAGTGGTAGCGTTGGCGATTCCGTATTTAGATTTGGTGGCGTTTTCACTGGTACCGCTTATTATTTTTCAGGCGTTTAAACAGTTTAGTGATGGTTTATCGCTCACCAAATACCCAATGTATGCGACTATTATTGCTAACATCCTTAATGTGGTGATTAATTACGTACTCATTTTTGGTAAGTTTGGCTTTCCACAATTAGGTATAGTTGGTGCAGCCGTTGGGACTTTGGTCTCACGTATTGTGATGCTCATTTTCTTATGGTATCTATTAGCCAAGCGCGATAAGTCTATGGCTTATGTCACCAATATAAAATTCTTTACACTTAGTAAACAACCACTTAAAAAACTCACCAATTTGGGTCTACCAAGTGCCATGCAAATGTTTTTTGAGGTGGCCATATTTACAGCTGCCATTTGGCTGAGTGGTACTTTGGGTAAAAATGCACAAGCGGCTAACCAAATTGCCCTCAATCTATCATCCATGACCTTTATGGTCGCTATGGGATTAAGTGTGGCAGCCATGATACGTGTTGGTAATCAAAAAGGTTTAAAAGATTTTAAAGCTTTAAAACGTATTGCAGAATCTATCTTTTTAGTCGGCTTGATCTTCGCTGCACTTTTCGCCTTATTATTTGTGGTGTTTCATAATGTCTTACCAGACTTGTATGTAGATTTAGATAATCCTGCCAATGCTCTAGATACCGCAGAAGTGGTGAAGATTGCAGCAACATTGCTGTTGGCTGCGGCTATATTTCAGATTACGGATAGTTTGCAGGTCATAACATTAGGTGCGCTTCGTGGCTTACAGGACGTAAAGATTCCGACGATAATTACATTCATTTCGTATTGGGTGATTGGCTTTCCGATTAGTTATTTTATGGGAAAAGAAGAGGCTTACGGTAGTCTTGGAATTTGGATAGGCCTTTTAGGTGGATTAAGTGCCGCTGCAATTTTATTGTATATTAGGTTTAATTATCTCACAAAGCGTTTAATTTTGCAACAAGACAACAATTAGAATATGGAGTTACCAAAATTCATCCTCGGAGACAACACCGATTATCCGGATGCGATATTCATAGTACATACAGAATTCCCTAGATTCATCATCAACTTAGAGAACGATGAGGTAGAATGGTTTGAGGAATTTGATCAGCACGATCAAAAAGAGTTGGAAACTGAAATGGAAAATTACGTTCAGCAAGCCACAGATTTTTACGATAGGGAAGTAGCACGTTACGATGACTAATGATAGATAAGCTTTTAGAATTAGATAAAGAACTATTTTTATATCTCAATGGACTTGGGTCTTCAACTTGGGATGATATTTGGTTATTTATAACTAACGAATATTCCTTTATACCGCTTTATGCCATTCTTTTATTTCTCATCTATAAAAAATATGGAGCTAAACCGCTGTTGTTAATGGTATTTGTCATTGCTGCCATGATCACGTTTACCGACCAAATTACTAATGTGTTTAAGGATGGGTTTATGCGTCCTAGACCATGCCGATTAGATAGTTTGCTCGATGAAGGCATGCGCTATATAGCAGTTCGTTGCGGAAAGTACGGCTTCTTTTCTGGGCACTCGTCTAACTCCATGGCTGCGGCAGTCTTTGGTGGTTTGTTGTTACGCCCATACTTTAAAAACCTGATTTTTATTCTGCTATTCTGGAGTTTTATTGTGGCTTACAGTAGAATCTATGTTGGTGTGCATTATCCACTAGATATTATTTGTGGTATGACCTTTGGTGCCTTAGCTGGCTTTGGCTTTTACAAGCTGAATATCTATTTGTTAAAGCGTTTTAATCTTTCCGAGTAAGTTTGTACAAGGTATTGACCAAGCGACTTCGGTGTGCTTTGGTATCCTTTTCAGCGAAGTTAGCATCGTAGGTTGCTATGAACTCAATGGTATAGAGTTCATTTAATTCGTCTATAGAATTTGGATCTGTTTTAGTCGTTAACACATGAAATTCTGAAGCTTCAGGCAACACCACACCATCATCAGTTTTTAGATTAGGAATTTTATCACCATAGCTGTAAATTACTTCTGGTGCAATGTTGTTTAAACTATATAAAGGTAGATTATGTTCCGAAAGCGTGGCAACAGACTTGAAATCTTTCTGAACTTGAATTTTTGCTAAAGGCAGCGCTAAAAGACCAACACTCATAATAAACAGAAGCACCAAATAGAAGGTTGGTTTTATAGCTTTTCGTTTAAGTTGCATCAGGATAAGAATACCAATAATAGCAAGGACAACTTCAGCAATTAAGAATTGCACTAACACCCAACCGGTTAATAATGGTCCTAAGAAGAATCCAGATACACCAAATAAAATGGCAATAGCTGCTACCAATCTAAACTCAAAGTAAACTGGGAAGGTTTCCTTTGGTTTCTTCAGATTTTTAAACTCACGAATCAAATAATCAATATAAAACCCAATATTTATAGCCAGTGGAATAAGAACAGGCATAAGATAACGTGATTTCTTTTCAGGAATAATAGACAACAGAATGACTGCGATAATGGTCCAAAAGAAACTAAAGCGATAGGCTTTTATATTAGAAGTACGAGACTTCATGTAAGGATATAATAAGCTTATAAAAGCAGGAATGGTCCATAAGCCACTTTGTACAAAGAAACTCCAGTAATAATAGAACGGTCTGACGTTATAACTGCTCCAGTTAGACGTTTCTCGTGAGGCAATAGCTGTAAACGTTTCAGGATCTGCAATACGCACATGAAAATACCACCAACCTCCAAGTAGAATACCAAAAACTAATAGACTAAAGAGTTTTAAAAAATGTAACGTGCCTCCTCTAAGCTTGTATGCAATACCATAAGCAATGATAAATGATAATAATAGCACATAAAGTGATACTGGTCCTTTTGAAAGTACGGAACACGCTAAAAACACGACAAACAACAGGCTGTTATATAGGTTTGTTTTTTGCTTTTGAAATAGCTGAAACAACTGATATAATGCCATAAGCATAAAACCATGGGCGTAAATATCCCAAGGACCTTCTATGGTAATACCAATGACATAAAACGAACTCATTACAATAAAGCCATTAATGAGGCTATGTGATTTAGTCAGTTCTAATTTTTTAGAAAGTAAATAGATTGAAATACCAATACTAGCAACAAGAAGTAATGCAGGCCAGCGTAACGCTAAAACCGATTTCATGCCAAAAACAAAACCAAAAGCTGCTGTTATCCAAGTTGGTAAAGGTGGTTTCTCGTAGCGCGCTTCACCATTCATGGTGGTTAATATCCAGTTACCATCGGTAAGCATTTCTCTTGCCGAAATAAAATTCCGCGCTTCCATAATACTCACAGGGATACTATCAATGGTGAAGCCGAGCATGAGTACCACAAAAAGTAGCAAGCTTAAAACAGGATATTTTTCAATTAATTTAATCATCAGTCTGTCGGATTAAGTAAGCATTTCGAGCATAAATAATCAATCCAAATAAGTGACCTACAAATAAAACGGGATCTTCTCGGATGATAGCATAAGTTAAGATTAATCCTGCACCTATTAAACTCAACACCCAAAATCCCATGGGTAAGGTCGATTCTTTATGACGTTCTGCATGAATCCACTGGTATACAAAACGCAACGTAAATATTACCTGCGCGACAATACCAAGTATTAACAACCACACTGGAATGGCTTCGTTTTTAAATAGAAGCTCAACATCGATTTTGTTATTGTTGTAGTAAAAGATAACAATAAGTATGGGAACAATTAGTAATAAATATCTGGCAATTTTCGGAAATTTTTGCCACTGTCCTTGTAATTGTAAATTTCGGATGTATATAAAATAGGTTAAACTCTGTCCCAGCATAATGGCGAAGTCTAAACGAAAATAACCGTAAATAAAGAGTAGGAAAGAGGCAATAAGACTCAAGGTCCAAAACGTAGTCGGTGTTATAACCTTTCGCTGCTTTTCTGAAGTAATCCATTGAATAATTAGTCGCGACGAAAAAAGTATCTGAGCTAAAAATCCGATGCTGTAAATAATCCAGTCTTTCAAATTATGGGTTTTACTTACTCGATTTTTCTATCTCGTAATTAATATATTTTTTCTTCATCCATAAATAGGCAAAACAATCCATCAGTGGACCAAGTAAACGATTCCAAAGACCAAATTTAGCCGTACCTGCGATTCTTGGGAAATGTTGAACAGGGATTTGTGTCACACTTCCATTTTGCAACATGATCATAGCTGGTAAAAAGCGATGTAAGCCTCTAAACATAGGAATACGTTTGGCATAATCAGACCTGATGACCTTTAATGGGCAACCAGTATCATCCATACCATCGTGTGTAAACGCACGTCTGATGCCATTGGCAATTCTAGAAGACATGTTTTTTACAAAAGAATCTTTTCGGTTAGCGCGCACACCAGTGACTAAAGCATGTGCATCAATATGTTCTAATAATAGGTTAAAATCTTCAGGGGCCGTTTGTAAGTCAGAATCGATATAACCAACCAATTCGCTTTCTACGTGATCAAAACCAGCTTTAATGGCCGCACTAAGGCCTCTATTCTCTTTAAATGAGATATACTCAAAGGCTTCATTTCTTTCACAAATAGTTTCAATCAATGCCTGACTATTATCCTTAGAACCATCATTAACAAACAAAACATATGTAGGTACAGTAGCAATATCAAGGTACTTGGAAAGTTCAGTTTCCACACGCTCTAAATTTTCCTCTTCATTATATACAGGAACTACAATTGTGAATTTATATGTCATGCGCTTTTAAGCTTAGTCTGCACAAAAATATTGTTTTTTTGCATTACACCGAATCCATATTGGTTTAAACACAAAAAAGGTGTTAATTTGTGCTTATTAGAAAGCCAAATTATGAAGATTTTAGTTACTGGAGTTGCAGGTTTTATCGGTTCTCATACTGCAGAACGTTTATTGAGTTTAGGTCATGACATTATTGGTGTAGATAATTTTTGTGACTACTATAGTCTTGAATTAAAACAAATGAATGCTAATGCTGTAGAAGACAAAGGTGCTACTATCATTAAGATGGACTTGAGACATCCTGAGAATTACAAGCTATTATCTAATGACTTTCATTACATCTTTCATTTTGCAGCACAACCAGGAATTTCTCAAACTTCAACGTTTGAAGATTATTTCACAAACAATATTATTGCGACAAAGCATCTTATTGATTTTGCAATAACGTGCACTGATCTCAAATTATTTGTAAATATTGGGACGTCGTCTATTTATGGATTAGAAGCGACATTCCCTGAAGATGTTATGGTAAAACCAGCATCGCATTATGGTGTCACAAAATTAGCGGCAGAGCAATTGGCATTACAAAAGAGTAGAGAGCAGAAAATGGCTGCATGCAGTTTGCGATTATATTCTGTAATTGGTCCACGTGAGCGACCAGAGAAAATGTATACCAAACTTATTGATCTTGGACTTAAAGATGAAGCCTTTCCTCTATTTGAAGGCAGTGATAAACATCTAAGAAGTTTTACTTATGTGGGTGATATAGTTGATGGTATTGTCAGTGTTATTGGTAATGAAGACAAAGTTGATGGTGAAATATTTAATCTTGGTACCGAAGTAGAGCATACCACACAAGATGGTATCGATGCCGTTGCTAAGGTAATAGGAAAAGACATTAAAATAGATATTAAACCTAAGCGTGTTGGAGATCAATGGCGAACTAAAGCTAATATTGATAAGGCCAGAAAGATTCTTAATTATAATCCGCAAACAACACTTTTAGAAAGTGTAAAATCTCAAGTAGACTGGTTTAAAGCCAACTGTTTATAAGCTCAATAAATATTCTGCAGCGGCAAAGGGAGTGGTCTTGCCAGATTCAACTAATGCGATTTGAGATTGCAATTCTGATTTAATTTTAGGCGATTTGTAAAAGTTAGCTTTTAAGCGCTCTTCGATAGTTTGTAGTAACCAGAATTTATTTTGATTATTTCTATTGATTTCAAAATACTGGTTTGATGTGGTGGTTGACATATAATTTTCAATCATCATCCAGACTTCTGATATACCTTCTTGTTTTAAGGCACTACAAAGCGATACTTTAGGCGACCAGCCCGAATCTTTTTCTGGATATAAGTGTAATGCTCTATTAAATTCCACTTTAGCAGATTTAGCCGCTTTTAAATTATCTCCATCAGCTTTATTGATAACAATGGCATCTGCCATTTCAATAATACCGCGTTTTATACCTTGAAGTTCATCACCAGCACCAGCAAGTTTTAATAGTAAAAAGAAATCGACCATACTATGCACTGCTGTTTCACTTTGACCGACACCCACAGTTTCAATGACAATAGTGTCAAATCCTGCGGCCTCACATAGTATAATTGTTTCTCTGGTTTTTCTTGCCACACCTCCCAAAGAATCACCAGAAGGCGATGGTCTGATAAAGGCATTTTGGTCTTTAACCAAGTCTTCCATACGAGTTTTATCGCCAAGAATACTGCCTTTGCTTAAGCTACTACTCGGGTCTACTGCCAATACAGCGACTTTTTTGCCTTGAGTTGTTAAGTAGATACCAAAGGCTTCAATAAAGGTACTCTTACCAACACCAGGAACTCCTGTAATACCTATTCTTACGGACTTATTAGTATAAGGTAAGCATGCTGTAATAATAGCATTGGCTTTTTTAGTGTGTGTAGGATTAGTACTTTCTATAAGTGTAATGGCTCTACTCAATGCCGTAATATCGCCAGCTGTAATACCTGAAACTAAATCTTCTACAGAAGGTTTTTTCTGTCGTTTTGCCTTTATGTTTTTTGCAGAGTCGTTGCTTAGTGATTCAGGTGATTTAACACCATCTTGTTCGCTTAATGCAGACTTGTATGACTCTTTTTTCTTGGACAAACTTATTTGTTTTTCTTTGCTTCATATACCGCAATTGGCACTTCTATCTTAATGCCGTCCCATGCCATTGTGAGTTTTAAATCTCCTATAGTATTATCAAATGCTATCGTAAACTTTTCTACTGTTGTATCTAATTGCTGAGTCGGGACTTCTATTTCTAAAACATCATAGTTAGGATCCCACATAGGTTCCATTTTTTCATCAACTCCCCATTCATACTGCCTAGAATTAAACATGACCTTCCATGAGTTTGCCATTGGAACTGTCCAAATGGTATATATACCTTTTTTTAGTAAAATACCATCAATCATTAGGTCTTTATTGCTTGAAAAGGTTGTCGCTTCGTTCGCTCCTGTTCGCCATACTTTATTAAAAGGTACTAGAGCACCAAAAATGTCGCGATCGCGTTTTGAAGGCCTGTTGTATTCAACTTTCAGGTCGAGATCGTTTAAAGAGATTTTTGCCTTATCCTTAGGGCTTAAACGAGGTGCAAAAATATTTTCAACAAATACAGAATAGAGTAATAATCCTAATGCTATTATGGATAATACAATAAGGAGGCGTTTTAGCATGGTTTTGTTTTGTGCAGTTTTAGTTTAATTCAAAAAATTTAGAATTTAAAGATAATTCAAATCCCTAAATTTATAGAATACTAACGGCTATTTTTAAGTAAATCTTATAATTCGAAGATATTTTAAATTTTTTTTGCAACACTTAATAATATTTGTCGTCTTTAAGGTGACACCAATCAAAAAAACCAAAACTAAAATCAGCTCTATTCAAGTTCATATTGTTGAAAAATGTAAGCAGAATGATAGGCAAGCGCAAATGCAATTGTATAAGCAATATTGCGATGGTATGTTTATAGTAGCTGTACGTTTTGTAAAAGATACTATGGAGGCAGAAGATATTGTGCAAGAAGCATTTATAAAAGCCTTTACCAAAATAGAGCAATACAAAGCTGAAGTAAGTTTTGGTACCTGGTTAAAACGAATTGTCATAAACAGATGTATTGATGTTTTAAAATCTAAACGTCAACGCTTAATAGAGTTAGAGGAGCATCATTTAAATGTTGTAGATGCAGATTATGAAAGTGAATGGCTGGTTGATGATTCTATTACAATTGATAATGTAAAACAAGCGATAGAAAAGTTACCGGAAAAATACAAATTTGTGGTGATACTGTATTTAATAGAAGGTTACGATCACCAAGAGATTTCGGAAATACTCAACATTTCTAAAGTTGCCTCAAGAACACAATTGTCTAGAGGAAAACAAAAATTGCAGAATGCATTAAAACTAGAAAAGAATGGCACAAGATCTTAGAAATTTATTCGGAGAAGACCATAAGGAGCAACATGTAAAAATGTCCGAAGGTCATGAAGCACGTTTTTTACAAAAATTAGATAGGGAATTGCCTAAAGGAAACAAAGGGCGTCACTTTAATTTCTTCAATATTGCAGCAAGCGTGATTGTATTATTGGGACTTAGTTATGGAGCCTTTCAGTTTTTTCAAGGCACAAATGTTGATACAAACGAAGAACAACCTGTGGTTACAAACTTAAAAACTTTAGGAGATGTCTCACCAGATTTAAAGAAGGTTGAAGACTTTTATTTGGCTAGTATAAATTTAGAATTGTCCAAAGTTGAGTTAACACCAGACACCAAGGAATTATTTGATGGTTACGTAGAGCGGTTAAAAGAGCTAAATGAAGAATATGATAGACTAACCATTGAGTTAAATGAAAATGGACCAAATGAAGAGACTTTAAACGCTTTAATAGATAATCTAAAATTTAGACTCAATTTAGTAATGCGCCTAAAGGAGCAACTTCAGGAGTTTAGTGATGATTCATTTAAAGAAGTCAGTACATAATCAAATCATAAATCAAAAAACGAACAGTTAAATCAAAAAAATCATGAACACATTAAGAATTTTAGTATTGTGCTTAATAACTACATTTGGGTTTGCACAAAAGAAATTAAGTAAAACATCACAATCTATAAAGGTAAATAAAGACGTAGTTGTAGATCTTAATACAAGTTATGTTGAAATAGAAATTGACACCTGGAATAGAGATATTGTGGAGGTTGAAGCTTACATTGAAAGTGATCAACTATCAGAAGAAGAACTACAACGCGTATTAGCTGCCTGGAATCTTAAAGTAGAAGGTTCTAATGATAAGGTCATCATTTCATCTAGAGGCGGAAGAAGTGTTGGACTATTTGGTGAAGGAGACTATGCTAATTTATTGAGAGAGTTAGAATTTGAACTTGCCAATATACCTGAAATGCCTGAGGTTATGGTAATACCTAGTATGGAAAAAATGCCGAAGATGCCAAAAATGCCGAAGATGCCAAAAATGCCAAAGATGCCTAAGTTTCCAGAATTACCAGAGTTGCCTAATGGAATAACTACAATTCATTTTGATTACGACAGATATCAAGAAGAAGGAGAGAAGTATTTAGCAGAATGGAGTAAACGCTATGAAAAAGAAGGAGGGAAAGAGCTCCAAAAGAACATGGAAAAGTGGGCCAAAGAGTTAGCTGATTCTGACTACAAGGAAAACATTAGAAAATGGGCAGAACAATATGGCAAAGCCTTTGATGGAAAATGGGCTAAAGACATGGAAAAATGGGGAGAGAAATTTGGTGAAGAATATGCCAGAGAAATGGAAATATGGGGAGAAGAGTTTGGCGAAAAATTTAGTAAAGAATGGGCAGAAAAGATGGAAGCTTGGGGAGAACGCTTTGGTAGAGAAATGGAAAAGCGAGCAGAGGCTATGGAAAAAAGAGGTAAGGCTATGGAAGAACGACAATCTGAATTAAAAGTTAGGGTTAATGAAATGATTAAACGAAAAGCAGAACGTCAATATGAGCTTGAAAACCGCAGAGAATCTATATTAAAACGACGATTAGAGCCTAATAATAAGAGCAAAGTAAAAAAGGTAATCAAAATTAAAATCCCTAAAAAGGCCAAACTAAAAACAAACATAAGACATGGTGAATTAAAATTATCTTCTGTCATTTACGATATGCAAGGAGATATATCACATTCAACATTTTTAGCACAGAGTATTGATGGAAGCAACACTTCCATCAATACCTCTTATTCTCAGGTATTAGTTAATAATTGGAATAATGGGACTTTAGATCTTAATTATGTTGATGAGGCGCTATTAAAAAATGTCCAAGGGTTAACCTTAAATTCAAATTCATCAGATATTAATATTGATTATATGTCAGGTAATAATATAATCCATGGAAGTTTTGGAGAATTAACCATTCACAAAATATTAGATACATTTAATAACCTAAATATCATTTTAGAAAATAGTGAGGCTATGGTTAAGTTGCCTGAAGTAGATTATAGCCTTATGTTTAGAGGTGATCGATCGCGATTTAATAATAAGCCAACTAAACAAAAAACGATTAGAAATTATCCCGAAGGTGGTAGTTCTAACCGTACTATAATTGTCAATGCTAAGTTTAGCAATATTGTTATGAATTAAGCCCTTTAAAGTCTAAATATATTTAAAGGGTTAATTCTATTATTTTCTTCGTGTTTTCCATAAAATAGATGCTTATTTTTATCGAAATTTTTGTTTTATGTCCCTTTCTGATTTTCAAACCTTATTAATATCTTTACAACCACATCCATTACTTAATTCCTCTATTAAAAAGGATGATTACATTTCCTTAGACTTATCAATACAAAATCCAGAATTGAAAGCTGTAAACGTTGGTTCTTCAGATGATTTAAAGTCTTTTATTTGGAATCATATGCAAAAGCATAATGCAAAAGCAGTTTCTGGTGGGTATTTAGAGCAACGAGGAATCTACCATCGCAGTGATTATTTTAACCAAGAGAACCCAGAAACGGAACGAAATATTCATTTGGGACTAGATTTGTGGATTGAAGCCAATTCACCAATTTATGCTCCTTTAGATGGAACTGTTCATAGTTTTAAGAACAATACAAATTATGGCGATTATGGGCCAACCATAATATTAAAACATACAATTGAAAATATTGAGTTTTATACACTTTATGGACATCTTAGTTTGGAGTCTTTAGACGGAAAAGCTATTGGAGTAGAAGTGAAGCAGGGCCAGCAAATAGCTACATTAGGTACATCTGAAGTTAATGGGGATTATCCACCTCATTTACATTTTCAAATTATTCAAGATATACAAGATTATAAAGGGGATTATCCAGGAGTAAGTAACCAAATCGAATTAGAGTTTTACAAACAGAATTGTCCAGATCCGAATCTATTATTAAAATTGAATTAATTTCTTTTTTGATTTTTTGCATTAATAAAACTAAAAATTGAACCCACTAAAAATAAAACACCAATTATGGCTATAAATTCTAGATTAGAATTTATTAAAGTACCATAAGCAACAAAGACTAATCCCATTAATAAATAGAGATAACCGTTTCTCATGTATGGGCCAACAGCGCTATTTTTAGAATTAATGTTTCCATCAATGAGCTGATTAATTTGAGTTACCTTTTCTGCGCAGTGTCCTTTACATGCAATACCGTCATCTATTTCCGTTAAACAATCTTTACAAATACCTTTATTGCAATTTTTACAGATACCTAGAGCATCTATAGTTTCATGGATATAGCATTTCATAAACTATATTTATTTAATTGTTGTGATAATTTATTCAAGATACTGAATTACTAAAATAAGTTTAATGTTGGCAAGTTCAACAGAGGTTTTCTTAGGATTTTTTACCCTGTGTTTGTATTAACCAATGTATATTTTTAATACTTAATTATTTTCGTCTGGCAAAGGTGAAATCATAATGTGTGCTCTGTGTGTACCAGGATTCATAATCCAAGGATGATTAGAAGCGGCTGGAGCTTCTGGCAGGCCTGTTGATGCTGCTGTGGCATATGGCATATACACAACATAACGAAGTCTTGCGTCTTCTACTTTTGCAGTTTCAGGATCATATAGTGTACTATTGCCAAAGTAGATATGCAACGTTCCTCCTGTAGGTATTTTAAGTTTGCCCGATTTCACTTCTTCTTCACGGATATCAAAGATTTCTTGATGATTTTTGCCTTCTGACTTTAATGCCCTTCCTATTGCCATAAAAGGATCTAGGTCTTTATGATAACATGCAGCACTAAAGCCCTCTTTTTTAGGGTCATCAGCTAGAACTATAAATTCATTATTTCCTTCTCTCAGTGTTACAAATTCTCCTTCCATATTATAACCAATTACTTTACATCCTGCTCTACTGGCTTCTGGTGCTGCCATTAATGCTGTAGCAATTAATGCGTCGTCAGTGTCAATAGCTTTTAATTCTATATTAGTCTCATTTGATGGGTTTTCAGTTACAGGTTCCTTAGTTGTCGATGCCTCTTCTACACTTTTAGTTTTGTCTGATGAATTGCAGGACATTAACATTCCTGTAAAAATGAATGCTGTAATAATATGTTGTTTCATGGTGATTCGTTTTATGTACGCGTTTGTTTCTTTTAAAAGTATTAAAATTAGTGCACTTTTATTAATGACAAAAAAATCCTGATGGATTGCATCAGGATTTTTTTGGTTTTATAGAATTTTAATTACTAATCATTCACTAATACCCATTCGCCTTTGTCAATCAGAGGAATAGCTTGCTTGTATTTCACCACCTTACTTTCTCCGCTCATCACATGCTTAATTGTAACTCTATCGTTACGACCAATTTTAGGCTGTTCTCTGACGATGGTTTCTACTACTTGAGGCTGACGAGAAGCTCCTTCTCCTGCAGATCTGCTTTGTGCTGCACGCTCGTCCATATTAGGAATTTCTTCCTTCTGAGTTTCTAACTTTTCTTGTTTTCTACGCTTAGCTTCTTGAATAGTATCTGCAGTTTCTCTAGGAATTTCACCTTTAAATAAGAATGAAATAACATCTTTATTGACTTGATCTATCATGCCTTTAAATAATTCAAAAGCTTCGAACTTATAAATTAATAAAGGATCTTTTTGCTCGTGTACAGCTAATTGAACAGATTGTTTTAGCTCATCCATCTTACGTAAGTGGGTTTTCCATGCATCATCTACGATAGCAAGCGTAATGTTCTTTTCAAAATCATTGATAAGCTGTTTACCTTTAGATTCGTATGCTTTTTCTAAATCTGTAACAACTTGTAAATTTTTAACACCATCTGTAAAAGGTACAACGATACGTTTAAATCTATCACGTTGTGTGTTATATACATTCTCAATCACAGGGAAGGCTAAATCTGCTGCACGCTGCATTTTCTCACGATAATGGTTGAAAGCTTCTTTGTAAATAGTACCAGCAATTTCCTGAGCACCCATTTTAGAAAACTCGTCTTGTGTTATAGGTGACGACATGGAGAAATAACGAATTAATTCAAACTCAAAGTTTTTATAATCGTTTGCTTCTTTATTAGTTTCAGCAATACCTTCAGAAGTGTCATAAATCATGTTTGCTAAATCAACACGAAGACGTTCTCCGTGTAAGGCATGACGACGTCGTTTATAAACGACTTCACGTTGAGCGTTCATCACATCATCATATTCTAATAATCGCTTACGTACACCAAAGTTATTTTCTTCTACCTTCTTTTGAGCACGTTCAATGGATTTAGAGATCATAGAATGCTGAATCACTTCGCCTTCTTTAAGTCCCATTCTATCCATCATCTTAGCAATACGCTCACTACCAAACAATCGCATCAGGTTGTCTTCTAAAGACACATAAAATTGTGAGCTACCTGGATCTCCCTGACGACCAGCTCTACCTCGTAACTGTCTGTCAACACGACGTGAATCATGTCGCTCAGTACCTACGATAGCTAAACCACCTGCCTCTTTTACTTCATCACTCAATTTAATATCTGTACCACGACCAGCCATATTGGTTGCAATAGTTACCTGACCAGCGTTACCAGCCTCTGCAACAATTTCTGCTTCACGTTTGTGCTGCTTAGCATTTAAAACATTATGTGGAATCTTACGAATACTTAACATTTTCCCTAAGAGTTCCGAAATTTCAACATTGGTTGTACCAATCAACACTGGTCTTCCAGCTTTTGATAATTCTACAACTTCATCAATAACTGCATTGTATTTTTCACGTTTAGTTTTGTAAACTAAATCATCTTTATCATCTCTAGCTATTGGCCTGTTGGTTGGAATTTCAACCACATCCAATTTATAGATTTCCCAGAATTCACCAGCTTCGGTAACGGCTGTACCTGTCATACCAGATAGCTTACGGTACATTCTAAAATAATTTTGAAGTGTTACTGTAGCGAATGTCTGAGTAGCCGCTTCAATCTTTACATTTTCCTTGGCTTCAATAGCCTGGTGTAAACCATCACTATAGCGACGACCATCCATGATACGACCAGTTTGCTCATCTACAATCATTACTTTGTTGTCCATAACAACATATTGCACATCTTTTTCAAAAAGCGCATATGCTTTAAGTAGCTGGTTAAGTGTATGGATACGTTCAGATTTAACTCCAAAGTCTCTGAATAAGTCTTCTTTAAGATTAGCTTCTTCTTCAGAAGATAAACCTTGTGCTTCTATTTTAGCAATTTCAGTTCCCATTTCTGGCATTACGAAGAAATTAGGATCATCCGCGCCAGAGAGGAATTCTACACCTTTGTCGGTTAATTCTACCTGGTTGTTTTTTTCATCAATAACATAATAGAGCTCTGCATCTACTTTAGGCATTTCTCTGTTATTATCTTGCATGTAGAAGTTTTCAGTTTTTTGAAGTAATTGTTTTACACCTTCTTCACTCAAAAACTTAATTAAGGCTTTATTTTTAGGAATACCTCTATAGGCTCTTAATAGTTGGAATCCTCCTTCTTTAGTATCTCCAGCAGCAATTAGTTTTTTAGCTTCAGCTAAAACTCCTACTAGGTATTTACGTTGTACATCTTCAATTTGTTGAACTTTTGGTTTTAAAGCATCGAACTCGTGTTCATCACCTTTAGGCACTGGACCAGAAATAATTAAAGGTGTTCTTGCATCATCTACTAATACAGAATCGACCTCATCTACAATAGCATAATGATGTGGGCGTTGTACTAAATCTTCTGGCGAATGTGCCATATTATCACGTAGATAGTCAAAGCCAAATTCATTATTAGTTCCATATGTAATATCAGCATTGTATGCTTTACGACGCGCATCAGAATTTGGAGTATGGTAATCGATACAATCGATACTCATACCATGGAATTGAAAAATAGGAGCCATCCATGCACTATCTCTTTTTGCCAGATAATCATTTACTGTAACAAGGTGAACCCCTTTACCAGCAAGTGCATTTAAATAGACGGGTAATGTTGCAACTAAGGTCTTACCTTCACCAGTTTGCATCTCTGCAATTTTTCCCTGGTGCATTGCAATACCACCTATAAGCTGCACGTCATAATGAATCATATCCCAAGTAATAGGTTTACCTGCCGCGTCCCATGAATTTGCCCAAACAGCTTGATCTCCATCTAAGGTGACGTAGTCGTGTTCACCAGAGATTTCTCTATCGAATGCATTAGCGGTTACAGGAATCTCTGTATTATGAACAAATCGCTTTGCTGTTTCTTTAACCACTGCAAAAGCTTCTGGTAAAATGTCATTTAAAACTACTTCTGTGACTTCGTAAATCTCATCTTCAATCTTATCTACTTCTAAATAGATGTCCTCACGTTCATCGATATCTTCAGTTGATTCGGCTTTTACAAGTAGTTCTTCTTTTTTCTTGTGTAAAGGCTTTCTGGCTTCTGCGATTTTTGCCTTAAACTCATCCGTCTTTGCTCTAAGCTCATCGTGCGATAAGGCTTCTAGTGCAGACTCAAATGTTTTAATTTTTTCTACTATTGGTTGAATAGCACCTACGTCTTGTTTGGATTTGTCTCCAACAAATACTTTAAGTACTTTATCTAATATGCCCATGTTGTATATTTTGTTTCAGTATAGATTGGCTTCAAATACTGTATTTTGTTTATTTATTATATTCTGTCAAACCGAGAATCTTTGAGATGTTTTGCTCAAAATATTGAGATTCATCAACTACAATTGACATGAAAAGTATGGTATGTTTTAAAAAACACCCGAAAATAAAAAAAGTCTCTCAGTTAAGATAACGCAAGAGACTTTTTTTGTGATATAATTATATGTTAATATTCATCCTCATTCCAGAGGTAATCTTCATCAGTTGGATAGTCTGGCCAAATCTCTTCAATAGAGTCGTAAGAATCACCTTCATCTTCTATTGCTTGTAAATTTTCAACAACTTCTAGAGGAGCGCCTGTTCTAATTGCATAATCAATAAGCTCATCTTTTGTTGCTGGCCAAGGTGCATCACTTAAATAAGATGCTAATTCTAATGTCCAATACATTTGCGTTGTAATTTTAATTTTTGCAAAAATAATTTTTTAGTTGAATAATTCAAGAAAAAATCAAATTAATTATTCATTAATAAAAGAACGTATAATCTTCAACTTTTAGACTAAAGTATTGCATTACAATAATCTAAAGGCTTCTGAGATGATAATTTACGATTCTTTTTGTGGAATCCACTTGATCTCTTCTGCCTTTAACTCTTGTGACAACTTCCGTGCCAATACAAAAAGATAGTCTGAAAGACGATTAATGTACATCAGCGTTTCTGGTTGAAATGGCTCTAGATCATTGAGATGAGACGCTAAACGCTCTGCTCTTCTGCATACGGTACGCGCAATGTGACAGAATGACACAGTTTGATGTCCTCCGGGCAACACAAAATGAGTCATGGGAGGTAAACTTTCTTCCATCGTATCCATTTCGTTTTCTAATCGTTTAATATCAGATTTAGATATCTTAGGAATTTTTAATCGCTGTTCACCGTTTTTTAGAGTTGCTTTTTCTGGATCTGTAGCTAAAATTGCACCTACTGTAAACAATCGATTCTGTATGTGCATTAGTATATTTTTGTGAAGTTGATCAATATCCTGATCTCTAATAAGGCCAATATGAGAATTTAATTCATCAATTGTACCGTAACTTTCGATTCTAATATGATGCTTGGGTACACGTGTGCCTCCAAATAGAGCAGTAGTGCCTTTATCACCTGTTTTTGTATACACTTTCATAGTTGCAAAGATAACTCTTAAGTATGAAAAGCGAAAGTAAGCTATATACTATTCTAATAAAGAATTAGTCTTGGTAAGTATCACTCTCAATCATACCATCACGAAGTCGTATGACGCGCTTAGCATGTTCTGCTACTTCTTCTTCGTGCGTCACCATAATAACAGTATTACCACTACTGTGGATTTCATCAAAAAGCTGCATGATTTCTAAAGATGTCTTAGAATCTAGGTTTCCTGTAGGCTCATCTGCAAGAATTATAGATGGCTTATTAACTAAAGCTCTTCCAACAGCAACACGTTGTCTTTGACCACCAGAAAGCTGATTCGGTTTGTGGTCCATTCGGTCTGCAAGACCAACATCTGTTAGTACTTCTGAAGCTCTAGCTTGTCTGTCTTTATTAGATGCTCCTGCATAAATCATTGGTAATGCGACATTTTCTAAAGCCGTTGTTCTCGGCAGTAAGTTGAAGGTTTGAAAGACAAAACCGATTTCAGTATTTCTGATTTCTGCAAGCTCATCATCTGTCATCTGACTTACATCTTTTCCGTTTAATATATAATTACCTGCAGTTGGAGTATCTAAACAACCAAGAATATTCATTAAGGTAGATTTACCAGATCCTGAAGGACCCATTATAGCAACATATTCACCGCGTTTAATGTCTAAGTCTATACCTTTTAAAACATGTACGGTTTCTGATCCTAATTTAAAATCTCTAATGATTTGCCTTATTTCTATGACGTTGACACTCATGATAATCTTTGATGTTGATTGAAAACTTCCTGCAAGATACAGGATTTTACAGTTAATAAGACGTTAAAGTTAGCAGGTTGTTACACTCTTATCTTAAAATGTTCTTTCACCTGTTCTTTTCTAAAAAAAACAAAGCCTAAATGGTAGCAATCTACAGTTACTGTTACGCTATTATGAGCTTTTATGTATTCCCAAGCTTCGGTCATTCCTTTAGACCAGTAAATATCATCAAAAATAAATATACTTTCGTTATGAGCCTTTGGTAATAACGATTCAAAATATTGAATTGTCGCTGCTTTGTTGTGGTGTCCATCAAAGAATATCAGATCGAAATTAACTTCTAGAAGTGAAGGGATTATTGATGTGAAATCTCCGTTAATGAAGGTGACGTTTTCAATCTCAAATTGACTGAATTTCGCTTTTGCAAAATCTGATGTATTTGGACAACCTTCAATGGTAGTGATATTTAAATTTTTATTTCCTAATGCTAAAGCGTAGGTTCCCATACCTATAGACGTGCCTAGTTCTAGTGCAGACTTTATTTTGAAATAATTCACTAATCTGTAAAGTAGTCTGGTTTCTTTTTTTGGGCTGCTAGAAGATTCTATCATCTTACGAACGCTTCTTGTTTTAGAACCTAAAACTCTAGAGCCTTCTCCTAAATCTGTGATTTGAAGTATAGTATCAGAGCTTTTTAAATCAGAGCGATAGGCGTCTAATTTTTTATATGCCTCGTATTCTTTTTTGTCATAAAGACATTTTGTAACAAAATCATAGATAAACGGAGAGTGAACTCCATGCTGATTTGTAGATTTCAAAAGGAATTTTATAAAGGCAAGTATTCGATACATTCTAGCCTTCTAATTTTTCTGATAATTCAAACCAACGCATTTCTTTTTCTTCAATGGTATCAATTATAATTTGAAGCTCTTCTGAAAGTTTTTTGATATCATCTTGTGATAGCTCAGTATTTATAAATTTGGCTTCTAAGGCTTTTTTGTCTAGCTCTAAAGATCTTATTTTTGATTCTAAATTTTTGTATTCCTTTTGTTCATTATAAGATAGTTTAGCCGCTTCGTTTTGTTTTACTGCTTCTGTGTTGTCTGTTTTTTCTGTTTTTTCAATCTGTTTTGGTTGACTACTTTCATAAGCTCTAAAATCTGAATAATTTCCAGGAAAATCGTCTATAATACCATCTCCTCTAAATACAAATAAATGATCGACTATCTTATCCATAAAATAACGATCGTGAGATACTACTAACAAGACTCCTGGGAAATCCATTAAGAAATCTTCCAGAACATTAAGTGTTACAATATCTAAATCGTTGGTGGGCTCATCTAATATGAGCACATTTGGGTTTTGAATTAGAACGGTACACAGATACAATCGTTTTTGCTCGCCTCCACTCAACTTTTCAACAAAATCATACTGCTTTTTTCTATCGAATAAAAAACGTTCTAGTAATTGTTGCGCACTTATTTGTCTGCCTTTAGCCAGCGGAATATAGTCTCCAAACTCTTTAATAACGTCAATAACCTTTTGTGCTGGCTTAGCAGAGATGCCTCCTTGAGTATAATATCCAATTTTAACGGTTTCTCCGAGAACAATTTTTCCTCCATCTGGTTGAAGGCTTCCGGTTAAAAGATTTAGGAATGTAGATTTACCAGTACCATTTTTACCAATGATACCAATGCGTTCACCTTTTTTAAAGGTGTAGTCAAAACCATCAAGTATTTTCTTGTCTTTAAATGCTTTGGTGACGTTATGAAACTCAATAATCTTACTACCAAGACGTTCCATATTAATTTCTAATTGAACCTTATGATCTTTACGTCTTTGATGCGCTTTAGATTTTATTTGAAAAAAGTCGTCAATTCTACTTTTAGATTTTGTGGTTCTCGCCTTTGGTTGGCGACGCATCCAATCGAGCTCTTTTTTAAAGAGCTGTTTTGCTTTACCAACTTCTGTAGCTTCATTCTCAATTCGCGCTTCTTTCTTTTCTAAGTAATAGGAATAATTACCTTTGTAGGTAAATAGTTGACCATGGTCTAACTCTATAATTTCATTACAAACACGCTCTAGAAAATAACGGTCATGAGTCACCATAAAAAGTGTTTGTTGTGTTTTAGCAAAGTAATCTTCTAACCATTCAATCATTTCTAAATCTAAATGGTTGGTAGGCTCATCTAATATTAAAATATCGGGCTTACTTAATAATGCTTGAGCTAATGCAAGACGTTTTTTTTGTCCGCCTGAAAGTGTACCAACTTTCATAGAAAGATCTTCTAGCTTTAGTTGGGATAGTGTTTGTTGATATTGTGTTTCAAACTCCCAGGCATTATTTCGGTCCATAGCTTCAAAAGCTAATTGATAGGCTTCTGTATCTTGAGGATTTTTAAGTGCTTTTTCGTAAGCCTCTATCGTTTTAAGAATTGGAATGTCTGAAGCAAAGATGGTTTCTTCAACAGTGAGTTTTGCATCTAAATCTGGTTCTTGATCTAAAAATGCCAATCGCAGTCCTTTTCTTATTACAATTTGCCCTTCATCTGGTGTGTCCTTTCCTGATAATATGTTTAGGATAGACGTTTTACCACTACCATTTTTTGCCACAAAAGCAATCTTCTGGTCTTTATGGATACTAAAGGACAAATCTTTAAAGAGAACAAGCTCTCCATATGATTTAGAAATGTTTTCGACGTTAAGATAATTCAAACCAAATTTTTTACAAAGAACGTAAATAAACCAAAAAGAATAGTAATAGTTTTGTTATTACTGTTGATACATTATATTTGTCTGTAAAGATTGTATTTACCTATGAAGCGCTTTAAGCTTTTACTTGCTTTTATTTGTATTATAAACTTATCGTCTTGTATTCCACATAAAGACACCATTTATTTACAGAATAAGGAAAATTCAATGTATGATACTATACCTAATAATATTACCGAATTACAGAAGCCATATCGTGTTCAGGTTAATGATATTTTAAATATAAGGGTAAAAGCAGCTCGACAAGAAACCGTTCAAATTTTAAACCCTACAGGCGATACAAATTTAAATGCAGATAGTGCAGAACGCGCATATTTTGATGGTTTTACGGTTGATATTCATGGAAATATTAGAGTGCCAACATTAGGTAAAATCAACGTCCTTGGTTTTACCACAGAAGAAATTGAAAAAGAAATAGAAAACAAATTATTAGAGACCCAATTTAAAGAAAGTGCCAATATTTTTGTTACTGTTAAATTAGCAGGATTAAGATATACCGCAAATGGTGAAGTTGGTAGTCCTGGAAGTATTGTTTTATTTACTGATAGAGTAAATATATTTGAAGCTATTGCCAATGTTGGTGAAATTCCTGTAACCGGTAATAAAAAGGATGTCCTTATTATTAGGCAGTATCCTCAAGGACAAAAAGTTCATCATTTAGATTTAACGGATATTAATGTAATGAAATCTCCATACTACTACATTCAACCCAATGATATCATATATGTTAAACCTTTAAAGCAAAAATCTATTGGTACAGGAGAAACTGCTGTCTCTAGTTTAACAACAATTGCTACGATTGTATCGTTAGTAACATCAGCAATACTCATTTATACAAGAGTCAATCAGTAATGGATCAAAATTTTGTAGATATTGAGAGTAACGAAGCTCAATCGATAGGTTTCGATTTTAAGGGTTTTCTTTTTAAATCTTTAAATCTTTGGAAATCGATACTCTTATGTATTATTGTAGCTTTAGTAGTTGCCTATTTAATCAATGTAAGAAAGCAAAACATTTATAAATTAGATTCGCTAATTACAGTTGAAAGTGATCAAAATCCGTTTTTTACTGCTAATACAAGTATCTCTTTTAATTGGGGTGGAGTTTCAGGTAAAGTAGGTAAAGTAATGACATCTATTAAAACCCGCTCTCACAACGAGTTGGTTATTGATAGTCTAAAGTACTATATACAATATCTTGAAGAAGGGAAGTATAGAAAAATTGATATCTATCGTGCTTCGCCTTTCAAATTTGAAATTGATATAAATAAACCGCAAGTTTTAAATTACCCTATTAGAATAATATATAAAAATGAAAAGGAATTTGAAATTTTTACGAATTTTGAATCAGTATCTAGAAGCGCACAGAATTACTCTGATAAATCTTATGTGAATGTTAGTGTTCCTCTAGGTGAATTTCGAAAAACAATAAAGTTTGGTGAGCCTTTTGAGCTCTCATTTATATCAGGTAAAATTGTCTTAAAACCTCATAATAACTTTAGTTCAGATGATCAATATTTTCTAAAATTTTTAAAATTTGATAATGTAGTAAGTTCCTATCAGAACAATATCAAAATAGAATCATTTAATGCGTCTGCGTCTTCAGTTTTAAAATTATCGCTTTTAGGAAACAACAAAAATAAAATAGCAGATTTTCTAAATGCAACAACGTCAATTTTAAGCAGAACAGAGTTAGAGCGTAAAAATTTGTACGCAACCAATACCATAAAATTTATTGATAGTAGTTTAGGTGCTGTAGATAAAGATTTAAAAGCGGTTACAGACCGTATGAATACATTCAGAAAACAAAATAAGGTATTTGATCTTGATGATGAGATACTTCAGTTATCTGAAAAATTAAAAGATTTTCAAAAACAAAAGGAAGAAGCAAGGTCTAAACTCACTTATCTTAATTCCTTAGAAAATTATCTTTTAACCAAAACCGACTATTCTAAAATAGCAGCTCCTACATCGGTTGGAATAAATGAGATGAATATTCTTTCCAGTGTTTCTAAAATAACTAATCTTTCTATAGAACGACAAAACCTGGAGAATTCAACAAAAGAAGGTTCGGTTTTACTCACTGAAATTGATAGTAGAATTGATGCGGAAAAAAATGTATTATTAGAAACAGCAAGGGCAACAAAGGAAACTATAAATTATCAGTTAAATTCTATTAATAGAAACGCTGCTGTAATAGAATCAAAACTTAATGAACTTCCAGAAGATCAACAAGAGTATTTAAAAATTCAAAGAGATTTAGATATTAGTCAAGAAGCCTATAATATCTACATGACAAAGCGAGGAGAAGCCGCAATTGTAAAAGCAGCAAATGTATCAGACATCACCGTAATTGATGAGGCTAAGGACATTGGTAATGCACCAGTAGGGCCTAGAAAGTCATTAAATTATATGTTGGCATTGATTGCAGGATTTTTTACTCCTATGTTTTTAATTTTTGTGATCTTTTTATTAGATAATACAATACATGGTTCTGATGAGGTTTTAAAATTATCAAATATTCCAATTTTAGGATTAATTGGTAAATACAAATACAAGAATAATCTTGTGGTTTATGAAAAACCAAAATCAGCTGTTGCAGAATCTTTTAGAGCGATTCGATCTAGTTTACAGTTTTTGTTTAAACAGAATGCGTCGCCAACAAGAGCTAATACCTTAATGATTACGTCTTCAGTTAGTGGTGAAGGAAAAACATTTACGTCTATTAATATTGCTACTGTCTATGCTTTATCAGATAAAAAAACCATACTGGTTGGTTTAGACCTTAGAAAACCTAAGATTTTTGATGACTTTAATATTACCAACGAAAAAGGTGCGGTCAATTACCTGATTGGCGAAAGTACATTAGATGAAATTACTACAAATACCCATATTGAGAATTTAGATTTAATTACTTCTGGTCCGATACCACCAAATCCATCGGAATTACTGATGAGCAATAAACTAAAGGAGCTCATCAGTACGCTCAAGGATAATTATGATATGATTATTTTAGATACACCTCCATTAGGCTTGGTGACTGATGCTTTAGAATTGGTGCAATATGCAGATACTTCTATTTTTATGGTAAGGCTAGATTACACTAAAAAAGGCATGTTGCAATTGGTGAATGCTAAGTATAGATCTGGTGAATTAAAGAATTTAAGCTTTGTTCTTAATTTCTACAGACATAAGAGCAATCACAACTATGGTTATGGATACGGTTACGGATATGGCTATGGCTACGGTTATGGTGTATATGGTAATGCCTACCATGAAAAAGACAAACGATCATTTATGGGTCGCTTAAAAAACTTTTTTGGCAGATCTTAACTTAAACTAACACTATTGATTTCTAAGGCACAATTAAGAACCAAACGATTATTTGATTTTGCTTTAGCATTACTTCTGTTACCTTTTTTAATAGTTCCAATTGTTTTACTTGTAATTATCGCAACAATCGATACTCGCAAATATGGTGTATTTTCTCAAACACGTGTTGGCCAACACGCTAAACTTTTTAAAATTTACAAAATCCGTACTTTGAGAGAAGAACAACATTTGCTCGGTCATTTAGATAAGAGTGCCACAACACTAGGTAAATTCTTTAGACGAACGAAATTGGACGAACTACCACAATTATTTAATGTATTAATTGGTGATATGAGTTTTGTTGGTCCTCGACCTGATGTTGTTGGCTTCGCAGATAGTTTAGAAGGAGAGGACAGAAAAATACTCCTAGTTAAACCTGGTATTACTGGCCCAGCTACAATAAAATACAAGGATGAAGAACGTGTATTAGAACGGCAAAAAGATCCTGAGTACTACAATAGAACGATTATTTGGGTAGATAAAGTGAAAATCAATAAAAAGTATGTAGAGAATTACAGTTTTTACTTAGATTTGAGCTTCATTTTAAAATCTACTTTAAACTAATGACACATTCAGAAGACAAAATTGCAATCATAGGATTAGGTTATGTCGGATTGCCCCTTGCTGTAGAGTTTGCAAAACAATTTTTTGTAGTTGGATTTGATATCAATAAACAGCGAATCAGTGAGTTAAATTCAGGTGTAGACAAAACACTAGAAGTTGATAATGATAACTTAAAATCGGTATTAACGTCAGATTTAAACTCAGAAAAAGGATTATTTATTACAGATGATATTGAGGCTTTAAAAAAAGCAAATGTGTACATTATTACGGTACCGACACCAACAGATGCCTTGAATAAACCCGTGTTTACTCCGTTAATAAAAGCGAGTGAGATAGTAGGTAAAGCTATGAGTAATGGCGATATAGTTGTATACGAATCAACAGTATATCCTGGTGCAACGGAAGATATTTGTATTCCAGTAGTAGAGAAAACTTCAGGTTTAACTTATAATATAGATTTTTATGCTGGTTATTCCCCTGAGCGTATAAACCCAGGTGATAAAAAACATACCGTTACTAAAATATTAAAAGTAACGTCTGGTTCTACACCAGAAGTAGCTGAGAAAGTTGACCAACTCTATAAAAAAGTAATTACTGCAGGTACACATTTAGCACCTTCAATTAAAGTTGCTGAAGCTGCTAAAGTGATTGAGAATTCTCAGAGAGATATCAATATTGCGTTTGTAAACGAGTTGTCTAAGATCTTTAGACTTTTAGATATCGATACAAAAGCAGTATTAGAGGCGGCTGGAACAAAATGGAATTTCTTGAAATTCACACCAGGTTTAGTTGGTGGACACTGTATTGGTGTTGACCCTTATTATTTGGCGCAAAAGGCTATTGAATCGGGATATAATCCTGAAATCATCTTAGCTGGACGTAAGATGAATGACAGTATGGGTAGTTATGTAGCTACTGAGACCGTTAAGATGATGATAAATAAAGGTGCAACTATTAAAGGGTCTAAAGCACTGGTTTTAGGAATTACCTTTAAAGAAAATTGTCCTGATATCAGAAACTCTAGAGTTATTGATATTATTGAGGAACTAGAATCTTACCAGGTCAATGTGGATGTGTATGATCCATGGGCTTCAAAAGAAGAAGTAAAACACGAATATGGATTTGATCTAATCACTGAATTTAGTGACTTAGCTTCAGATTACGATGCTATAATTTTAGCGGTTTCGCATAAAGAATTTTTAAAGTTAGAATTAAATAAATTAAAATCTCAATCAGGTGTCATTTTTGATGTAAAGTCTTTACTTCCTAGTGATTCCGTAGACGCACGTTTATAATGTACTCAAATCAATATCATACAGAAGACCTATCAAAATTAAATTTTTTAGTTACAGGCGGTGGAGGCTTTATAGGCTCTAACATTGTAGAATATCTCCTTAAGTACAATGCTAAAAAAGTAAGAGTTTTAGATAATTTTTCTAACGGTTATCGTGAAAATTTAACCGAATTTATGGACAATCCTGCCTTTGAATTATTAGAGGGAGACATAAGAGATTTAGAGACATGTAAAAAAGCTATGGAAGACATTGATTATGTGTCTCATCAAGCGGCATTAGGTTCTGTGCCAAGATCGATAAATGATCCTGCAACAACCAATGAAGTCAATATATCAGGATTTTTGAATATGATGATTGCGTTAAAAGATAGTTCAACAGTAAAACGTATGGTCTATGCAGCATCAAGTTCTACCTATGGTGATAGTAAGGCCTTACCAAAAGTTGAAGATTCAATAGGTAAGCCATTATCTCCATATGCAGTAACAAAATACGTTAATGAATTGTATGCCGATGTATTTGGCATAACCTATGACACAGACGTCATTGGTTTAAGATATTTTAATGTTTTTGGACCAAAACAAAGTCCTAATGGCGCTTACGCCGCAGTTATTCCGTTGTTTATGCAAGCCTTAAAAGATAACAAGCCATCAAAAATTAATGGTGATGGTGAGCAAACGAGAGACTTTACATTTGTGGATAATGCTGTACAGGCCAATGTTAGAGGGTTCTTTGCACCAAAGGAAGCTAAGAACGAAGTATTTAATGTGGCTTGTGGAGAACGAATCTCCGTAAACTATTTATGGGATTCACTACGAATTGCGGCTAATTCTGACTTAAAAGCAGTATATGGTCCACCAAGACAAGGTGATGTTAGAGATTCTCTGGCAGATATTTCTAAAGCCGAAAATTTATTAGGGTATAAACCTGAATATACAGTACGCGAGGGTCTAAAAATTACCTGGGATTACTTTAACTAAGAATAAGCCTTAGATTTTTTTCACTTGAATACCTAATAATTGGTATATTGCATTTGACTAAATCTAGCTACTTTGAATACCAATAATGAAGATAATTGGCTATACGTTATCTCCAGTAAGAGAAAGCTAATAGACCTTAACTTCAAAGAAATATGGCAGTATAGAGATTTGCTGTTTTTGTTTGTAAAACGTGATATCGTAACGTTATACAAACAAACCATTCTAGGCCCACTTTGGTATCTAATTCAACCACTTTTTACTTCAGTTGTTTTTACTTTGGTATTCAACAATCTTGGAGATATAAAAACCGATGGTATTCCTCCGTTTTTATTTAATCTGGCCGGTATCACCGCTTGGAATTACTTTAAGGACTGTTTAAATAATACCTCAAATACATTTACTAAAAATCAGAACATCTTCGGTAAAGTCTATTTTCCCAGAGTGATTTTACCAATGTCAATAACTATTTCTAACCTCTTAAAGTTTGGTATTCAGTTATTAATCTTTGTTGGCTTTTATATTTATTTTTATCTGTCTGGTCATGATTTTGGTATAAATAGCAACTTATTATTATTTCCTGTTTACGTTGTAATGATGGCATTACTTGGGCTAGGGTTTGGGATGATTTTCTCATCACTAACTACAAAATATAGAGATTTAACCGTATTACTAACATTCGCTGTTCAACTGCTGATGTACTTATCTGCGGTGCCATATCCATTATCAGAAGCTAATGCTAAATTTCCTCCGGTAGTAGCTAAAATAGTAGAGTATAATCCGCTAACACAGATTATAGAAGGCTTTAGATATATGTTATTAAATACCGGATCTTTTGACTTAGATAAATTTATTTATACTTTAATTCTTAGTTTAGTCATCTTTCTTTTAGGATTAATCATTTTTAATAGAACCGAAAAACAATTTGTAGACACCGTATAATATGTCAGACATCATTCTTAAGGTAGAAAATATTAGCAAGCAATACCGACTAGGATTAGTTGGTACAGGTACCTTGAGTCATGACTTGAAGCGTTGGTTTTACAAAGTAAGAGGAAAAGAGGATCCATATTTAAAGATTGGTGATACCAATGACAGAAGTAAAGCGGCAGAAAGCGACTATGTTTGGGCGATTAAGGATATTAATTTTGAAGTTAAACGAGGAGAAGTTCTAGGAATAATAGGGAAAAACGGTGCTGGTAAATCTACACTGCTCAAAATATTGTCTAGAGTTACTAGTCCAACAACTGGAGAAATAAAAACCAAAGGACGTATCGCTTCGCTGTTAGAAGTAGGTACAGGCTTTCATCCAGAACTAACAGGAAAAGAAAATATATATTTAAACGGAGCCATTCTTGGTATGACCAAGGCTGAAATAAAAGCTAAAGAACAAGAAATTATTGAATTTTCGGGTTGCCAACGCTATATAGATACTCCAGTAAAACGATACAGCTCTGGTATGCGTGTGCGCTTGGCATTTGCCGTCGCGGCATTTTTAGAACCCGATATTTTGGTGGTTGATGAAGTTTTAGCTGTCGGTGATGCCGAGTTTCAGAAAAAGGCCATTGGTAAAATGCAGGACATCTCAAAAGGAGATGGACGAACAGTATTATTTGTGAGTCATAATATGGCAGCTGTGCAGGATTTATGTTCAAGAGTAATAGTGCTCGAATTTGGAAAGACAGTTTTTAATGGTGAAACACAGGGTGGTATAGACTATTATTTAAATAATAATCAGGTTTCTAAAGGTTTTTTTGAGTTTAATAAAAAGTTAAATGTATTCAAAGCAAATTTTAATCGCTTTGAAATTCTTGATACTTCAGGAGATATTTCATCACGATTTAATTCAGGAGAAGGAATGATATTTAGAAGTATTATTGAAGTAAACCAAGAGTTAAGAAATCCGATTTTTAGCCTTCGAATAAGTGATGTTAACAATATTAGTGTTACGGTATGGAGAAGTAATGATTATATTAATCAGCCAATAATAAAAAATCTCAATGATAATTTTATAATTGAGATTGAAACCCAAAATTTATTTCTATTAGATAGCACATATAAAATATCTATGAGTTTATTGGACGGAAAAGAATTGTTAGATTATGCGGATAAATTTATTTCTTTCGAAGTTTTGCCAGGTAAACCCAATGATAGCTTTAAATCTATTACTAAGAAAACGGGATATAATGGTTTGATATTTTCGGAAGGCAAATGGAATGTTATAACTCAAAACTTATGATTTAAATTAATAAAATGAGTGTTTGTATAATATCTGGAAGATATCCTGAGACAAAATTTAAATCTTATATAAATCATAAAGTTTATGCGGATTACTATGGCTATAATTATGTCCATTGCAATTGGCCAACAAGAAACACCAATAATTATTTTAACAAGGTGGTATATGTCCTAAGCTATCTAAATAATTTTGAGTATGTTATTTGGATAGATGATGACGCTTTCTTTTTTGATTTTGAAACAGATATTATGAATTATGCCCCAAAGGATGGAAGTTTTATATCCTTTTGCAAAAGTCCTACTTTTAAAAACATAAAAACTATTTTGAGTTCAGGACAATTTATTGTCAAAAGCAATTCTGATTCTGAAAAATTCTTCAAAGATATACTAAACACAGACCTTAAAATCGTTAAAGATTGGTGGCGAGATGAATTGGGCTACTTTTCTAACGGAGACCAAGACGCAATGGTTTATCATCTTCTAGAGAATATCAATTATAAAAATAAAATGGACTTATATGATTATCGGTATTTTAATAGTAGATATGAAAATTTATTCGATATTGATAAGCACAAACCTTTAATATTGCATTTTACAGGAACAAAAAAAATAAAGGAAGAAAATTATTTAAAAACGCAAAATAAATTAAACTTGCATCCTTCTTTAGTAGCAAATTCTCTATTAAAAGGTTATAATATTACTATCAAAGAAAATTATACGATAAGCATGAGTAAGATAAAGTTAAAATCTAAAATTTTAAAGTTAGGGAGATATCTGTTTAATGATTAAAGCTTTAAAAAGATATCAAGCAAATTTTCTTCCAGCAAAACTAAAAAAAATACTTGCAACATATACTTACACCTTCAATCCTAGTTACTGCTTTTTTAATGATACTCACTATTTAGCAATGAGAACATATCTTGCTGATGAAGGAGAAATAAAAGGTAAAATTTTTATTTGGAAAAACGATATTGATATACATACACTTGATTTATCAAGTTATTTTAAAAAGAAATTAGGAGTAAATAAAGTTGCAGACCCTAAACTCTTTTTGATGAATAATAGAGTCTTTGGGACCTTTAATACGGGAAGAGAATTTAATAAATTTAATAAATTATTTTTATTTTCTTTGACAAAAGAAGGTGTCTATGAACATTTTACCTGTAAGTTCGATGAACGGGCGAATATCGAAAAAAATTGGGCATTTTATTATTATAAGAATGACCTTTATGCACTTTACAGTCTAAATCCCTTGACAATTATAAAAGCTTGTAATATAGGTAAGGATTTTATAAGATTTGAAATTTATTATCAGGATAAGAAACAAAGCTTAGTAAATCATTCAATTGGAACTCAACTCTTGAACTTTGAAGGTGAAATTTTGGGTATATCTCATAAAAAAGTATCCTTTAAAGGATCTAGAATGTATCTTGGAAGGCCAATAAAATTTTCCTTATCAAATGAACCTAGAATCGAACTAGGCAAAAAGTGGTTTCTTATCCATTCAATTAAATCTTTGTTCGGAGATAGACATAAGTTTAACAATCAATTGATTTCATGCACATATTTTTCAGGATTATCGAAATTAAAAGATGAAATTATAGTCAGTTACGGTATTAATGATGTGGAATATAATATAATCAAAGTAGACAAAAACAAGTTATGGGAATAAGAACTTATTATTGGGATCAACGTAATGTTTCTAATTACACCTATTTTAAGAATAAGCTGATGTACAAAAAAAAGGAATTCTTTAAGTATGGAAATGCTGGTGATATGTTCAATGTTGATTTAATAAAAAAAATTTATAATGAAGATATTGAAAATGTTAAAGGTGAAGGCAATAGGATATTATTTGTAGGTTCTGTTATGAATAGGGTGAAAGAAGGTGATATTATAAATGGAATTGGTTGGAAGGGAAATGATTTAAGTTCTAAAAAGGAACTACTTAGTAATCTTAAAGTATATGGGGTCAGAGGGCCGTTAACGAGGGAGTTTTTTGAAAAGTATAATACAGATTTATCTAATTTAAAATTTGAATATGATCCTGGCTTGTTAATAAAAGAAGTTTATAACATAGATATTTCTAAAAGTTCGAATAAACAAATTATATTTATTCCTCACTTTAGAGATGAAGCAGTTTACAAGAAAAAATACCCTAAAGATATAAAACATGTGACTATTGATACCAGTCCCTTAAAATTAGCAAGTGAAATCCTAAGATCTGAGGTTGTATATTCTTCTTCTCTTCATGGAATAATTTTTAGTCATGCCTTAGGGAAACCATCTATATTTGTCAAACCTCAATCTAATGAACCTATTTTTAAATTTAGAGATTATTATCTTTCAGTAGGCTTAAATATGCCAGAACCCCTGGATGATATAAATCAAATTAATTTTTTAAGAGATAAGCCATCAATTCTAAGTTGTTCAGTAAGTATGAAAGATTTTTATTTTCCTACTATCAAAGAATTAAAAATAAAGGAAATTGCCTATTAAAAATTGATAACCAAAAAGACTAAGTCTCTATTATGGAAATAGAAAGCCAGAAGTCCTTTTATGATGAGTATTGGGATGAAAATAAATTACTCAATAGTCTACAATTGAGAAGGTGTGTAAAAATTCTTGAGTATTTCACTGTTGTAAAACGCAAAAGGAGGCAACCTTTGATCATAGATTTAGGTTCAGGAGATGGAAGGCTGAGTGCTTTTTTAGGACAATTTGGAACTACTGATGCTATTGAATTATCCCAATTCGCAGTTGATAAATCAAATAGATTATATCCAAATGTTAATTACCAACAGGGTGATGTGTTAACTTTTAATTTTAAGAATAACAAATATGATGTCATAGTATCTCAGGAAGTAATAGAGCATATAGAAAACAAAGAGAAGTATATTGATGTGTGTAATAACATATTAAAACCTGATGGATATTTAATACTTACTACACCAAATAAAACTACTTTAGATCATATGACAGATGGTAAAACATGGTCTAATCAGCCTATAGAACTTCCCTTGTCTAAAGCAGAGTTAACTAATTTATTAAAAAAGAATAATTTTAAAATTATTAAATATGAAAGTATAGTGTATAATTTTGGAGATAAGAGCTACTATAAGATAATAAATAATCGATGGTTTGTTGGTGCTTGCAATAAAATAGGTTTGAAAAAATTTAGAGAGACTTTGTTATCTAAATTCGGATTTGGGTTGCATCATTGCATTTTTGCTCAAAAAATATAAAAATTCTGTCACTCTTATGAGAATAGGTCTTGTAATTACCGTTAAGAATGAGGAGCGTATTCTTCGAGAAAACTTACTGTATCATAAAGTAATAGGTATTGAAAAAGCTTTTGTTTATTTTGATGGAACTACAGATGCTAGTTACGAATCAATTAAAGACTTAGATTACGTTGAAAAATCGAATTCAGTAGAAAAGGATATATACCAATCTTTGGTATGCTTAAAGAATTTTATAAATAATTACAAAGAACATCATACAGCTAGACAGTGCTTGAATACCTACGATGCTCTTCAAAAATGTAAAAAACAAAATATTGATTGGCTCATATCTATTGACGCGGATGAGTTAATTATAACTCACAAAACCGAGTGCAGTAACTTGAAAAGCTTCTTTCGTAAAATACCGAAAACTTATGATGTGGTAAACTTTAAGCCTTTTGAGATTTTACAGACCCAACTACATTTTGAAAATGTATTTAAAGAAGCTATCCTTTTTAAGTCTTCGCCTCAGTTGAAAAATAGAATCGATAGGATATATAAAAAGTTACTTAATCCTTTTGAGAATAAATTTCATAAATTTCCATATTGGTATGGACAGCATTTGGGGAAAACCGCAATTAGAGTTAACTCCTCCAAAGAAATTGTTCCAAAAAATGTTCATAGAGTCGTTTATAATGATGGTGATCTAACAAATCAAATTGAGAAAGTTGGAATGCTTCATTACCACATGTACGATTCAGATGATTTTATAAAGAAGTTTAAAAACTTTGAAAAGCACCCCAATACTTTTCTTTCTGGTAACAACATCGAAGGTATAAAAATGTTGTGCCGTGATATTGTAAACTCAGGTTTGTATAGTTCAAAACAATTAGAAGATTATTTTAAAAAATATATTCTTTTTAATGAAAAGGAAATTAATAAGCTCAAAAAGAATAGAAATTTACTTTTTCAAAAAAGAAAGCATGATACAATTACCGTAATAACCAGTGTTAATAAAGTATTTGCCAAAATAACCATAAAATAAGAAATTGAAACCTAAGCTTAAAATAGTAATATTTGATGGTAGTTTTAATACCAGACCTTTTATTAATACTGTCATAAAAAGTTTGAGTAAAAAGCATCAGATATATGTGTTAGGTTTTGATACTAGAATAGATAAAAAAATTAAAGGAGTTAAGTATATAGATCTGGGTACTCAAAGCAATAAATTAAATCTGCTTTGGAGAAGTCTAGTTTTTAGTTTTAGAAATTTGTTTAAAAAAAGTGGATTTTTAGACTATATAAAGTCTTTAAAATTAATAGCTCGAATTGATACTTCAGGTTTAAAACATTTAAATTTTAATCTGGCTTTAAAAAATATTAGGCCCAATATAGTTCATGTGCAATGGATATCGCTATTGCCTTATTGTAAAACTATCCTTAAAGAAAACAGCTATAATGTAGTGCTAAGTCAGCTAGGATATCAATTAAATGTAAGACCATTTGTAAATGCAGAAAATGAAGTTTATCTAAAGACCTTATTTCCAAAAATTAGAGGCTTTCATTCTGTTAGTGAAGCCATAAAAGAAAAAAGTAATGTATTGTATGCATCACCTTCAAAAATAGATAAGGTGATTTATTCAGGTTTTAATTTCAAGGATTTCCCTAGTATTTGTTCATATAAAAAAACAGATAAACTACAATTAATTTCTGTAGGTAGACCACATTGGATTAAAGGTTATGACTACATGATAAAAGCTTGCAAGGATTTAAAAAGAAATGGCGTTAATTTTCATTATACTATAATAGGAGCTAAAGGCAATGAGGAGTTGATATACATGATTAATGATTTTAATCTCCAAGAATATGTTACTATTACAGATTCTGTACCACAGAAAGAAGTTTATCAATTAATGGCTAATTCAGGTTTGCTAGTTTTACCTAGTATAGCAGAAGGAATAGCCAATGTAGTAATTGAAGCAATGGCAATTGGACTTCCGGTTTTAAGTACACGTTGTGGAGGAGTAGTTGAGTTAGTTACAGGTAATGAAACAGGATTTTTAGTACCTATAAGAGATGCGAATGCGCTAAGCAAAAAGATACAAGATTTCGATACGCTATCTTTAGAAAAAATTAATGCGCTTAGAGTGAGAGCTAGAGAAAAAGTAGAGCAAAATCATAATATAACGAAAATGACAGCTGATTTTGAAGATTTATATTATGGAAGTTTAAAACATAAATAATCAGAGTATTTTTTAGTGAAAACCATACAAACAGATATTATTCCTAACTTTCAGACTTTTGCAAAAGTTAAAGGAGACCACGTGTTGAATTACGAAGCAATATGTGTATTTGCCGCAATAGGTTTTTTCTTAGATCAGGATACGTATTATAAAGATGAAGTTTGTTTAAAACCTGCCACAGTTAATACAATTGACGAATCTGGTTATTTGGTAAAAAGTGAACCTTGGTTTCAATGGCATTATTCGCCAAAAGATATCAGTTTCGAGGATACTCTTAATGAGTTTTCTGAACTTTTTGAATCTATCATAGACCAACAAGTAGGAGACAAGAGAGTTATATTACCATTATCTGGAGGATTAGACTCTAGAACACAAGCAGTAGCTTTAAATCATCTGGGCAAGGATGTTGAAGTTTATAGTTATTCTTTTGAAAATGGATACGATGAAGCTAAAATATCCAAGCAAATTGCGGATACTTGCAATTTTCCGTTTAAAGCCTTTAAAATAACTACAGGCTATCTTTGGGATAAGATAGAAGAACTGTCTAAAATAAATGGTTGTTATGCTGAGTTTACCCATGCAAGGCAAATGGCTGTTTTAAATCAGTTGAAAGTTAAAGGTGATGTTTTTTCTTTGGGGCATTGGGGAGATGTATTATTTGATAGCACAACAGATAAACAAATATCAGAGAACGAAGAATTAGAGTTAGTCTTAAAAAAGATTGTAAAAAAAGGAGGGCTAGAATTAGCTTCTCAATTATGGCAGTCTTGGTCGCTAGAAGGCAATTTTGAAGATTATTTAAGAGATAAAATAAAATCATTATTAGATACAATAGTTATTGAAAACTCTAGTGCAAAAATTAGGGCATTTAAATCCTTGTATTGGGCTCCAAGGTGGACTTCCATAAATTTATCTATCTTCAAAAAAACAGCACCTATAACATTGCCATATTATCATAACAAAATATGTGAGTTTATATGCACCATTCCTGAAGACCTTTTAAGAAATAGAAAATTACAGATAGGTTATTTAAAAAAACGAAACCAAGCATTGGCGAAAATTACATGGCAAGAACATAAACCATTTAACCTCTATAATTACCACTTGAATAAAACACCATATAATTTACCATACAGGGTTTTTAGTAAACTAAGCCGAATATTGAATAAAACCACTGGTAAACCCTATGTTCAACGTAATTGGGAACTTCAATTTGTTGGCGAGTCTAATGATACAAATCTTAAGAAATACTTGTTTAATACGGGATTAGATACCTTAGTCCATAAGCCTATTATTAACAATATATATAGAAATTTTATGGATACTAATAAAATTAACTATGCGCATCCTTTAAGTATGCTTTTAACCTTATCTTTATGGCATTCTAACCATAATACATTGGGTAACCATTAGAATATTATATACAATACCAAATTTTAAAACCGCAGGTAGCCAGTATGTTCTGCTTTCGATTGCTGAAGCTTTAATCTCATCTCAAATTAATGTGTATATAGCAGTCGAAAATTTTCCAGAATTAGTTCCTAGTTCCTTTCCTAAGTCAAAAATAATTCATCTTCATTTCTCGGGTAAGACAATAAATGATGCCATATATTTTTCAAAAATATTAAGAAAGTATAATATTGATTTGTTACACTCTTGGGACTATAAATCTAATTTGGTTGAAGCTTTATCCTGTCATCTGGCAGGTATAAAATATTTGTTTACAAAAAAGAATAATGCATGGTCTAGAAGATGGTATTTAAAAGGATTATTAGCACATCATATTGCTTATGATAATCCAGAGATGAAAAATCGATTTTTTAAATCTTGGTTTATTAGTAGAAAGATTAGTTTTATTCCTCATGGAGTTGATTTGAATGTATTTAAACCTCAAGAGCCTAAAATTTCAGTTAAGTTTAAAATTTGTAGTATAGGAAATATAACCTCAAATAAAAATCAAGCTGATATTATTAAGGCTTTACATCAACTACCCGATGATGTTGTATTAGAATTATATGGTCGAGCAGATAAACTATACAAGGTTGAGTTAAATAAACTTATAGATAAATTAGATTTAAACCAAAGGGTTCATTTTAAAGGATTTGTTGAAAATAGCGACGTTCCAAAAGTTTTGTCGGAGCAAGATTTATTTGTGCTGTCTTCTAAACAAGAAGGATTACCAGTGAGTATTCTCGAAGCATTAGCCTGCGGTGTGCCAGTTTTAAGTTCTGACTCAGGTGGTGGCACAATATATATTTTACAAGCTAATAGAGGTGGATATGTATATAAATCTTTAGATGATTTAATTGAGAAAATTAGAGTTCTTAAAGACGATTCTCAGTTGTATAAGCGTTTATCAAAAAGTGCAATTGAAAATGTAAATTCACGTTTTTCCAAGCAATTGGAAATAAGTGCCTACAAAGATTTATATTTGAAACTACTGAATTAGGTTTAGTTTAAACTATTTCGCGTCTGAAAAATTACAATAAACATATTGTTGTAGCTGGATCTGCCAGAAGTGGTACAAGCTGGTTAGCAGAAATAATTGGTCTGCAATTTCGTTATAGAATACTATTTGAACCAGAACACGAGTTTCAAACCGAAAATGGACATTTGATTTGTGATAAGTATATTACAGAATCAAATGAGACACAATATCAGGAAGATTATTTTCATAAGGTTTTTAGTAATCAAATTGATAATGATTGGATTGCACAACTAAGTAATAGAAAATTAAAAATGCATTTATGGCCTATTATACCTAAAAAGTATATTATAAAATTTGTAAGATGTAATTTGAGTTTACCTTTAATCAATAATCAATTTAATATTCCTGTATTTTATATTATCAGAAATCCTTATGATGTTATATTTTCTCAAAACAGGGTAAAATTTCCTTGGTTGTATAATTTGGAACATTTTAGAGGACAGAAATTATTAACTGATTTATTGGCGAGAAATTATGGTTTTCATTGGTCTGAATTAGAGAATTTTACAAAAGTTGAAATTTTGTGCTTAAGGTGGTGCATTGAAAATATTTTTATCCTAGAAAAGGAAGAAGAACTCTCAGAAACATTTAAAATATTACGTTACGAAGACTTAATTTCTGATATAAATATGTATTATAAGTTATGCGATGATTTTGGATTGAAGCCATTAAAAAGTATAAAGAGTATTTACACAAGGCCATCTTCTAAAACACATCCTGAAAGTGAAATAAGAAATAGATTCAAACAGTATAAAAATGAGGAAGATATAGCTAAAATTACTGAAATATTAAGAAAATTTAATCTTACACAATTTATTAGATAACTGTCTTGAAAAAACAGCAAAATGAAAATTGGTTTTGTACTACCTTCTACACCTAATTATTCTGAAACCTTTTTCAACAGTAAAATAAAAGGGCTTCAAAAAAACGGTTTCAATATAGTTTTATTTGTGAGGGAAACCCGAGAAAACTTTAGTTTGTGTAGGGTAGAGAAAATGCCAAAAGTAATCAAGAATAAAGCTTTATTTTTCTTAAAATCGCTATTTGTGTTCACATCATTAGTACCACATTTTAATAAAGTTAATCGATTTTATAAGCTAGAAAAGCTATCCGGTTCTTCTCCAAACCATATCTTAAAGAAGATTTATCTTAATAGTCATATTTTAAAATCTAAAGTCGATATTTTGCATTTTGGTTTTGCAACTCAAGCTATTGGCAGTGAATCTGTTGCTAAGGCAATTGGTGCAAAGATGGCGGTGAGTTTAAGAGGTTTTGATATAAATGTCTATCCGTTAAAGAACTCAAATTGTTATGCAAGATTATGGGAAAACGTTGATAAGGTACATAGTATATCAAAATACTTACTTAATGAGGCGTATAAGTTAGGTTTAAATAATAAAAAGCCTTACCAGATTATTACACCTGCAGTTATTTTTGAGCAAATTAATAATTTGGTTGATTATAAGACTGAGGCCAATAAGCAAATAACAATTTGTACTGTGGCAAGATTAAATTGGATAAAGAATTTATCAGTGGCAATAGAACTCATGTCTGGTTTAGTTAAAGTTTATCCTAATTTGACATATCAGATTATTGGTGGTGGCAATCAAAAAGAAAAGGAACGTTACTTATTCTTAATTGAACAATTAGGATTACAAAAAAATGTTGTTTTAATGGACAAACTATCACATTTCGATGTTTTGTCAAAAATAAAAAATTCAGACATTTACTTACAAACTAGTTATAATGAAGGATTTTGCAATGCTGTATTAGAAGCCCAGGCATTAGGTTGTTTAACAATAGCTTCAGATGTTGGCGGATTAAAAGAGAACATAGAACATAACAAAACGGGTTGGCTGGTTTACCCAATTGAAAAAAATGCTTTTGAGACTAAGATACTTCAAGTACTACAACTCCCAGAATTTGATAAAAATATAATAAAAGAGGCTGCACAAAAACGAGTGAAAGAAAAATTTACTTTAGAGAAACAAGTAAAGGATTTTATTGATTTTTATAAATTTTAAATACCCTTTCGCTATTGTAAGTTTTGTATTTTTAACTCATGAAGCTTTATTACCCTAAAGACCATTACAATTCTAAAAAAAGAGGACATCTTTTTCCCTTATTAAAGCCTTTTATTAAGCCTTCGACGTTTACTGATAAAGAACGAATATCTCATTACGGAGTTTCCGATAAAGATTTTATATTTTACGAGAACATTAATGAGTCTGATTTTGCAATTCTCACTATGTCATGGTGGTATTATAGAATAATGGATGAGCTAAAAATTGCTGCAGATTTTATTAAAAAATCAAATAAACTCAATATACCTGTTCTTGTTTTGCTTTCAGGTGATAACGGTATGGACATCCCTGAGGATTTAAATGTAATCGTTCTAAGAGCGCAAGGCTATGCGTCTAAACTTAATAGTCAGCATTATGCAATGCCAGTTTTTATTAGTGATACTTTAAAAACATATTATAATACTACTAAAATATCTGAACGTTCTTATGAAACAAAACCAGTTATCGGCTTTTGCGGACAAGCTAATAAAAGTAAAGTTGAGGCAGTAAAAGATATCTTAAAAACATCTTTAAAAAATATACTTTATTATCTAAAAGTGAGATGGCAGACTCCACATGCTTTGATGGCTCCAAAATTCCTTAGAGCTACACTCGTTTATAAAATACTTAAGGATAAAAGAGTAAATTCTAACTTCATCATTAGAAAAAAATATAGAGCGGGAATCAACACTAACGATAAAAAGAATACACATAAAACAACTCTGGAATTTTTTGATAATATTTTAAATTCTGATTACGTACTATGTGTGAGAGGAGCTGGTGATTTTTCTGTGAGATTATATGAAACTTTAGCCATGGGTAGGATTCCTATATTTGTGAATACAGATTGTATATTGCCACTCAATAATTCAGTTAATTGGAAAGACCATGTGGTTTGGGTTGAGTATAAGGAAAGAAACCAAATTGTAGAAAAAGTATTGGAATACCATAGTAAACTGAGTGAATTAGAACTTAATAATCAATTTAAAAAAAACAGAGAACTCTGGGAAACTAAGCTGCAATTAAAACCGTACTTTAAAGAACTATTAAATTCAATTAACTAAAGTCTTGCTTTTTCAATTTTTAAAATATATTCAACCAACCAATTACTTTACACACAGTACGGTTAATCATGCATCTATATTTCCCGTTGTAGAATTTCTTGAAGAAGAAATTAAAATTCAGTTACAAGTAGATAAAGATTATCAGAGTAATATAGCTAGAGGCTATGACTTATCCTGGCAAGCCGTTCAATTAGGTTATATTGGAAATGCTAAGACTTATAAAACATTTGAAGAAGTACCTCTAGGTGATGAATATCGTTTTATTAGAAAATACTTCAATTCGGTTTGGGCATTATACATCTTAGTGCTAAGACTCTTTTCATTTAAGAATCCTGTAAAAAATATTGTTTCATATGTCCAAACAAGAAACACGAAACGATCAAATCTTCATTCAAGACCAATAAAGCATCTAGATTGGAAGAGCTTTGAATCTCAATTAATACAGCAACAACCATTAGTCAGTGTTATCATCCCAACACTAAACAGATATAAATATTTAAAAGACGGTTTAAGAGACTTAGTACATCAGGATTACAAAAACTTTGAAGTTATTGTAATTGATCAATCTCAACCTTTTCATCAAGAATTTTATGGTGATTTCAACCTTAACCTAACTGTAAAGTATCAAGAAGAGCTTGCGCTTTGGTCGGCGAGAAATAATGCTATTAAACTTAGTAAAGGCGAATACATTCTCTTATATGATGATGATAGCAGAGTAGAAACAGATTGGATTACAAATCATTTAAAATGTATAGATTATTTTAATGCTGATATTTCATCTGGTGTATCGATTAGTGTAGTAGGTGATAAGGTACCTGAAAATTATAGCTTCTTTAGACGTTCAGATCAGTTAGATACAGGTAATGTGATGTTAAAAAAGTCAATTTTTAAAACTATAGGCTTGTTTGACAGGCAGTTTGAAAAACAACGTATGGGAGATGGTGAGTTTGGATTACGAGCACATGTCAATGGCTTTTTAAATATATCTAATCCTTTCGCTAAAAGACTACATCTAAAAGTAGGTAGTGGTGGCTTAAGAGAAATGGGAAGTTGGGATGGATTTAGACCTAAAAAATGGCTAGACCCCAGACCAATACCGAGCGTATTATATTTATACCGACTATATTTTGGTGATAAAAGAGCTAAATTAGAATTGTTAAAGACAGTACCTAAATCCATAATGCCTTACCGTTATAAAGGCAATAAATTTCTAATGTTCATTGGTGCCGTATTATCAGTTTTTATGTTACCAATTATTTTGTTTCAGGTGAATAAATCCTGGCGATTAGCGACTGATAAAATTGAAGAAGGTCCTTTAATTGAAGCTTTACATTAATGAAGATAATACAAGTCATAGATCAATTAAATGTAGGTGGTGCTGAGCGTGTACTGGTAGATATCTCTAACTTGTTGCATGAACATGGACATGATGTAACTGTACTTTGCTTACTTGACGAATCAGTTTTAGATACCCAATTAAATAAGCAAATCCCAATTATTTATTTAAGACGAAAAAACAAGTTTAATCCTATATACATAATAAGATTATATAAAGTACTTAAGCAATTTAACGTCATCCACATTCACCTACGTCAAGTTTTAAGATATGTATCGTTATTATTTTATGTTACACAGATTGGCAAGAAGAAAGTTGTTTTATTTCATGATCATTATGGTAAAATAAATGAAGATAAGAGCATATCTGAGAGTCTAAGAAAAGCTATAAAGAAGTGCACAGGCTATATTGGTGTGAGTGAACAGCTGAAGGACTGGGCAGTATCTAATGATTTAAATCCTAATGTTCTTAAATTAAGTAATATAGTTAGAACTAGTTTAAAAAATGAAAAGATTAACTTGTCATTAAATACCGTAAATATAGTTTCTGTTGGAAATTTTAGACCACAGAAAAATTATGAATTCCTGATTGAACTTATTAAAGTGTTACCTCACAGTTATAGGTTTACCATTTACGGTCAAATCGTTGATACTGACTACTACAATAAAGTTATAGCTCTAATTGATAATAATAATATCGCTGATAGAGTTTCAGTAGTAACAAATTGTAATTCTGTTCACTCTAAATTATTGCAATATCATCTGGCAATACATTGTGCTGATTCAGAAACAGGACCATTGGTTGCTATTGAATATATGAGTAAGAATTTACCCTTCATTACCTATAATACTGGCGAAGTAGCAAAACAAGTAAAAACAGTCTTTCCTGAATTTATTCAAAATGACTTTATTGTTAATTCTTGGATTGATAGTATAAATGACATTGTCCTTAAAAGAGATATCTATGTGAATCAATTAAGTAAATTCTATGAAGAAAATTATTCAGAAGAAAATTACCTCAAACAGTGTTTGTCAATTTATGAGTCGTTGCTAAATTCAAAAAATAAAATGAGTTGAAATTAACCATCATATCACATACAGAGCATTACAAACTGCGAGATGGAACTATAGTGGGTTGGGGACCGACGATTACAGAAATTAATCATCTCGCAGAGATTTTTGAAGAAATCCATCATATCGCTATGTTTTATGATGAAGAAGCACCAAAGAGTTCATTGCCTTACACTAATGATAATATAAAACTTGTACCAATTAAGCCTACTGGTGGTGAAAGCATTTTGGCTAAATTAAATGTTTTGTTTTCTGCTCCTCGAGTTATAAGAATAGTTAATAAAACATTAGCAAAAACGGACTGCTTTCAATTAAGAGCACCGACAGGAATTGGGGTTTTTCTAATTCCCTACCTCACATTGTTTTCAAAAAAGAAAGGGTGGTTTAAATATGCTGGTAATTGGAAACAAAATCCAGCACCATCAGGATATGCCATACAACGGTTTTTATTAAAAAGACAGAAAAGAAGTGTAACCATAAATGGGGCTTGGGAAAATCAAAAAGAGCATTGTTTAAGTTTTGAAAATCCGTGTTTAGTTGATAAAGATATCTTGGAAGGTGTGGATATTGTAACTAGTAAACATAAAGAGGAAACATTAAATTTCTGTTACGTAGGCAGATTAGAAAAGGAAAAAGGGGTAGAACGGATCATAAATGCCTTTAATAAATTACCAGACGATATTAGAACCAAAGTTGGTGAAATCCATTTAGTTGGTGATGGGGTAGACGTGGGCTATTTTAAACAAATAAGTGAAAAGCAAGGATTAAATTTTATTTTTCATGGTTTTCTTCCTACTGAAAAGGTATTTGAAATATATAAGCAATCTCATTATTTTCTAATGCCTACAACAGCGTCTGAAGGGTTTCCAAAGGTAATTGCGGAAGCCATGAATTTCGGTTGTGCACCTATAGTTTCAGCTATATCTTCAATTGGGCAGTATGTAAAGGATGGCGAAAATGGTTTTTTAATTAATCCAGTAACTGAAGCAAATGTGATGGCTATGATAACTAAAGCCATAAAATTGCCTCAAAAAGAATACAAACAAATACTAATTAATAATCAAGAAATTGTTAAAAAATTCACCTATGATTATTACCTCCATCGAATAAATGAACTAATTAAACAGGGTTAGTTTTCATACCATAAAATGGTATTCGCATATTAGTTCTTTATACTTCATCGACTAAAAATTGTTGTTTACTAAATTAAAAAGTACGTTAGTCTATGAAATTAGGTGAAGTTTACCAAATTTATTTATATTTAACTCGCTATTAAACATTTACAATTTACTCATTGAAATTGAGAAAACTTTCCTGGATTTTAAGAAGACACTCTTTTTTGTATTATGCAAGATTCAGGTTGCTTTCCCATAACTCTACAAAAGATGAGGTAGATAAAGAAACCTATAATTTTTACAATCCAAAAACTGAAATCCCACAGATTTATTTCGAGGTCAATAAAAAGATATTTGAAGGTTTAGACCCTAAAACTGATCTAGAAAAAGCAAAACATATTTCTAGCTGGTTAAGAAAAAATATTAAAGGAGGATCTGGATTAAGTTTACCTTCAGATATAGCGTTATCCGACATGTTAGAAGGAAAAGGTGGTGTGTGTAGTGATCTATCTCAGGTGTATAATAACTTCTGTGTTATTAACGATTTACTAGTAAAAGAATGGGGAATAACCGTTATTCCTTTTGATAAGAAATATGGAGGTCATGCAGCGAATGAAATATTTTCAAAAGAATTAAACAAATGGATTTTAATAGATGTTTCTCGATGTATTACCTTTTACACTTTTAGTAAAGATAAGCCACTTTCAGCACTTGAGGTTTTTTATTTAGATGAAGGGCTAAAATATGATGCTTTTTTTGAAAATGTTGGTGATGATACGCAAATTCAGAATTATTACTTTAATAAATATGCGACACCCTTCTTAATTTCAAAATATAAGAACAAAACTTATGATAAATACTTAAAATTCTTTCCGTCTAAAACCCCAATTTTTTTAGTACACTTTTATATTTTTCTAATTGGAAAGAGTTATAAATATAAATTTCCATTACATGATTATAGAAAGATGTTTAAATCCAGAAAATCTGCATTATCTTAGAGCAGAATAGGATTAAATATCATTTCTAATTGAATTTAGACAGTAAATACATTTTTTGGGTTTTAGTCCATGTTGCAATTGCATTCTTAATCTTCGCTTTTAAACCTTTGGCTAAGGTTTATTTTAATGTAGCTATGATTTATTTTATTGCCTACATTGTTGTTGCTCCAAAATCTATGAAAACACAAGCCATAATGAACGCTTGTGCTTATTTTGTAGGTGCCGAGGTGCTTTTTAGAATGACAAAGGGTGGAATAGCGTACGAAGCCTCAAAATATTTAATTATACTATTTGTACTCATGGGAATGTTCTTTAAAGGTGTTAAAGGACAAGGCTATCCATACTTTTTGTATCTTATTTTATTGGTTCCGGCAATTTTCACAGCATCAATAAATTTAAGATTCGATGCTAACTTCAGGACAAATTTAGCATTCGTTTTAAGTGGACCAGTCTGTTTAGGCTTAGCGTCTTTATTTTTTTATGATAGATCAGTAAAAAACAAAGAGCTTATACAAATGCTCAACTACCTGTCATTGCCAATAGTTAGTATAACCTTTTATTTGTTTTTTTATAACCCAAGTGTGAAAGAAACAATTACAAACACGGCATCGAATTTTAGTTCGTCGGGTGGTTTTGGGCCAAATCAAGTTGCAACAATTCTGGGATTAGGGATGTTTGCATTTACGGTTAGGTTACTACTAAAATCACCAAATATTGGATTGAAACTTTTTAATATAGTCTTATTAATTCTAATTTCTTACCGTGCATTAGTTACTTTTAGTAGAGGTGGTGTCTTAGCTGCTATAATAACTATTCTTGCATTTGTTATAATTGTATACGCTAGAGCCAGACCACATCTAAAGAATAAATTAATTGGCTCAACGGCATTATTTATTACAGCATTGATTATAACATGGGTAATCAGTTCTACAACTACAATGGGACTTATTGATAAGCGTTATGCAAATCAGGATTCATTAGGTAGAGAGAAAGAAGATTTAACGACTGGTAGAGTAGAACTGCTGATGAATGAGCTAGATGGCTTTATTGAAAACCCCTTTTTGGGAATTGGCGCAAGTAACACAAAATACAGACGAGATAATGGAGAGATGATTGTGTCTCACAATGAGATTAGTAGAACACTTTCTGAACATGGCTTTTTAGGTATAGTTGTTTTACTGATACTTATTTTCACGCCATTATCATATAGGGCTAAAAACAAAAAAAATATTTATTTCTATGCGTTTTTAGCATTTTGGTTTCTTACAATTAATCACTCAGCTATGCGCCTTGCTGGTCCTGCATTTTTTTATGCTTTGGCGCTAATCAATATTAAAAATGAAAAACGTCCTTTATATAGGAAACGCCTTATCAAATAGTGGTAAAACTATCACGACTATTGAAACATTGAGTGCGCACTTAAAGGAAGTTTGTGCAATCAAAGTAGCATCAAATAAGTCTAATAAAGTTTTTAGACTTTTTGATATGATGAAATTAGTCTTTTCAAATAAGTCAAAGGCAGACTATGTGTTAATAGATACTTACAGCACTACTAACTTCTATTTTGCACTAATTATAAGTCAACTGTGCAGGCTTTTTAAGTTGAAATATATACCAATCTTGCATGGAGGAAATCTAGAAAATAGGCTTAAAAGCAATCCAAAATTAAGTCGTGTTATTTTTAAAAATGCCTATCAACTGGTCGCTCCCTCAAAGTTTTTAGCAACAATTTTTCAATCACATGGTTACAAAACTATTATACATATACCTAATTCTATCGATATGTATAATTACAAGTTCGCAAACCGCAAAATTGATAAAATTAAATTACTTTGGGTGAGATCATTTTCTTCAATTTATAATCCAGAATTGGCGATAGAAGTGCTCAAAAAATTAAAAGATCAAGGTTTAAAGTCTGAGTTAACAATGATTGGACCTGAAATAGATGGTTCTTTAGCTCTTACAAAACAGAAAGCTCAACAATATAATTTAGAAGTAAAATTCACTGGTAAGTTGTCAAAGAGACAGTGGATTGAAACGGCAAAAGACTTCAATATTTTTATTAATACTACCAATTTTGATAATACTCCTGTTAGCATTATTGAAGCAATGGCGTTAGGATTACCTATTGTATCTACTAATGCTGGTGGTCTACCTTATTTAATTTCAGATCTAGAGGATGGATTGTTAGTGCCTGTGAATAATGCAAGCGCCATGGTAGATGCAATAAAACTCATAGCAGCTAATGAAACTTTGCGTCAAAAACTAATTCGTAATGCAAGACAAAAAGCAGAATCATTTGATTGGAATATGGTAAAAGCAAAATGGATTTCGCTTTTGTCCTAATAAGAATTTTATAATCATTTAGACTTTTTATCTTTACGGTATAGTTTATCTGACAAATGGAGCATAAAAAAGGAATACATTTTGAAGTTTCCGAACGTAAGATTCTTCTTAGAATCATGGATTTAGTCATGGTTCTCATAGGTATTTATCTTTTAGGCTTGTTTTTTGACTTCGACTATGTAGTTATAAATTCAGAAAATAGTGTCGCAGTTGTTCTACTTGCTGCTTATATAACGACTTTTGGAACTATTTTCGAGCTATACGATTTACAAAAAGCCAGTAAGTTAGACACTACATTCAGTAATATTGTTATTACCGCATCAACCGTAGTACTGTTTTATCTTTTAACTCCTGTTCTATCTCCTTATTTGCCAGAAGAACGTATGCAAATAGTGTATTTGTATGTCGTAATAATTATCTCAATTTTAATATGGCGAATATTATACCTCAACCTTGTTGAATCGCCAAGATTTTACAAACGTGTTTTATTAGTTGGTGAGATTTCTAATATAGATGGATTAGTTAAAGCCTTAGATGCGTCAGATCCTAATTATAAAATTGTAGGATTTATTAATAGTGAGGCTACTACCACAGAATCTATAAAATTTAAAGGCTTAAAGGAGTTTGCTGCAAAAGATTTTTTAGAGATTATTCAAAGAGAGAGAATATCTGAAGTTTTAGTTGCTAGTTCTAGTACTGAAGCCATTATTGCAGAAGTCTACCATGATTTAATGTTATTGTTAGAACGGGGTTTCAAGATTAGAGAATATACGCAAGTCTATGAAGAATTGCTTCATAAAGTACCAATTCAATTTGTTGGTAAAGACTTTTACAAATACTTTCCTTTTAGTAGAAGCAATGAAAATAAATTATACATATTTTTTCACCGTGCTTTTGATATTGGTTTTGCAATAATTGGCTTAATTAGTGGACTTTTTCTATTACCATTTATATTAATAGGAAATGTTATAGGTAACAAAGGGTCGCTAATTTACACACAAGAACGTGTGGGAAGAAATAGTAAATCGTTTAGAATAATAAAGCTTAGAACCATGGTCGTAAATGCAGAAGAGGATGGTGTTAAATGGGCTAAAATAGATGATAAAAGAATTACGGCTTTTGGTATGTTCTTAAGAAGAACACGTATCGATGAAATTCCTCAATTCTATAATGTTTTAAAAGGCGAAATGAGTATCATTGGCCCTAGACCAGAGCGTCCATTTTTTGTGAATGAATTATCTTGTATTATTCCATTTTACGAAACACGTCATATTATTAAACCAGGATTAACAGGTTGGGCACAAGTAAATACCAGATATGGGTCTTCAATAGACGATAGCCTTACCAAGCTACAATACGATCTCTACTACATAAAACATAGAAGTATATTCTTAGATTTTAGTATTTCTATAAAAACCTTAAGTACAATTCTATACTACCGAGGACAATAAGTTAGGACTATGCTTTTTGAAAATGTTGCAGAAGAAAAAAGTATCTGATTATTAAAGCAACAAGAACTGGTATCAAGGCAATTGCAAAGACTTGTACGCCTATTAACCAGTGTAGTGTCATAAGTATTAGCATAAGTAATGAAAACTTTATATAAGCCCTAAACCATTTTTTAATATCCTTTTTAAATAATTGACTAATCATAAATAAATTAAGAGGAAAAGCCCATAGCATATTGTAATTATATCCTGTCGCTGTATGATCGGTTGCAAACCATAATAAAAATACAATTACTCCAATAAGTCCGGTAACGACAAAAAGTATAGTGTCTAACCACTTAGTTCTGGACTTTGATTTAAAATCTTTATAGGTAATATATATAATTAATGCTGCAAACAACAACATGATAAAAAGTGGACTGAGTAAAAAATTTAGTTCTGACCGCTTTTTCTTCTGCTGATAAATTGTTGTGGACTTATTTACAAGATTTTTAGAGTCTTTGACCTTGGCATTTTCAAAGAATAAGTGGATGTATTCTGGTAAAAACATATGCTCATAAGCTGTAGCTTCTCTATCTATAATAGAGCCTAATGCTAAGTCTATACCGAAACTTCCCCAAGTGTTTAAACCAACATGATCATGAATGAGCTCTCTAAAACTTTTAGGTTTAAAATCTTCTGGTGTAGTAAAGGTTATATTATTTTTTGATGCAATTTCTGCAACGTCTCTTATTCTAGTGGCACAATTGTCGTAGAAAAAATCATAAAGATATTTCCTGTTTTCTGGTTTATAATTGTTTAATAAATAGTCGTAAAGACGTTGCCTTTCAGTAGCAGTTAGGTTTAATCTTTGTTCTTTAATCGTTCTATCATACTTAATGTAAAATCTGTAAAAATCAGAAAAGTTATTTTTACTAATGAGATAGTTCAATTTTCCTTGTGCAAACTTTAAATAGAAATTTGGAGCATCAAAGTCGTATTCACCATAACCAAAAACAACATCAAGACCTCTTTGGCTATCTTTTATCCTAAAAGCATTGTGACCAAAAGCATCATTTAAAGATTCACCAGGACCTACCGTTAGTACTGATACTTCGGCATTTGGTGATAATGGAAATTGTTGTGAATATCCTATCATCCCAATAAAAAAGATTAAGAAAGAATATAGTTTTAGTTCCATTAACAAAATCTATCTAAAGACGCTAAAGTCTATTTTTAATGAAAATACGTTTGAATAGAGTGCGGCACTCTGATCGCCTATATCTGTGAACGCGTAATCAATTTGTATACCTTTATATTTAAAACCAACACCAAAGTTAGGTTGAAATGTAAGATCTTCAGAGTTATCTAGTTGTCGTTCCGATTGAAAGTTACCAACACCACCTCTTAGAAACACCAAATCGGTATAACCAAATTCAAATCCTAAAGCAGGATTAATACTTGCAAAAGAACTTGAAAAAACATCATTATTTTCTGCAAATCGTACATTTAAGTTAGCCGCGGCTAGTAATGAATAATCATAATTAAAAATCCATTTTTTTGATGCTCCTAGTTGTAATTTCGGAATTGTAATTTCGGTTGTTTCTGGTAATTCTTGATTCTGTCCATCTACTGCACCACTAATATTTTCGAACTTTTCTTCATTGATAGACCATGCATTATAAGTCGTAGAAATATCTCTTGCCATTAACCCAAATTTCCAATTTGTCTTGGATTCAAACTGAATACCAGCATCAAGACCAAAACCCCAAGACGAGGCAAAATCGCCTATGATTCGTCTAATCACTTTTCCATTCACACCAATATTTAATCCGTCTAAAGGAAGTTTTCTGGCATAAGAAAATGTGAGACCATAATCTGCTGTAGAGAACGTACTAATTCTATCGTAGTTAATATTGCCCTGATCGTCGATTAACTGTGTAGTATCTAAAATATCATCTACACCAAACCTAATAAGTGAAATTCCAACAGCGCTTCTATCATCTAAAGGCATCGCAAACGCTATGTAATTGTAGTTGGCAATGTTGGCAAAGTAACTAGAATGCATTAATGCTAATTGGCTGTCTTCAAGATGCACTAAGCCTGCCGGATTCCAATACCCGGAATTCACATCAGATGTTTGTGACACTACAGCATTGCTCATGCCTAATGAAGCAGCGTCAACACCAATATTCATAAATTCGTTAGAATACTTTCTTGTGGTTTGAGCCGAAGCAAATAGCGTAGCGAGCGTTAAGAGAATTACATAGTAATTTTTCAACAGCAAAATTTTTTACAAAGATGCACAATATTTTTCTATCTATTTAACTTGAAAAGTAGGTTCTTATTGTTTTAGACTCAAATACTTTTATATTTTTACGTAAATTAAATTTATGGGTATAAAACGTCATATTCCAAACCTTGTAACACTATTCAATTTATTTTCTGGATGTATTGCAGTGATTTTTGCGGTTTATGGCAATTTTGTTGCAGCTGCAATATTTGTGTTTATTGGAATTTTCTTTGATTTTTTCGATGGCCTTTTAGCTCGAAAATTAAACGTTCAAAGTCCACTAGGAATACAGTTAGATTCTTTGGCAGATTTAGTGACAAGTGGTGTAGTGCCTGGAATAATTATGTTTAAATTAATATCCTTAACTATTGATGCGCCTGATTTTGCATCTTATACAGAAAGCTGGAATTCCGTAATGCATTGGAAAGGTTTTAAACTTTCTGTACTTCCTTTAATTGGGTTGCTTATTCCATTAGCATCAGCATATCGCTTAGCAAGATTTAATTTAGATGAAGATCAACAAACCTATTTTAAAGGTTTGCCTGTACCTGCAAATACCCTATTAATATTAGCATTTCCGCTTATTCTTGAGTATCAGAATAACGACATTATGAATTCTATTATTATAAATAAATGGTTTTTAACTGAGTTGACTTTATTAAGTTGTTATTTGTTGAATTCTAATATTAAGTTATTCGCCTTAAAGTTTAAAGACTGGAGTTTTAAAAACAATGGAACACGTTACATATTTTTAATATTGAGCTTAGTAGCGCTCATTGTCTTACAATTTGCGGCTATACCACTTATAGTTGGACTTTATATAATTCTGTCATTATTAGATAGAAAAAATATTCACTAATTAAGAATCATAAACAAAAATGGCATCAGGTTTTTTTGCATTACTAGATGATATTGCTGCACTTATGGATGATGTAGCTACAATGACCAAAGTGTCTACTCAAAAAACAGCAGGTATTTTAGGAGATGATTTGGCTGTAAATGCAGAAAAGGCATCAGGTTTTAGCCCATCAAGAGAGCTTCCGGTTCTTTGGGCAATTTCAAAAGGATCGTTAGTAAATAAAATAATTATTTTGCCATTAGCATTTCTCATGAGTGCTTTTGTCCCTAAACTGGTTATTGTAGTTTTAGTGCTAGGTGGACTTTATTTGGCGTATGAAGGAGCAGAGAAAATTTATGAATTCTTATTGCATCGAAATGAAGAAAAAGTTGTGGCTGCACAATTAGATATTTCTAAGGAAGAATTGCTGAACATTGAAAAGTCTAAAATAAAAGCTGCAATTATAACAGACTTTATTCTTTCTGTAGAAATTGTGATTATTGCATTAGGAGCGGTTGTAAACGAAACTTTAACTACTCAAATCATTGTCGTCTCTATTGTTGCATTAATTGCAACAGTTGGTGTTTATGGTATTGTAGCACTCATTGTACGTATGGATGATATTGGTCTTAAACTTATTCAAAAAAGCAATTCTAAATCAGGCTTTGTATATAATTTTGGTGTCGGTTTAACAAAAGCACTACCATGGATTATTAAATCCTTATCCGTCATTGGTACCTTGGCACTTTTACTCGTTGCAGGCGGTATTTTTGTTCATAATATTGAACACCTACATCATGTGTTAGAAGTACTTCCAGAAATATTGAGAGACTTTATAATAGGTCTTGCGGTAGGTGTCGTTTGTTTGCTGGTTGTTAAAGTAGTAAAATTGCTAATACCAAAGAAAAAAGCGAAAAGTGAACCTAATGCATAGGTGCTTAGAGAACTTGCTTATTTTTCTACTTCAGGTATTTGCTTTTTTAATTAGTGAAGCTATTGTGCAAGACTATTATCAAAAAAATAAATAAACAAGATATAGTAGACTCAAACAATAATACTTGTAATTATGAAAACAATAAATACTAAGTTTTTTATAATAGTATTCTTTTTTCTTTTTTTAACTGAATTTACGATTGGATTAATTGACGTTTTTTTATCACAATCAAACTCAGATTTATCAATCTTGACTTCAAGATTAATGTTTATTTTTAGTTTGCCAATTAGTATATTTAGTAGAGATTTACCATTTTATGCAAGTTCCGGTACTATTTCTGCAATTACATTTTTTATAATTAATCTTTTAATACAAACCATTATTATTTTCAGTTCAATTTGGCTATATAAAAAAATCAGATACAATTCTAAAAGATAATACCTAAAACAACAACTTCTTCTTACGCAGTTCAAAGTTTTGACCCAAATAAACTTTACGAACCATTTCATCACTAGCCAATTCTTCAGGAATACCAGCTTTTAAAATACCACCTTCAAACATTAGATAAGTACGGTCTGTAATAGCTAAAGTTTCTTGTACGTTATGGTCGGTAATGAGAATACCGATATTCTTTTTAGTCAATTTAGCGATAATACGTTGTATATCTTCCACCGCAACTGGGTCTACACCAGCAAATGGTTCATCTAATAAAATGAAATTTGGATCTGTAGCTAGCGCACGTGCAATTTCTGTTCGTCGTCTTTCACCACCAGACAATAAATCACCACGATTGGTTCTAATATGGCCCAGACCAAATTCCTCAATAAGAGATTCCATTTTTTCGTGTTGTTCTTTTTTACTCAACTTTGTGAGTTGTAGCACACTCAAAATATTATCTTCTATACTCAATTTTCTAAATACTGAAGCCTCTTGAGCAAGGTAACCAATACCATTTTGTGCACGTTTGTACATTGGGTATTTGGTAATATTAGTATCATCTAAATAAATATTACCACCATTAGGTTTAATGATACCTACAATCATATAAAATGAAGTGGTTTTACCAGCTCCGTTTGGGCCAAGTAATCCTACGATCTCTCCTTGATTAACCTCTAAAGAGACATCTTTTACCACTTTACGTCCGCTGTAGGACTTCATTAAATGTTCTGCTCGTAGTTTCATATCGTCACTAACAACGCTAAAAATAACAAAATCATATAGATTCAGTTGGCATTAGCAATCATTTATTAAAAGTTTAACCTTGTTGCTCCAGTGCTTCCCAATACTCATGGGCACGACGTAAATGCGGAATTACAATAGTTCCACCAATAAGCGTGGCAATACCTAAAGCTTCGCTAACTTCGGCTTTAGATAAGCCTTCTTTATAGGAAGATTCTAAATGATATTTTACACAATCATCGCAACGCAATACCGTCGAAGCCACTAATCCTAGTAACTCTTTAGTTTTTTTATCGAGTGCACCTTCTTGAAAGGCATTAGTATCCAGATTAAAAATGCGTTTGACTATCTTATTATTATCAGCTAAAATTTTATCATTCATTTTAGCACGATAATCATTAAATTCTTTGACGAGATCAGACATATGTTAAGTAGACTTTAATTTTGAATTTTTCCTTTTATCTCTTCTCACAACTACTGCTGAAATATAAATACTCACTTGGTATAACAGTAGAATAGGAATAGCAACTATGACCTGACTTGCAATATCAGGCGGTGTAATTATTGCCGCTAAGATTAAAACAATAACTAGCGCAAATTTTCTATACTTTCTTAAGAATTGAGGTGTTACTAAGCCAGCTTTTGTTAAAAAGAAAATAACTATCGGAAGTTCAAATACAAAGCCCGATGCTATTGCAGAGGATCTTATTATGGCTATAACAGAACTCAGATCAAATTCATTAGAAATTTTATCACTAACATTATAGTTAGCTAAAAAGTTAATCGATAAAGGCGTAACAATATAATATCCAAACAATACACCAATAAAAAACAAGATTGATGCAATAATTATAAATCCTCTTGAATTCTTACGTTCTCTAGATTTTAATCCTGGACTAATAAAACTCCATAACTGATAAAGCACATATGGAAAGCCAATTACAAATCCTGCATAAATTGATGTCCAGATATGCGCAGAAAATTGACCTGCTACAGTTCTGTTTTGAATAGTGAATGGAAATTCATCAGCACAGAATGTAGTGTCATTAATGCCGATAAGTTGCGACATTTTACATAGACCTTCATAAGTTGGAAAGCTCATATTTGTTGGTCCAAAAATAATCACGTCAAAAATGAAGTTCTTAAAAACAAAAGCTATTATCGCGGCAAATAATACACCTAAAGTTGCCCTTATTAAATGCCACCTTAAATCTTCGAGATGATCTAAAAAAGACATCTCATCAATTTTCTTTTTTGCCATTATATAATGCCTTCTTTTATTAAATCGTGAAGATGAACTACACCAGCATAATTACCATTTTGCTCAACAAGTAATTGAGAAATTCCAAATTCTTCCATTACTTCTTTAGCATCTACAGCCATAGCATCTTCTTGAATACGTCTTGGATTGGTACTCATAATATCTTTGGCTTTCAGTCGAGTAATGTCATCGCTTTTACTCAACATTCGTCTTAGATCACCATCTGTAATAATCCCAACAATCTTATTGTTATCTAGGACAGCCGTGACTCCAAGCATTTTTTCTGTAATCTCTACAATCACCTCTTTTAATGACGCTTCTAATCCTACTTGTGGTTTTAAATTTTGAGATGAAAGGTCATTAACCCTTAGATAAAGTCGTTTTCCTAAGGCTCCACCTGGATGATATTTAGCAAAATCCTTACTCGAGAACCCTCTTAGTTCTAATAAGCAAACCGCTAAAGCATCTCCCATAACCAGCTGCGCTGTTGTACTTGTGGTAGGTGCAAGATTATTGGGGCAAGCTTCCTGTTCTATATAGGCATTCAACACATAATTTGCTTGTTGACCTAAAAAGGAATCTTTATTTCCTGTAATAGCAATCATTTTGTTTTTTGCATGCTTTATAAGAGGTACCAAAACCTTTATTTCTGGAGTATTACCACTTTTAGAAATACAAATCACTACATCATCTTCTAGAATTAGTCCTAAATCACCATGAATCGCATCTGCGGCATGCATAAAAATTGCTGGTGTCCCAGTAGAATTTAAAGTCGCGACTATTTTATTAGCAATAATGGCACTTTTACCAATACCTGTAATAATAACGCGTCCTTTAGAATTATAAATCAATTCTACGGCTTCAGCAAAATCATTTGTAAGTAATTCCGACAGGTTGGCTATGGCTTTGCTCTCAAGTTTAATTGTGCTTTTAGCAGTGCTTAAAATGGATTGCGTCGTGTTCAAAATTAATTTTTTTTGAGTTTTCTAGGTCTAAAGAAATTGTTATCTTTAAACTTATTACAAATGTATATAAAATACTAATAGGGATTAATGAGTATTGCAGAAATTGACTTACACGCTTCACTAAAAAAATACTTTGGTTTTTCAGAATTTAAAGGCTTACAAGAAGAGGTTATAAAAAATGTAGTTGCGGGGAATAATACTTTTGTTATTATGCCTACAGGTGGTGGAAAATCACTTTGTTACCAATTACCAGCATTAATAAAAGAAGGTACTGCTATTGTAGTATCTCCTCTTATTGCTTTGATGAAAAATCAGGTTGATGCAATTCGAGCCGTTTCAGAGCATGAAGGAGTAGCGCATGTATTAAATTCATCATTGAATAAAACTGAAGTAAAACGTGTAAAAGACGATATTGTTAGTGGTGTAACAAAATTACTTTATGTAGCACCAGAGTCGCTTACTAAGGAGGAGTATGTAGAATTCCTTAGAACGGTTAAAATTTCTTTTATGGCCGTTGACGAGGCGCATTGTATTAGTGAATGGGGACACGACTTTAGGCCGGAATACAGAAACTTAAGACATATTATTAAACGTATAGGTGATAACATTCCTATTGTGGGCTTAACTGCAACAGCCACACCTAAAGTACAGGAAGATATTTTAAAAAGTCTGGGAATGCCTGATGCTGTAACTTTTAAAGCATCATTTAACAGGCCAAATTTATATTACGAAGTACGACCGAAAACAAAAAATGTAGATGCGGATATCATCCGATTTGTAAAACAAAATGAAGGCAAATCAGGGATAGTCTATTGTCTCAGTCGAAAACGTGTTGAAGAACTAGCTCAGGTTCTGCAAGTTAATGGTATAAAAGCTGTGCCTTATCATGCAGGTTTAGATGCTAAAACAAGAGTGAAGCATCAAGATATGTTCTTAATGGAAGATACTGATGTAGTGGTGGCTACAATTGCTTTTGGAATGGGTATTGATAAGCCTGATGTTCGTTTTGTGATTCATCACGATATTCCTAAGAGTATTGAAAGCTATTATCAAGAAACTGGTAGAGCAGGTAGAGATGGAGGTGAAGGCCATTGTTTAGCTTATTATGCGTATAAAGACATAGAAAAGCTGGAAAAATTTATGTCAGGTAAACCTGTTGCTGAACAAGAAATAGGACATGCGTTGTTGCAAGAAGTCGTTGCTTTTGCAGAGACCTCAATTTCACGTCGAAAATTTATACTTCATTATTTTGGTGAAGAGTTTGATAATGAAACTGGCGAAGGTGGAGATATGGACGATAATGTGCGTAATCCCAAGAAGCAAGTTGAAGCACAAGACGATGTAAAGATCTTATTAGAAACTGTAGACAAGACTAACGAGAAATATAAGTCTAAAGATTTGGTACAGGTCATTGTTGGAAATTCTAATGCTTTAATTTCATCTCACAAAACTGATACGCAACCCTTTTTTGGAATTGGAAAAGATAAAGAGCCAAGACATTGGATGGCTTTAATAAGACAGGTTTTAGTAGCAGGTTATTTAAAGAAGGATATTGAAACTTATGGTGTTTTACGCTTAAGTGAAGATGGAAAAAACTTCATTGAAAACCCTGTCGCTTTTATGATGGCAGAAGACCATGTGTTTGATGTCCACTCAAATGATGGAGTTATTACCAAAGCCAGAGGTGGTGCAGCAGCAGATGATAGGTTAATGGCTATGCTAAAGGATTTGCGAAAACGAAATGCGAAAAAATTAGGAGTGCCTCCTTTTGTGATTTTTCAAGATCCTTCCTTAGAGGATATGGTTTTAAAATATCCCATTTCTATTGAAGAATTATCTAATGTACACGGAGTAGGTGAGAGTAAAGCTAAGAAATACGGAAAGGACTTTGTTAATTTAATTGCCGATTATGTTGAAGAAAATGACATTGTACGACCTGATGATATGATTGTAAAATCAACAGGTTCTAATTCAGCATTAAAATTGTACATCATTCAGAATGTAGACCGTAAATTGCGTTTAGATGATATTGCATCTGCAAAAGGCATGGAAATGCCAGAATTTATTAAAGAAATGGAATCTATCGTCTTTTCTGGTACTAAGCTAAATATCAATTACTGGATTGATGAAATTTTAGACGAAGACCAACAAGAGGAAATCCATGACTATTTTATGGAATCGGAGAGTGATAAAATCTCTGATGCGATAGAAGAATTTGACGGTGATTACGAAGATGAAGAATTAAGACTTTATCGTATTAAGTTTATGAGTGAAGTCGCAAATTAATTACTCTTCTTCATCATTATTATTCTCAAATTTAGTAAATTCTAAAGTTTTATTTTTTGCATTAAAAATAATACTGGTCAACTCTGCATTTTGTAAGTTTTCAATCTCGGCTTCTTCAATTTCAAAGTCTATTTTAGTAATAAATCGGCCTTTAACATCAGAGTGATCAGATTCAAATTCCTGTGAATCTGCGTTGAGTTTTAATTCAAACTCCTCACCTTTAAACGTCAATGCGGCTCCGTTTTTAGATTTTATTTGAAGCGCCCCTACTAAAACAGTCTGAAAAAAGAAATAACCACCCAATTCGTTTAAACCAGCAAAAAGCACATTGCTATCAGAGACACCAAACGGTTGGTGCTCTACATCAGCAATGATGGCTTCTATAGAATCATTAGTGGTTGCTTCAGCTTTATCGTTTTTAAAGAGTTTAGAAAAAGAAAATCCCATAAATTTTGATTTCAGCAAAACTAACTTTTATATATCAATTCTCAAATCTAAATTCGTAAATCATAAATCATTGACTATCTTTGCAGCCTTAAATAAATAACAAAACGATGCAAGACGGATTATACGCAAAATTCAACACCTCAAAAGGTGAAATAGTGGTTAATTTAGAGTTTGAAAGAACTCCAGGAACGGTTGGTAATTTCGTTGCTTTAGCAGAAGGTAATTTAGAAAACTCTGCCAAGCCACAAGGAACTCCTTATTACTACGGATTAACGTTTCACAGGGTGATACCAGATTTTATGATTCAAGGAGGGTGTCCTCAAGGTACAGGAACTGGGAATCCTGGTTATAAGTTTGATGATGAAATTCATCCAGATTTAAAACACGATGCTCCTGGTAAATTATCTATGGCAAATGCTGGTCCAGGTACTAACGGAAGTCAGTTCTTTATCACTCACATTGCAACGGATTGGTTAGATGGTAAGCATACCGTTTTTGGTAATGTGGTAGAAGGACAAGATGTTGTCGATGCAATTGCTCAAGGTGATAAAATTGAAAGCTTAGAAATTATAAGAGAAGGTAAAACTGCAGAAGACTTTAATGCTGTAGAGGCTTTTAGAATTTTTGAAGGATCAAGAGAAAAACGATTAGCTGCAGAGCGCGAAGCTGCGAAGGCAGAATTAGATAAACTGGCTGCTGGTTTTGACGAAACAGATTCAGGTTTGCGTTACAAAGTATTACAAAAAGGTGACGGAAAGAAAGCAGAAAAAGGAAGTATGGTTTCTGTACATTATAAAGGTCAGTTGGCTGATGGTACAGTTTTCGACTCATCATATAAAAGAAATTCACCTTTAGACTTTCAAGTTGGAGTAGGGCAAGTAATTCCTGGTTGGGATGAAGGTATTTGCCTTTTAAACGTTGGTGATAAAGCCCGTTTAGTAATTCCTAGCGATTTAGCATATGGTGCTGCAGGTGCAGGAGGAGTAATTCCACCAAATGCAACTTTGGTATTCGATGTAGAATTAATGAAAATAAAATAGTCTACACGACTAGTCAAGTAACATATAAAGAAAAGAATCGTCTCACTTATAGTGAGACTTTTTTTTGCTTAAATTTAAACAATCAATCAAACAACATGAAAACAAAAACATTATGCATTTTATTCCTGCTTTTATTTTCTATACAAAATTGTGGCAAGGATATAGACTATTCTGAAACGTTCAAAGAGCAAACACAGGGTAAATATCTCTATAATCCAGATGAAATTATAGAAGTTTACTACGAAAATGACAACTTGTTTCTTATTTGGAAAAAAGGGAAAATACAACCAGTAGCTTTAGCTACCAATGAGTTTTTTGTAGCTGATATGTATACTAAACTACATTTTGTACAACATCCTGAAACTAATGAAAGGTACTTGTCTAAACTCTCTGAAGACGAAGGATCACCAACAACATATGATTATTTGAAAGTTTCAGACTCGTACAAAACACCAAGTCAGATATTAGAGGATAAAGACTATGAGAAAGCCTTAGAAGGTTACTTAGCTATTAAAAAACAAGATTCTACCAGTTCCTATATTAATGAATGGGATTTCAATAGGCTTGGATATAAACATATTAGAAACAAAGACTATGAAGATGCTATTGAGGTTTTTAAATTGAATGCATCACTTCATCCAAATAGTGTAAACGTTTATGATAGTCTGGCTGATGCCTATCTAATGAATAACGATAGTGCTAATGCTTATGCAAATTATAAAATCGCCTATGACATGAATCCTAGGAATAGACGTGCTAAAGAATTTGTAGATGCTTATACTAAAAAGTTGGATTAGTCCTTTTTACGCTTATTTATCACTTTTTTTATCGCACGATTTGGTTTAAGACCTTTACTATTGTCGCTACAATAATCTGCAAGTTTATTTACGGCAGTTTCATGTAGTGCCTCATCACTCATTGTTTCACCATTATTTTGAAGTACAGTCTGTACCATAGCAGCAAAATAAATGGTCATGAAATCTGTATTTCCTTTTGTGAGATCCAAGACTTCAGAATCAATAGAAAACGTATAATCTGCAGTACCTTCCATCCATTTAAAAATATATTGAAAAGCACTTAGTCTATTGAGTTCATCAGATTTTACGGTAGTGTTTAGTAAGTAATTAGCACATTCTAACACTTGTGGTTCAGCTTCTTTACACTCTTCAGCACTTTCAAAAGTGACTTCAGCTAATTTAGTATAGTCTTGAGAAAAAGAATTAAGAGTGAATGCGATTGCAAAGATTGAGATAAGCTGTTTCATGATAAGAATTAAAATTTTATGATATAAGAATACTAATATATGAAAAACCCTACGCTATCGCTATGGTATAAGAAATAAATTATATAGAATAACACATCTTTGTTATGAGTATTATTTCTTCAGTAATACACTTAATTGCTTACCAAAAATTGCAGAAATTCCTGCAGCAATTCCACCAACAAGACCAGTGACTACTATCAATACGAATGGATTACCACCTAATGGTAATAATACAGCAATGCGTTTAGCTAAAGTAAAATCGTTTCCATTACTTAATATGTATGAATATAATGACCAGAATACCAGAATGGCTAAAAAGGGCACAAAGAACACAGCAAAGCGTTTCAATGGTAAAAAGAGTGATGTCGCAAGCGCAGCTGTCATAACAGACCACCATGGTAAAAATAATGCGAGTACAAATGCCAAAATGATAGTGACAATAAAGTTGGTGATATTTCTATTCATTAGTTGCAGGTATTAAAGTTTGCGTTCCTATTACTTTAGCTATTGATTCAGTAGATTGTAAAAAATTCAGTTGGTAATAATCTCCTGCCGCCCAATCGTCAATAAAATTATCATAATACTTACTACCAGGATTTCCAGATTGTCCACCAGGATAAATGCCAAACGCAGTAGGTGGCGATGTCATCTCCACAATCATTCTCCATGATGGACCATGATTTTCAGAAGTAGCATTTACAATATTTCTATCTCCACCAATAGGAATATCAAATCTTGAAAATGCTGGTAAAGCCTGTAGCAAATGCCCAGCATAGGTACCTTTGTAATTGACCCATTTATAATCTCCTTTCTCCTTCTTTACGGTTTCCAATTTTTCAACTGCCTTTTTAAAGGCTATCAAAAATAAATCTTTTGCTGTTTCGGTTTTTGGAGTTTCAATAATATCCATAAATGCATCGTTTCCATTATTCTTTAAAAGGTAAATGGTTTGATACGTAAAAGGGTTTTTCATGGCTATATCTTCTATTTCAAATTCGTCCCAAACTAAGTTATATAATTCAGCATACCATTGACGCCAAATACTTGGACCTACCTTATTCATGTCGTTATTATAATCCCATGACTTAGATTGATTATAGATTTCTCTTTCGCTGTCATTTAGGGATGATATTTCCATATGTTCTAACATGTAAGGCATTAGTTCTGCTGCCTTTAAATTGTAGTTGTTGTTTTGTAATGCTTTGAAATCTTCTACACTAAAAGTGTCTTTAGAATTAAAATAATCGTTAATAACGCGGTTGCGATAAGTTTCATAACGATCATTAAATACAAAATACGGATAAGCTTCATCAACAGGATGCTGATTTGCAGAACTTACAAAACCACGCTGCGGATTTTTAGTATGTGCATTAAATTTTTGAGGAATATAGCTTTGCCAATCGTTTTTTGGTTGACTACCATCCATTAAAAATTTTCCTTGCCCTTCCCATTTGTTTGGCAATTTTCCTTGTATCCATAGAGCAATATCTCCTTCGGTAGACGCGAATACAAAGTTTTGTGCAGGCGCATTCCAATATTTTAAGGCATTTATATAGTCATTATAATTTTTAGCTTTATTTAAGTCTATAAATGTTTTCTGATTATTTCCTCCATCATGGCCAACCCATCGCATGGCATAACCTGATTTTTCTAAATCAGATTTAAAATTTTTGTCATAAACCACAGGTCCATGATGTGTGTACAACACCGAATCTTTATAGCTTGGTTTTCCTTTTATTTTAATATCCTCCACGCGCACTAAAACATTTTTCCAATCACCATCATACTTGTATTGTGTTCGGTCATCATTGAACTCAATTTTATACCAGTCAATAACATCTCTCGTGGCATTGGTTTCTCCCCAGGCAATAAATTCATTAAACCCTGATATAACACCTAAAGCTCCTGGAATTGTTGCTCCGAAAGCATTATGGTTTGGCGTGCTTAATTGCATGACAAACCAAATGCCCGGAAGATTCAGTTTTAAGTGTGGATCATTAGCTAAAATAGGATTACCAGTTGCCGATTTTTCAGGAGAAACTGCCCAATTATTACTGCCATTATCAGGATTGGGTTGATCTATAATTTCTCTAATAGTATCTAAGACAGCTTTACCATTTGGTGAAGGAGTTTGTGGTACATCTATAAAACTCCAATCCGTTTCTTTAGGAATCACTGGATCTGTAACGTCAAAAAAGTCTGGAAATAGCATATCGAACTTATCTTTTCCGAATATACGTAGTGCATTTGTATATTCTAGATCTGAGTCAGCTCCTGCTAACATTTTGGTCATATACATTAATAAAAGTGCTGTCTTCTTTGGAGACCAAGCTTCTGGTTTATAATCTAATAATTTGTATTCAACAGGATAATCTTTTGGGTTTAATTGATTTATATAAGCATTTACACCATCAGAATAAGCTTGTACATATTTCATGGTTTCAGGATCCTTAGACATCTCTTTAATGGCTTGTTCTGCACCATATCCCATACCTCTTCGACGTTCTTGTCTATCGTAATTAAGAGTGCTTTCTCCAAATATTTCAGACAATCTTCCTGCCGAAGCAAAGGTTTGAAATTCTAATTGCCAAAGTCTGTGTTTAGCGGTTAAATAACCTTGGGCTTTATATAGATCAGTATCATTTTGGGCAAATACATGTGGTATTAATTGCTCATCATAATGAACTGTTACCTTTTCCTTTAGATTAGGAATTGTTATTTCACCCGTTACTTTTTCATCGGTTTCGTTTTGCCAGACTCCGGAATATGGATTTAGAAATTTTCCAATCGGTGGAATAGCACCTAGTTGGGTATTGAATAAGTAGAATATAGCAAGCGTGAGAACTAAGGAGGCAATTAGTTTAAAGTATTTCATGTAGCGTAATTAAATAACGACTTAAAAATACCAAATTATATCTTAAGTTATAATTGAAACATACTTATTTTAATGAAATAGAATCAATAAGAATTTTAAAACTTTCTTCTTTTTTATTACCTATTAAAAAAGCAATTTCTTCCATTTGGTTGCCTTTATAATTAGGGATATCTACGCGATAACCTCTAAAAGACGCGTACATCTCTGAAAATGGAATAGTTACAGTTTGCCAGTCACCTGTGGTTTCAAATTCAAATATAAATGAATACCTATTGGAACTATCATCTTTAACTCTAAACTGATAAGCTTTACCATCACCTTTGATTCTTAGAACAAATTTTGAATAGTCTTCAGTCTTTCTGGTTTCAAAATAATAACGTAATGAGGAAAATCCTCCGTTATTTTTTAAAGACACGTCACCATAATATTCGCCATAACCATCTGAGTTGACTTTAAAATTACCATCGGATCGTCCACCCATAACTACATCATCTAAAATTCTCCAATTAGAAATATCGCTGTCAGTAGAAAAATTAAATACCATCATAGATTGAAATATAAAGGTGAGTAAAATAGGTTTTAAGAAAGGCATAACATCGCTTTTTGTAAAGATACAACAGCTGGAAGCCCTTAAAATCTATTTTTTGAAAACTTTATAAATTGGTTTTAGAAACCAAAAGAATTTTCGGTAAAAATGTATGGACTTGTAATAAGTAACCTTAAATAACTTCTTTTGGTAAGCTTGCACAGCTAAAGGTTTTGTCCGTTGTTCAGGCTTCATAAAAATTGCAGCAAACCCTCCCCACATTTCTCTGTACAACCCATCATGATTAAACAATCCAGTGACATAGTCTATCTCTACTGCATGAACATATTTATTAGCATTATAGTCGTAAGCCTTCATACCTTCTCTGCAATCTGGATTAAAGCTATCATGAAGAATTATTACCATAGGTTGTTTTGGTACTAGCTTTAAAATATTTGTAATATCCTCTAAAACACCTAAAGTACTATGGTCGCCATCAATAAGCACAAACTCTACAACTTCGTCAGAGTTATTTAATTTTTCAACTAATTCTGGTACAATAATTTTTGAATCTCCAATAAGGTAATCTACATTATCAAATGCATCGCAACGCTCATCTCTGAATTCTGGCATTAAATCTATAGCATAGACTTTTTCAGAATAGGTGCTCAAAGCTTGCAAACTACCACCATTATAAGTGCCAATTTCTATAGATACTTTCGGTTTTATGCCCTGTAACATTTGAATAATAACAGATTGCTCTGCTCTACTCATAGACCAAGGAATCGTAAATTTGTGTAAATCATTGTTCGGAATATTACCGTCGCTGGTATTCTGAGTTGTCTTCATTTTTTTTAACGAAGTACTAATTTGGTTATGACTTCTTTACCTATCGACTCATTAAGCATTTTAATGATTTTTTCATTGCCATAACTCAGTTCTTCCCGTAAAACACTAGAGCTTAGTTGTACATATAAGACATCTCTTTTTAATTCAATTGCAGTTGTGTAATTATTAACACCGTTTCCCATAAGATTTGCCCAGGCTTCGCGCACATTGACCTTGTCTAAACCAGATTCTAGGTTGTTGGTTTTTACAAATTCTTTTAAGATATCTTCTATGGGTTGGTTATTATTATTACGTTTTGCCATAACCTAGTCTTCTAGAGTTAAATTTATTGGTGTGTATCGTTTATATAAATAGACGTTGTTATTTTGATTGACCATTTTTAGATTTTCAGGTGTGGCCTCAATTACCGTTTCTTTCCATTGTGCATAAGGAGTCGAGTAGTAAATGTTTAAACTATCGTTTTCAATTTTTACAGTAATTGCTTCGGCATCATCAGATGTAAAATAAGTATCGTTAACTCCGGGTTTTAGTTTCTTTCTAAACCCTTTTAGACTATCATTTATTTTTATGTAATCTATAGTTTCATTGAATTTATATGATTTTTTTTGACCATTGGCCAAGGTAACTTCTTCAATTTCCCAATAGCCATTAAGGTGTTCAATATAAGATTTGGGATTATCAGAGCACCCTGTAATTAAAATAAAAAACAGCCATATCAACTTTTTCATAGTTTGAAAATTTTATAGGATTGATGAATTTGTTTTACAATATTCTCTGTTCTGTCTGCATGTGTATCGCTAATAAAAATTTGTCCGAAATGATCATCGTCAACTAAGCTTATGATTTGTGATACTCTATTTTCATCTAATTTATCAAAAATATCATCAAGTAATAGAATTGGAGAAACTCCACTTTGTTGTTTTACAAAATCAAATTGGGCCAATTTTAAAGCAATTAAAAATGATTTTTGCTGACCTTGACTCCCAAATTTTTTAATAGGAAATTCATCTATTAAAAACACTAAGTCATCTTTGTGTGTGCCTACACTAGTGTATTGTAAGGCTTTGTCTTTGTTGAGGTTGGCTTCCAATAATTCATTTAAATCACCACTGAACAAATCACTTTTATACTTTAAATTAATCGTTTCTTTACTTTGACTTATGGCTTCATAACGTTCTTTAAATATAGGAATGAAGATTTTTAAAAACTCATCACGTTTTTGAAAAATCTCAGTACCATAGGTATGTAATTGTTCGTTATAAATGGCAAGGGTATCTCCATTAAACGTATTGTTTAATGCAAAATATTTAAGAAGTGCGTTACGCTGCGATAATACTTTGTTATAAGCAATTAAAGCAGATAAATAAGACTTATCGCTTTGTGAAATAACACTGTCTATAAATTTTCTACGCGTATCACTGCCTTCTATAATCAAATCACGATCAGCAGGAGAGATAATCACCAGTGGAATAAAACCAATATGATCACTAAACTTATCATACGCCTTTCCATTTCGTTTAATAATTTTTTTCTGACCACGCTTTAGCGATACTATAATTTTTTCATCGCGTTCATTTTTGGTGAAGTTGCCATCAACAACAAAAAATTCTGCATTATGATTGATATTTTGTAAAGCAATAGGGTTAAAATAACTTTTACCAAAAGCTAAGTGATAAATAGCATCTAAAGCATTTGTTTTACCAATACCATTAGCACCAACAAAACAGTTGATTTTGGCATCAAAATCGAAAACCTGACTTTCAAAATTTTTGTAATTAACTAAAGATAATGTGTTTAGAATCATAAAAATACAATGGTTTGCTTGTGTTTATTGACCTTGCAAAGCATTTTCAGTGGTAAAATTTATTCAAAAATAACAAATAAATAGGCTTTTAAATCCCAATAAAAATTTTATTTTTGCGCACGCACAAATTGACAAGATATGGCAACGTATAAGAAAAGAGGCTACAAACCCAAAACGAAAAAAGAAAAGGTAGAGGCCGTTGAGGAAAACTCAACAACAGCTGAGGTATTTAATACTTTAGACGAAGGAGCTTCTAAAACGGAAGAGTGGGTAGTTAGAAATCAAAAATATATCATTGGTGTGATTGCCGCTATTGCTGTAGTTGTTTTAGGGTATTTAGGTTACAATAAACTTGTAGCTGAGCCACAACAAAAAGAAGCCATGAACGAAATGTATACGGCAAAGAAATATTTTGAGGATGCTGTTAATGGAATTACACCAGATTCACTTTATACCATGGCCTTAAATGGAGGTGAAGGTAAGTATGGGATGTTAGATATCATTAACGAGTACGGTGGTACTCCTGCGGCTAACTTAGCTAATTATTATGCTGGTATGGCCTATTTAAATCTTAAGGATTATCAAAACGCTGTAACTTATTTAAGTGAGTTCTCAAGTGATGATAAAATGTTAGGTCCAATAGCTAAAGGAGGTATTGGCGATGCGTTTGTTCAATTAGAACAACCAGAAGATGCTTTAGAATACTATGAGAAAGCATCTAAAATGCAAGCTAATGAATTTACAACTCCTTTATATTTAATGAAAGCAGCGCGTGTTGCTCTGGATTTAGATATGAATCAAAAAGCATTAGATTATTTAAAACAAATAAAATCTGAATTTCCAACATCTACAGAAGCTAGTCAGGTAGATGTACTAATAGGAAAGGCAGAAGCAAGTTTGTAAACTATGGCTACTGCAAACCATAATTTATCTAATTACGATAAATCTACAATCCCAGGCGCGAAAGACTTTCGGTTTGGGATTGTTGTTTCTGAATGGAATGATTCTATTACTGAAGGCTTATATCAAGGTGCGGTAGAAGCACTTTTAGATTGTGGTGCTTTAGATGAGAATATTGTCCGTTGGGATGTGCCTGGTAGTTTTGAACTGGTTTATGGATGCAAAAAAATGCAGTCGTATAAATTTAATGCCATAATTGCCATTGGCTCTGTCATTAAAGGTGAAACCAAACATTTTGACTTTGTTTGTGATGGTGTCACTCAAGGTATAAAAGACTTAAATGTACTTTACGATACACCAGTCATTTTTTGTGTACTTACGGATAATAACATGCAGCAATCTATTGACAGATCTGGCGGTAAGCATGGAAATAAAGGTACAGAAGCCGCAATTGCTGCTATAAAAATGGCAGATTTAAGAAATCATTAGAAGATTTTTCACCCATTATTTAAATGTATTTCAACTTCCTTTGGCAAGCTTTTTGTTAATAATTTTAAGGAATCCTTAAGCAATATTTCCTTGTATTTTCTGTACTTTTGATGAGTATCAGGTTTAATTTACAAGACAATTTGTTTAATCAACGAAAAAATAAGCGTTTCAGTTATAAACCTCGTTTTCAGGATTCTACTAAAGAAGAGTCGAAGTCCGACTTGGAAGTGAAATGGGATGAAATGAGAGGCAACACAAGACGAAGAGGAAATGTATTTACCTCTTTACCAGCTCTGATTATTATTTTAGCATCGCTTTTTTTTCTAATTTATATCCTTAACGGGTATATTAAATAAAAAATTATGGGTCCAATAAAATTCACTTTAATTAAAAAACTGCCACGAAATAAAAGATTTAATTATACTCCTAGATATTACAAAGGAAAAGACGACACTGATACTTCAAAATATACAACTAAATTTGATGCATATTCAGATACATACAATAAAAATGATTTTTCTGGACAGTGGCATGAAAGTAGAATAAATAATAGAAACAGAAATAATTCTGGCTTTAACAAAACAATATTATTTATAATTGCCGTCTTAGTTTTAATCTTCCTGTTTATCATAGATTTTGACCTCTCTATCTTTTCTCTAAAAAGCTAATGACAGATATTATACAACTTTTACCAGACCATGTTGCCAACCAAATTGCAGCTGGTGAAGTGGTACAGCGACCTGCCTCAGTAGTTAAAGAACTTCTCGAAAATGCTATTGATGCTAATGCCACAGAGATAAAACTTATTATTAAAGATGCTGGTAAAACACTAGTTCAGGTTATTGATAACGGAAAAGGAATGAGTGTTACGGATGCGCGCTTAAGTTTTGAGCGTCATGCCACATCAAAAATAAAAACCGCCGAAGACCTATTTCAATTAAATACTAAGGGATTTAGAGGAGAAGCATTAGCGAGTATTGCTGCTATAGCTCATGTAGAACTTAACACTAAACGTTCAGAAGATGAATTAGGAACGGCTATAGAAATAGAAGGAAGTTCAGTGAAATCTCAAGAAGTTTCTGTCACTCCTACCGGAACATCAGTAGCAGTTAAAAACTTATTTTTTAATATTCCTGCGAGACGTAACTTTTTAAAGTCAGATACAGTTGAGTTACGACATATTACAGATGAGTTTCATCGTGTGGCATTGGCACATCCTAATATTGCTTTTGCTTATTATCACAATGGCAGTGAATTATTTAATCTACCTAATGAAAATTATAGACAGCGTGTGGTGCATGTATTTGGTGCTAAAACCAATGAAAAATTAGTCCCAGTAGAAGAAGAAACAGAGGTTTTGAAAATCTCGGGATTCGTCGGGAAACCACAGTATTCAAAAAAAACACGTTCTGAACAATTCTTTTTTGTGAATCAACGCTTCATTAAAAGTCCATATTTAAATCATTCTATTAATGCGGCTTTTGAAGGATTGCTAAAAGATGGTTATCATCCGAGCTACTTTTTAAATCTAACCGTTGATCCAAAAACGATTGACATCAACATTCATCCAACTAAAACAGAAATAAAATTTGATGATGAGCATACACTTTATGCTATTTTAAGATCTGCTGTAAAGCATAGTTTAGGACAGTTTAATATTGCACCAGTTTTGGACTTTGAGAATCAAAGCAATTTAAATACGCCTTATGGCTATAAGGATAAGCCAGCTAATGCACCTAAAATTCAGGTTGATCGAAGTTTTAATCCGTTTTCAGAAAATAGTGATTTAAAGTATAGTCAGAAACAACATAATACCTCATTTAGAAAAGTACCAAATCCGTCATGGGAAAGTTTATATGTAGGATTAGAATCTAAAGGCAATACTGCTACAGATAATTTTAGTGAAGTTACATTTGAAAGTAATGCAAAAACCGAATCTATTTTTATTGATGATTCAGCTATTGAAAGTACTAAATCTACATTTCAGATCCAACAAAAATATATAGTGAGTACAATAAAGTCTGGTATGCTAATTATTGATCAAAACAGAGCGCATCAGCGTATTTTATATGAAAACTTTTTAAAATACATTACTATTAAGGAGGCAATCAGCCAACAACTGTTGTTTCCGCATCAATTGCATTTCACGCCAAGTGAAGTAAAAATTATAAATCAGTTAAAAACCGATTTAGAACATGCGGGTTTTGTGTTTTCTGAGATTAGTAACAAAGAAATTACCATCACTGGTTTACCCGTAGGAGTGCCAGAAAGTGAAGTGTCTATTATTTTAGAGCAACTCATCAGTGATGTAGAAAATGATGTGCCAGAAGCTAATTTTAGTGCGGCCGATTTATTAGCTAAGTCTATGGCGAAGAGCTTAGCAATTAAAAACGGACAGTCACTTAATAACACAGAGCAAGAGCATTTAGTAAATAGTTTATTTGCCTGTAAGGAACCCAATGTATCACCAACTAATAGAACAACATTTATAACAATGTCGGTTGATGAAATTGAAAAAAAATTCGTGTAAAGTATGAGACAAGGAATTACTGATGGTGTAAAACACTTATTGATTATTAATGTGGTTATGTTTATTGGAACATTAGCAATAGGTAATGGTCAAACATTTTACCAGTGGTTTGCATTATATTTTCCTGAGAGTGAAGCATTCCAACCATGGCAGATATTAACGCATATGTTTATGCATGGAAATTTAATGCATATACTTTTTAATATGTTTGCCTTATGGATGTTTGGGACAGCCGTAGAGCAAATATTTGGTACGAAGAAATTCATAATATTCTATTTGTTATCTGGATTTGGTGCAGCTATTATTCAAGTTGCTTTCTTATATTATCAGTATAATACAGGCTTAACAACTTTAGTTGAAGCTGGTTTTTCTCAAACTGATATAGTAAGTGTATTAAGTGAAGGAAAGTATGATACCAATTGGGTCCCAGTTTTAGGCGATAACTTTGAAGGTTTTGCAAGTGCATTTAATTCAACAATGGTTGGAGCGTCAGGTGCTATTTTTGGTATTCTAGTTGCTTTTGGAATGCTGTTTCCTGAGTCTAAGTTAATGCTGATATTTTTACCAATACCTGTAAAGGCTAAATATTTTATTCCAGCAATTATTGCACTTGATTTATTTTCCGCATTAACAGGAAATTCAATATTTAGTCCAAGTAATACAGCTTATATGGCACACGTTGGTGGTGCGTTAACAGGGTTTTTGTTAATGTACTTTTGGAAAAAAAATGAAAGAGATAAATACCGTTGGAATTAGCGATGAGTACAATTCAAGAATTAAAATATAAGTTTAATAGGTCTAATGCCTTTGAGAAGATTATAGTAATTAATGTGATCATCTTTATCTTGGCACGATTGATCATAATTTTTGGTAGAACTGCAGATCCTTTACCATACTTTAAACTTCCTGCAGATTTCTTTGATTTTATTCTTAAACCGTGGACGTTTATTACCTATGGCTTTGTGCATTATGGTTTTTTTCACCTGCTGTTTAATTTATTGGTACTTTATTATATATCAAGAATGCTATTGAATTTATTCAGGCCAAAAATGGCTTTAAATATCTATTTTCTAGGCATAATTTCTGGTGCATTGGCTTTTTTATTTGCTCATAACGTATTACCAAAAGAGTTTTTAACTAACTCTAATCCTTTAATTGGTGCATCGGCTGGTGTTAGAGCATTGATTATCTTTTTAGGAGTGTATTTAGCGAATACAGAAGTTCGACTTATTATGTTTAATGTTAAGCTAAAGTATATTGCCATTGTATTGGTGGTTATGGATGTCTTAGGTTTATTTACGTGGAATCAAGGTGGAAACATAGCACATTTAGGTGGTGCTTTGTTAGGTTATCTCTACGCAACCAGATTACAGCAAGGTAAAGATATTGGCGCTGGATTTGAACGTATTATGGATACCGTTGTTAGTTGGTTTCAGCCTGAATCTAAATTAAAAACAGTCCATAGAAAAAAAGGCAAAGGTGTATATGCAGGCAAGACTAAAAAAGAATTTGATGCGTTTAATAATCAGAAAAGAATAGATATGATTCTCGATAAAATAAGTAAGAGCGGATATGAGAGTCTAACATCTGAAGAAAAAGAATTTCTTTTTAAAGTTGGCAAGGATTAACTGAATATGAAAGGTTTAAAACTACGCGATAAAATTGTTTTTCTGGTTAATTCTCTGGCTGCATTTTTATTGCTGGTTTCTTATATATTACCTTATTTACCACCGCAAAAATTTGCACTATTATCAGTACTCAGTTTAGGCGTTCCCTTACTTATTGTTTTAAATATTTTGTTTTTTATTTATTGGCTACTAAAAGTGAAAAAGCAACTTTTATTGTCACTAATTGTACTTGTTCTTGGAGTGCGTTATATAAATTCATTATATAAGTTTTCATCATCAAAGCATATTGAAGAATCTACTAATATATCTGTGATGAATTATAATGTAAGGTTATATAACCTCTATAATTGGTCACCAAGCAAAACTATTAAAGATGATATTTTAAAATTTGTTAATAGGGAGCAACCAGATGTGCTTTGTGTACAAGAATCTCCTAAACGCTACGGTCTTTCTTTAGATGGTTATTATAAGTATAATGCTGTTTATGACGATTATGTTGTAAGAGGACAGGTTATCTACACTAAATTTCCTATTGTTGCCAGTGGTTCTTTAGATTTTCCAGATTCGTATAATAATGCCATCTACGTCGATGTTGTAAAGAGCAAGGATACAGTTAGGGTCTATAATATTCATTTACAATCTTCTGGTATTAATACTGAAGTTGAAGCATTAAAAAAAGAATCATCTGAAAACCTTTTAAAAAGACTAACTACAACCTTTAAAAAACAACAAGTGCAAACAGAAATGTTTGTGAAACACAAGAATGAATGTAAACATAGAGTAATTGTCGCTGGAGATTTTAACAATACAGCATACTCATACGTTTATAAAGAAATAAAAGGTGATTTGGTAGATACCTTCCAAGAAGCAGGAAACGGTTTTGGCTGTACTTTCGATTTTAAATTCTTTCCAGTACGTATTGATTTTATATTAGCAGATGAATCTATAACTGTAAACGGTTTTGATAATTATGACGTAAAATATTCAGATCATTATCCGATTAAAGCTACTCTAAATTTACATTAAACAACAGTCGGCTACGTCTGAAATAATATGAGCAACTAATCCCAACGCTATAAGCCTTGATGGTTTTGGTAATAACAGCAATACATATACAATTATAGCATAATAAGAATGTAGTGGGTGAAAATTGATGCTACATCTGTTTGAATCAAAAATAGGATGAGCCAAGAGATGATCTAAATCGATTAAAAACGCCAACAGCATTATACCATAAGCTCTGAGCCAATTCTTTCTGTAAAAAAGAAGAGCTATAAATAATGGTAAGCCAAAATGCAATCCATAATGTATTGTACTTTGAATCATGAGTTAAAATTTTTGATTTAATAAATATGACTCAGCACTTGGACCTTCATTAAAAAGTAAATCTATTATGCTCAGGTTGCCAATGAACCCATGTTTATCACTAAAGACTTGCTGGTATGTACAAGTTGTGATAGGGTTACTCTTTCTATTTACAAGATATCTGTAGTCTGAAATTTGTGGCTCTAATTCAAAATTCTCGGTTTTTATGTAAGATAAGTTGATCTGCATACAATCCTTTAGAACTTCCAGACAAGCTAAATTAAGATCTAGAATAAAACTAAACTTAGTATTAAAAAGCGGTAGTAAATCATCAATATAAAATTCGAAAAATGGTGACATACTGTAGGCAGACTCTAAAGATTTAAGATGTAATTGTTGCCATTTGTTTTCATTAGAAATTCGGACATCTTTATATAATTGGCGATTTTTCTGCGTATAATTTACCGGTACTGTAAGTGCAAGTTTACCATTGGCACCGTATATTTCTGTTCTGTTTCTATACGTTTGTTTTTGGTAATTGTCACAAACTTCTAAATTGAGAGTTTGAGACTTTATCATTACCACAAAATGTGACAAATTTGGAAAATAGGTAGGATGTATAAGACCCTTCATTTAGATGTATTTAAAAAAAGGCGACTATTAGGTTTTAGCTTTCTTTTTCTTTCTCCATTTATTAAAAAACGTAAGTCCAAAAACGACCACTAAAAACGGAATTAAGTACGACGTACGTTCACCACTACCACTAACGGTTGTGAAAATTCTATCCCAACGAAAACTCCAGTTTTTAAGACCATCATTAATGCCATCGATACTCATCCAAATAAATACGGGTTTACCAAAAATATGATTATAAGGCACAAAACCCCACGCTCTGGCATCTATTGAATTATGACGGTTGTCTCCCATCATCCAGTAATAATCTTGTTTAAAGGTGTACGAAGATGCTGGTTGATCATTAATAAAAACCTGATTACCTCTGGTCGACACTTTATTACCTTCATATTCACCAATAGCACGTTTATACAATGCTATGTTTTCTGCATTTAACTGTACTGTAGCACCTGCTTTTGGTATCCATAATGGACCGAAATGGTCAATATTCCAATCGTAATTTGGGTCTCTTGGAAACACATCGCCGGCAACTCCTTCTTCTTGTTTTAAGGCTTTGATACTATCAACTTCAGGATGATTTTTTAATTGTGCAATGGCTTTGTCTGTTGCAGCTGGCACTATAAAAGATAGTTGTGTACTACCATAATTAGGAAAATCTGTAATGTCATATTTTTTTAATATTTCAATAATTCTTGAAGGTTGCAAATTCCTTTTAAAGGTGACTTCATAGGAGAATTGTAAATGTGATCGTGGCGGTAATTTATTCTGTTCACCATTAATGAATACGTATCCATTTCTGATTTCTAAAGTATCTCCAGCAACAGCTACGCAGCGTTTTACAAGATTTGTTTTCTTATCAATAGGTTTGTAATAATTACGATCTGGCGTAAAATCATTCATATTTAATAGCGTATCTGCAGGTTGATTAAATACGACGATATCATTACGTTCTACGTTTTCAAATCCAGGTAATCTTAAATACGGAAGTTGTAATTTATTTTTCCAAGACGAATTACGTTCTTCGTAATTATCATTATATAAATACGATTTTACTCCTAGTTTGGGAATCGTATCGTGCACCATTGGTGCTGCTACAGTTGTCATTGGTACTCTAGGACCATAATGAATTTTACTTACGATTAGAAAGTCTCCAACAAGTAGTGATTTTTCTAAAGACGATGACGGAATAACAAAAGGTTGAAAGAAATAAGTATGGACTATAGTCGCCGCAACAATTGCAAAAAGAATAGAAGTAATCCATTCACCAGTAGATGTCTTAGGTTTAAGCTCTCTGTTTTCAATATATTGAACATCTGCAATATAGTTGAGGTAGTATAGATAGAACCCTAATGTAAAGATACAAATAAGTGCATCTAGCTTTGTATCCTTTCCAAAGGCTCTTGCAGTTTCTACCCAAGCCGCAGGAATCATAATGAGATTTACAATTGGTAAAAACATTAAAATAACCCACCACCATGGTCTCGTAATAATCTTCATTAAGATGACCGCATTATATATGGGAATAAATGCTTCCCAGGCTTGTCGACCAGCTTTTATGTATAATTTCCACGTACCAAGGCCATGTATAATTTGTAGTATGAGTAAAAAGATAAACCACTGTGTCCAGTTCATAACTTTATATTTTGTCTAGTGTAGGTTGAAAATTATTTTAATATGTTTCAATTATGAGGCAAATTAACCAATGTTTAACACATCTTTCATGTTGTAGACGCCTTTTTTATCTTTAATCCATTCTGCAGCAATCACTGCACCTAAAGCAAATCCTTTTCTGCTATGAGCAGTATGTTTAATGCTGATTGAATCTATTTCAGAATTATAAGTAATTTCGTGAGTGCCATGAACATTTTCAATACGTTTGGCATCAATATGTATTTCATTAGAGCTAGCTTCATCTAAAGTCCAATTTTTGTAAAGTGAATTATCTATGATGTGCTCCGCCAAACTAATTGCTGTGCCACTAGGAGCATCTAGTTTTTGAGTATGATGAATTTCTTCTATTGAGGCTTTATAATCAGGAAAATCAGTCATCAATTGACTTAGTCTATTATTGATTTCAAAAAAAATATTTACACCTAGACTAAAATTTGATGCATATAGAAACGTACCATTTTTGGTATTGCAATAGTCTACAATGTCATCGTAGTGCTCTAACCAACCTGTTGTACCTGAAATTACAGGAACATTAGCATCTAACGCTCGCTTAATATTATCTACGGCAGTAGAAGGGAGGGAAAAGTCTATTGCTACATGAGTGTTTGTAAAATCAAAATTTGACGTCTTACTACTCGCTTTTAATGTTATGGAGTGATTTCGTTCTAACGCAATACCTTCAATACTTTTTCCCATTTTACCATAACCGAGTAATGCTATATTCATATTTAAAACTTAAAATTAAAAGTTAATCCTAAATCTGAAGAATTCTCCATCTCGTTGTATTGAAAATGTGGACTTAAACTTAAATTTTCATCAACATTAAATTGCAACAAATGGGCATCTACATTAGCATCAATAATATTTAAAGCATATAAGCCTAAGGTAATGAGTAAGGACACTTCCTTGTTTCTTCTAAATTGTTGCTGTGCTCTAATAAGCCCGTCATTAGAAATTAAGGGAGTATCTCCATCTCCATAAAATTCATCGTCTGTAAAGCCTGCTAATCGTCTTTTGTAGGCGTCTCTATAGCGATCAAACTGACGATCATTTCTTACGTAGAAATAAACTCCAGCACCAATGGCTCCCCAAACTATAGGAACTTTCCAGTACTTTTTATTATATGCTTGTCCTAATCCAGGTAATACAGCAGAGTAGAAGGCCGCCTTAGAAGGTCTCAAAGGATCTATAGGCTGTCTTTTTAGAGTTTGATTAGCGATAATAGGTGTTTCATCTAGGGCAATACTGGTGCTGTCCTTTTCTTTTTGTGAGAACGAAAATAGTACAGAAAATAAGCACAAGGCTAAAATATAAATACGTTTATTTAGCACGTTGAACTAACTTTTTTATACGATTGAAATCTTCTTCAGAATGAAATGGAATCGTAATCTTTCCACTTCCATTTTTTGCCAGTTTTACGTCTATTTTATGACCAAAGTAATCTGAGAATTCCTTAACTCCTTTTTTAATATATTTAGGTATGTCAGTCTCGTCATTTTTAGATTTTGCAGGTGTGTCAGTATTTAGGTTCTTCACCATTTGTTCTGTAGCTCTAACAGAGAGTTTATTGCTAATTATTTTTTCATAAATCTCAAGCTGATCTATTTGATTTTCAATATTGACCATAGCTCTTCCATGTCCCATACTGATAAACCCATCTCGCATACCTGTTTGAATGATTGGATCTAATTTTAAAAGCCTTAAGTAATTCGCAATGGTAGAACGCTTCTTACCGACACGTTCGCTCATTTGCTCTTGTGTTAGATTGATTTCGTCAATTAAACGTTGGTAAGACAAAGCAATTTCAATAGGGTCTAAATCTTGACGTTGAATGTTTTCAACTAAGGCCATCTCTAATGATTCCTGGTCATTAGCGATACGTATATAAGCAGGTATAGCCTGTAAACCAATTAGTTTTGAAGCTCTAAAACGACGTTCTCCAGAAACCAGTTGATACTTATTAAATGCTATCTTTCTAACTGTTATAGGTTGTATAACTCCAAGCTCTCTTATTGAAGAAGCCAATTCGCGCAGCGATTCTTCATTGAAATTAGTTCTCGGTTGAAAAGGGTTGACTTCTATACTTTCAATATCGAGTTCAACTATATTACCGACGACCTTATCTGCATTTTTATCTTCAGCAGAGTTGATGTCATTTTCAGGGTCTTTGAGCAAAGCCGAAAGTCCTCTTCCTAATGCCTGTTTTTTAGTTGCTTTGGCCATTTAATTCATTTTTAGTGATCAACTCTTTTGCTAAACTTAAATAGTTAGCTGCTCCTTTGCTACTTACATCATAGTTTATAATGCTTTCTCCATAACTCGGTGCTTCTCCTAATCGTACATTTCGTTGTATAATAGTCTCAAAAACCATATCTGTAAAGTGTTTCTGAACTTCCTCTACAACTTGATTTGATAGGCGTAATCTCGAATCGAACATTGTTAATAACATGCCTTCTATGTCTAACGCTTCATTATGTATTTTCTGTACACTTTTAATAGTATTTAACAGTTTGCCTAACCCCTCTAATGCAAAATATTCGCATTGAATAGGAATTATAACAGAGTCTGAAGCCGTAAGTGCATTTAAAGTCAATAAACCAAGAGATGGCGCACAATCAATTAGAATGTAATCATACTCAGTTTTTAATTCAGATATAGCTTTTTTGAGCATACTCTCTCGCTCATCTTTATCAACTAACTCAATTTCTATAGCTACAAGATCTATGTGTGCAGGTATAACATCTACATTTGGAGCATTAGAAGCAATAATTGCCTCTTTTGCCGGTTTTGTATGTTCTAGTACCTGATATGAACCAATTTCTAAAGCATCAACATCTATACCTAAACCTGAACTGGCGTTGGCTTGAGGATCTGCATCTATAAGTAGGACTTTCTTCTCCAGTGCACCCAAAGAAGCGGCTAAATTAACTGAGGTGGTCGTTTTTCCTACGCCACCTTTTTGATTAGCAATTGCAATGATTTTACCCATTAAATGATTTGGTTTTTCTAGGGTTTAAAAATACGATTATTTACGAGTTTAAGAAATTGAAGTTGTTAACAGTTTGTTGCTGAAATTAGATTAATCTCTTTTTGCTTCCTGAAGCCCAAATATTTCATTTATTGCCTCAAATACCTGATCTTGATCTATTGTTTTTTTCCATCCTTTTTCTGCTAAAAGAGATCTTACTTGGCTTAGCGTATTATCCTTTTCAAGTAAATAAATAGTATAATCAATAACTTCTGTTGGGAGTCTATTTATAGTAAAATCTATTATTATAAATGTTACGCGATGTAACGCTATTATGTAAGCAAAACCAATATGTATACTCCAAAGAATAGCATAGCCTATCCAACCTGTATTTAGATTCTCGGTTATTACTATACCTGACGAAAAACGATACCTTAAATAGTCTGTGAAGCCAAAATTTTCATAGTGGTTATGATAGTTCATCATATAATATTGAACATAAAAATTTATAAATAAACCACATATTAAAATTCCCAGAATTAATAGTTTACTATGATTGTAATCAATATAGTTTACTTTAGTTAGGATTCTCCCAAGGAAATAGCCAACAAAGAGTCCAATTCCTAATTCGTAAACGCCTGCAACATGTTTAAAAATATAGGATAATAAACCAACTATTATACCTATAGTAGCAGCTATAAAGACACTGCCAATAAGCGCATTCGTTAATTTTGGTTTTACGGATTTAGAAGGCTGTGGTAGTGTCTTAGGTACTTCGTAGTCTTCCCAATTATTAAGTTTATTGAACTCGTCCTCTAGCGCAATTAATTTGCCATTTGTGCCGTATTCTTTTTCTAGTTTCTTAAAAAGTGCAATGACTAAACCGGTACGTTTAGAGTTTTTACCTAAATCTGTAAGATGACCTTCTAACGATTTACTATGAACTTCAATTCTGCCATTAGCTTTTTTTGTTACTGTAAGTTTAGCAGTTAACTTATTCCACTGATTTTTTCGTTTAGCTTCAACTGATTTATCATCGGTATATACAATAGGCCAATCCAGCACACGAAAAACTTCTTGAATTAAAGGAATTACTTGACCATCCTTAATATTGGTCTTGAAACTTTCAGAAAAGTATGGATTTATTCTAAGACTATATCGTCGCTTTACAGTATGCTGAAGTTCTTCTAACTCTTTATTCATCTAATTGAATTGCAATACTAAGATTAGTCTATGAGAATCTCTAATATTTGTATTGCAGCATCGCTAATTTTTGTTCCTGGTCCAAATACAGCTACAGCTCCAGCATCGAATAAATATTGATAGTCTTGCTTAGGAATTACTCCACCAACAATAACCATGATATCATCTCTGCCGTAACTCTTAAGCTCTTCAATTACTTGAGGTACTAAAGTTTTATGTCCAGCAGCTAAGGATGACACTCCTAAAATATGTACGTCGTTTTC
>NZ_CBFHMI010000005.1:0-93971 GCF_965656915.1 Winogradskyella sp. | reverse complement strand
CTATTAATCAAAATCATGCCCTATGCTTATCTTAAACGTTTGGTACATTATGTAAAAGAAGACACCAAACAGAGGTAAAAACAGTAACAATACTAACCATATTATTTTACTTTTAAATTTCATCTGCGATTTCAGCACAACAATACACAGAAGACTAATAATTAGTATATAACAACCTATGAAAAAATTTACCAATTCTGTTTGTACCAATGTTATGGTGTCTATATTTTTATTTATATCCCAAAGACGTTTATCAAACTAACTCCTTATGATGTCTTTGGGATATAAATTCTTGAACTTTTATTATTGCCTCTATCCTAAAAAGAGTATGCTCTTACTCCATCGAACGTATAAAGGTTTTCCGTTTTTATTACATCAATATTATTTTCTTCAAAAGTTATATCAGCTCCTACAACGCTTAGAATATTCAGAGTAGCCTCAATAATCTCTATACCAATACCATCTCATTTTGCTAAAGATTTCTTTGTCATAATTTAGTGTTGATTCAATTACACTACAAAGATGGTAGTCATTTTCCATATATTTTTATATATGTTTTTTATACTATTTATAAATATTATTTATGTAAAAGATCAGAAGTACTGTATAATGGCGTCTTTTTAAAAAATCAGACGATAACAATTCTGTAAATATTAAGAAAATTAACTACTGTAAGTTGGCTAAACTACCCTTTATGGTCTCAATTTTAGCTAATGCATCAGCTTCTTTTTTCTTTTCTGAAGCTACAACCTGTTCAGGAGCGTTGCTTACGAAGCGTTCGTTAGATAGTTTTTTCTGAACAGACTTTAAAAAGCCTTTGGTATAATTTAATTCTTCAGTAAGCTTTTGAATCTCTGCCTGAACATCAATACTCCCAGACATAGGAATAAAATACTCATTAGACTTTACTCTAAATGTAAGTGCTCCTTCAACTGGTTCGTTTATATAATTAAAATGTTCTAAATTTCCGAGCTTTATAACCGCCTCATCAAATGTAGACGATGTTTTTTCATTATTAATAACTGAAAATTCAATAGCATCTTTAAAAGCTATATTTTTTTGCTTTCGAATGTTTCTAACTCCTGAGATAACTTCTGAAGCAAAATCAAATTCTGAAATTAAATCCTTATTTATTGGCTTAGTTTCTGGCCATTTAGCAATTATCAAGGCTTCCTCAGGTGAACGCTCTTTAATGTACTGCCATAAATCTTCAGTTAAAAATGGCATAAAAGGATGTACTATTTTTAAATTATCCTCAAAAATAGTCATTACACTTTTATAAGTAGTTCTATCTATAGGTTGCTTATATGCTGGCTTCACCATTTCTAACATCCAGCCACAGAAATCATCATAAATTAGCTTATAAATAGTCATTAAGGCATCACTCAATCTGTATTTACTAAAATGATCCTCAATATCTATCAAAGCAGTTTGAAATTTAGATTCATACCATTCAAGGGCTATCTTACTAGAATTTGGCTGCTCAATATCAGCAACTTCCCATAAATTTGTTAACTGAAAAGCATTCCATATTTTATTACCAAAACCCCTTCCTTGCTGACAAAGGGCTTCATCAAACATTAAATCATTTCCTGCTGCTGAGCTTAATAATAGACCAACTCTTACACCATCTGCTGTATATTCTTCGATTAACTTTAATGCATCGGGAGAGTTACCAAGTGATTTTGACATTTTACGTCGCTGTTTATCTCTTACCAATCCTGTGAGATAAACATTTTCAAATGGTTTTTCATCTCTATACTCATATCCAGCAACAATCATTCTTGCGACCCAAAAGAATAGGATATCTGGTCCAGTAACCAAGTCGTTAGTCGGGTAATAGTATTTTATTTCCTCATTTTCCGGATTTCGGATACCGTCAAAAACGCTAATTGGCCATAGCCATGACGAAAACCAAGTGTCTAGTGTATCTGAATCTTGTGTTAAATTTTCTTTAGTTAGCTGGGCATTTCCTGTTTTGTCCTGTGCTAATTTTAGAGCGTCCTCAATATTTTCTGCTACTACAAAATCTTCTTTACCGTCTCCATAGAAAAAAGCAGGAATTTGTTGACCCCAAAGTAACTGGCGAGAAATATTCCAATCTCGAATATTTTCCATCCAATGTCTATAAGTATTCTCAAACTTCTTTGGAAATAACTTTACCTCACCCGTTTTTAAAACTGCGTCTAATGCAGGTTTAGCTAAATCTTCCATCTTTAAAAACCATTGATCACTCAATCTAGGTTCAATAACAGCTTTAGTACGTTCTGAAGTACCTACTTTATTTACATAGTCTTCAGTTTTTACTAGTTGACCTTTCTCCTCTAATTCTTTTACCAGAGCTTTTCTCACAGCAAAGCGGTCTTGCCCTTTATAATGCAAACCATAGCTATTTAAAGTGGCATCGGCATTAAATATATCCACCACTTCTAATTTGTGCTTATCACCTAATACTTTATCATTTTCATCGTGCGCTGGTGTAACCTTAAGACAGCCTGTACCAAACTCGGTATCTACATAGTCGTCTTCAATGATTGGAACTACTCTACCACAAATAGGAACTATTGCCTTTTTGCCTTTTAAATGAGTAAATCGTTCATCGTTAGGATTAATACATATAGCTGTATCACCAAAAATAGTCTCAGGACGCGTTGTTGCAATGGTTAATGTCTCATCACTACCCTCTACTTTATATTCTAAATAATACAATAATCCTTGTTTTTCAACATACACAACTTCCTCATCAGATAGCGTTGTTTTTGCTTCAGGATCCCAATTAACCATTCTATACCCTCTATAAATAAGACCCTTATTGTACAAATCAACAAAAACCTTAATTACAGCTTCACTCATATCATCATCCATCGTAAATTTAGTACGATCCCAATCACAAGAGCAGCCTAATTTCTTTAATTGTTCTAAAATAACACCACCATACTCTTCTGTCCATTCCCACGCATGCTTTAAAAACTCTTCTCTAGATAAGTCGTTTTTATCTATACCTTGCTCTTTTAACTTAGCTACCACCTTGGCTTCAGTTGCAATGGATGCGTGATCTGTACCAGGTACCCAACACGCATTTTTACCCATTAATCTGGCTCGTCTTACTAAAATATCTTGAATAGTATTATTCAACATATGTCCCATATGCAAAACACCTGTAACATTTGGTGGAGGAATTACAATAGTGTAAGGCTCTCTATGGTCTGGTGTAGAATGAAAATAATTATGCTTCATCCAGTAGTCATACCACTTACGCTCTACTGACAATGCGTTATATTTTGATGGGATTTCCATATTTTGGTATTGTTTTTGCTAAGTAACTGACAAAAGTACTTATATTTATTTTTTTGAAAAATTATTAGGTAATTAATATGTTCTAATTACAGTTAATTCTGTTAAATAGATGTATTACGTCTAAATAATTTTGATGAGACTAAAAAAGTAAGTAGTTTTATATTATCAATTTAAAATTAGAATGATGAAAAATGTAATTACAATTTTATTTATAGCAGTTATGAGTCTGGGTATTAGCGCTCAGGAAAAGGTTGCTAAGATTGAATTTAAAACTGATGTTATTGATTACGGAACAATTGAAAAAGGTTCTGACGGAGTTAGAATTTTTGAATTCACCAACACAGGAGATGCTCCTTTAGTTATTTCTAATGTAAAGTCTACGTGTGGATGTACTGTACCAGCTTGGCCTAAAAAACCGGTTATGCCTGGTGAAACTGGCGAGATAAAGGTAAAATATGATACTAAAAGGGTAAACCCAATTAGAAAGACAATTACTGTTTACTCTAACGCAGAAACGCCAACTGTTGCTTTAAAAATAAAAGGGCAGGTTGTTGACCCAAATAAAACTAGTGTTTTAGAAAAGAAAAGTAAAAGTATGGTAGAACAATAAAATATCTACTTTACATAAATAAACAATGAGCTCTCAATTTGAGGGCTCATCTTTTTTAAAAGCATCATCTAATTTAAATTTAAACAACATCTCCACTCCATTCCGTTCTATTCTCAATCGGATGGTCTTACCTGTTTCGTCATGTAAGATACTATTTAATTCAGGTAATTTATAATCATAAGCTGGCTTACCATTAATCTTTAAAAGAATATCTCCTACCAAAAGACCTATCTTTTTTGCATTAGACGACGATCTTAATTCTACTATTTTGTATGCAGGTTTAATTAAGGTTCTGTAATTTATAGAGTAATCAATCTGTATAGCGTTGTAATTATTTTTAGCACTATAATTATCGTAGTCTGTGACTTTTATTTGCTCCCTAATAAACATTGAGCCATTATGTTCTATTACTATACCACTATTATTATAAGTAAAAGGATTATTGAAATAACTATTCTTTCTAAAATGAATTTTTTTATTCTCATAATCGAAAAAAAAAATTAAACCGTTTAAGAATACCACCACCAAGACTTCCACTTCGGTCTTTGTATAATTTTGCACGATTAATAGTTGAGGAATCAGGAAAAGCAACATTAACATCATTTAAAATAAAATCACTCAGCTGAAAACTCTTAACTTTAGATCGCTTTCCATACACAGAACCACTTAATCCTTTACCTAAATAATCATCAAAGAATAACTCTTTAATAGGTGTTATTCCATTTTCTAAATCTTCAAATAGCCATAACGCATCACTACTCCTTGTATCTATTAACAACTTAACATCTGTTTCTGAGTTTTTAATTTTAACTTTTGCGTTTACATATGGTTTCTTTTTGTAGATGTTAAGAGGCAACGATTTCCATCGTTTAGATGACTTTGGTTTATAGCTTTCTGATTTGTGTAATCTTAAATATTTTGAGTTGTAATTTATCTCAACCACAAAATCCTTAAAAATATCATAGCCGATAATGCCGTGGATGACAATACCAAGTCGTGGTGTAAAATTAATTGAACTGTCAAAAACTACATATACGTCTTTATTAGTGCTTACGGCATCGCCCACTTTAATTCTATTATAACTAGATTTTAATGCTTTTAGCCTACCATCTGCACCAAGACCGTGAAGATAAAAAGTCTCCGTATTCCTTAAATCAAGAGAATCACCTTGAGATAAATTAAATAAAATTGGTTTACTTACACTAGAATCTAGTACGAATGAGAGCGTAACTCCATTAATTTCCAGAGGGATAATTATTAAGTTACTGGCAAAGTCAAACTTAATTTTATCACTAACGTCGTCCTTTAAAATAAAATCACTTTGAGCATAGGTAAAACAAAGATTTAAGGTGATGAATAGTGGCAGAATATATTTAAAATATGAATTCACTACCTAGATCATTTTACATCAAGTTACAAATCTTTATCTTTTACGATATTTTAAGAGTAATTTTTTTAATAACCTATAAGAATTTTCAGAACTTAGCACTCTAAAATCATTTTCATGCCAAGGATATCAAAAAAAGGATTAAATATGCCTGAGTCACCGATTAGAAAATTGGTGCCATACGCAGAAGAAGCGAACAAAAAAGGCAAAACTGTTTATTATCTTAACATAGGGCAACCTGATATTAAAACTCCAACAATAGCTTTAGATGCTGTAAAAGTGCATTCTTTAGATATCTTAGCTTACTCTAGATCTGAAGGCTCTGAAAATTACAGAATTAAGATTGCCGAATATTATAAACGCAATTCCATAAATGTAACGCATGACAACATTATTGTTACTACTGGTGGTAGTGAAGCCCTACTTTTTGCTTTTGGAAGTATAATGGATGAAGATGACGAAATTATTATACCAGAACCTTTTTATGCCAACTATAATGGGTTTTCAATAGCGTCGAGCGTAAATGTAGTTCCTGTAATTTCTAAAATTGAAAATAACTTCGCTTTGCCTCCAATTGAAGAGTTTGAAAAATTAATTACACCAAAAACAAAAGCCATATTAATTTGTAATCCTGGTAATCCTACAGGCTACTTATATTCTAAAGAAGAAATTAAAAAATTAGCTTCTATTGTAAAAAAGCATGACTTATTCTTAATTGCAGACGAAGTTTACAGAGAGTTTGTTTATGATGGTATTTCCCATTATTCGATTCTACAGGAACCTGGACTAGAAGAACACGCCATTGTCATTGATTCTGTATCGAAAAGATACAGTATGTGCGGTGCACGTATAGGTTATTTAGTATCAAAAAACAAAGACGTCATTAAAACTGCACTAAAATTTGCTCAGGTAAGGTTAAGCCCGCCGACTTTAGCACAAATAGCAAGTGAAGCGGCCTTAGAAACTCCTCAAAGCTATTTTGACGATGTTATAGAAGAATACGTTAAACGAAGAGATACCTTAATTGAAGAATTAGAAAAAATACCTGGTGTAAAAGTTGCTAAGCCCAATGGAGCGTTTTATTGTATCGCAGAATTACCGATAAAGAATTCTGATGATTTTGCAAAATGGCTATTGGAATCCTTTGATTACAAAAACAATACAGTAATGGTGGCACCAGCTGCCGGTTTCTATTCTACTCCAGGAGTAGGGTTAAACCAAATCAGAATTGCGTATGTTCTAAACGAAAACAGTTTAAGAATTGCCGTAAATGTTTTGGCAGAAGCACTTAAAGTATATAAAGACTGAAATGATAGCCCATAATGTTTCATTGAAATCATTTAATACTTTCGGCATTGATGTAAATGCAAGTTCTTACTTTAATGTGACTTCAACTGAGACCTTAAAATTAGTATTAAAAGAACATAAAGAGCAACCGTTGTTTTTTTTGGGAGGCGGCAGTAACATGCTACTGACCAAGGATATTAAGGCATTAGTTCTTCACTTAAACCTAAAAGGCATTGACATTTTAGAAGAAACCGAAGACACAGTAACTGTCAAAGCAATGGCTGGTGAAAATTGGCATGATTTTGTAATATGGTGTCTTAATAAAAACTTTGGTGGTATAGAAAACTTGTCCCTCATACCAGGGAATACAGGTACCGCACCTATTCAGAATATTGGAGCATACGGTGTTGAGTTAAAAGATGTTTTTGTGAGTTGTGAAACCATAAATATTAAGGATCAGACTACTCGGGTTTTTGATAAAACCGAATGCAAATTTGATTACAGAGAATCTATATTCAAGCAACAATTAAAAGGCCAATACATAATTACCAGTGTTAATCTTAAACTAACTAAATCTAATCATAAATTGCATCTAGATTATGGTGCCATTAAGCAAGAATTAGAAAAGTGCAATATCAAAGAACCTACCATTCAAGACATTTCTAATGCTGTTATTGCCATAAGACAAAACAAATTACCAGACCCAAAAGAAATTGGTAATAGTGGAAGTTTTTTTAAAAATCCAATTATTTCAGTAGATCAGTTCAAAGATCTTCGGCAAAACTTCCCTGAAATACCTAGCTATAAAATTTCAGAGAAAGAAGTAAAAGTTCCTGCCGGTTGGCTTATAGAAAAGGCTGGTTTTAAAGGAAAGCGATTTGGAGACTATGGCGTACACAATAAACAAGCTTTAGTGTTAGTTAATTATGGAAATGCAAAAGGAGAAGATATATATCAATTAGCTTTACTAATAAAAAAGACTATTAAACGATTATTCAACATAGAGATTGAAACAGAAGTAAATATTATTTAAAAAAACAAAAGCCGCAATTTACATTGCGACTTTTGAATTTAGAATAATTTCTATTTGAAAATGCTATTAATCAACCTCTTATGAAGATAAAATCATTCTAAAAGTATATCTTATTCACCGCTTAGAGTGTATTTAATTATATTTACGAATACAAATCCATTTTGGATGTTTTAAAAATCAAAAAAATCAGATTTTACCATTTTGAGTATAACACCAACCGAAAAGAAAATAATTGATTTATTACAGAAAGGAGATAAACGTGCGTTGAATCTGCTCTATGAAAACTATTCTAACAGTTTATATGGTGTTATTTTAAAAATTACTATTAATGAAGAAATTGCAGAAGATGCATTGCAAGAAACCTTTGTTAAGGTATGGAAAAATGCTTCAAAATACGATCCGGATAAAGCCAAATTATTTACCTGGTTATTTAGAATTGCCAGAAATACGGCAATAGATAAATTAAGAAGTTTTAATAATAGATATAGAAAAGAAGTCCAAATTGAAACTTCTAACGTATATATATTACCAACAATCAATTTAAACCAGGATGTCATGGATATTAGAGAGCATGTTGGACGACTAGAGGAAAAGTACAAAATTGTTTTGGAAACCCTGTTTTTTGAGGGTATGACACAACAGGAAGCAAGTGATGAATTAGGAATTCCGCTTGGTACAATTAAATCTAGATTAAAAATTGGATTAAGGGAACTTAAGAAAGTTTATGATCCATAAAAAGAATTAAGATGGAAATTAAATTACATAGCTTTTTAACTTCTAACCTACTCAACAAATATTTGGTAGGTGAAACTTCTATGAAAGAATCTAAAGAGGTTGAATATTTTATCGACAACTATCCAGAAGTTGCTTCTGCTTATGAAAAACTGCAAGATAATTTAGAAATTATCGCTAAGGCAGGTGCAGTAGATGTTCCAAATAATATTTTACAAGATATTTTAGAATCTTTAGAAGATAACAATGAAACTAAGGTAATACAACTAGTACAAAATAAACGTATTTCTTGGTATAGCTACGCAGCCACGGCAGCAGCAGTTCTATTTGCGGTATCTACATTCTTTTTATATCAGAAAAATCAAAATTTAGTAGACGAAAATAATGTTGTAGTAGAAGAAATATTTGATTTGAGGAGTGATATAGACAACAATAATTCTAAACTAGAAGAACTTTCTAGAGAATTAATGAAGTTAAACGATCCTGATGCTAAAAAGTATGTTATAAATGGTAATGAACGTGCAAAGAATCTAAAAACAGTAGCTTATATTAATCCAGTAGAGAAAACATCGATGATAGATGTAATTACTTTACCTAAATTACCAAAAGAACAACATTACGAGATCTGGGCAGAAATGCAAGATAGAATGGTTAACCTTGGAATATTAGATGAATCTAACCGTAAGTTAAAGCAGATACCATATGTAGAAGATGCATTAGCGCTAAGTATTAAAATTAGTACAAAAGGTGATTCAATTAATCAGAATAATGCGGCCGTTGCTGAAATATCTCTAAAAGATTAATAGTAATTCTCTTATCAAAAAATAAAAAAAAGAGGCACATAAATAAAATGCACCTCTTTTTTTATTAATCTAAATTCAACTTTTAGAAAATAATGTTTTATGAATGAATCCACCAACTACGGCACCAGCTATTGGTGCAACCCAAAATAACCATACCTGAGACATGTACGCGCCTTCAGCAAAAAAAGCCTGACTTAACGATCTTGCTGGATTAACAGAAGTGTTGGTCATTGGAATACTTATTAAATGAATTAAAGTTAGAGCCAATCCAATTGCAATTGGAGCAAATCCTTTTGGCGCTTTGGCATTAGTGCTACCAAAATTACTAAGAGGAAAAAAGCAGTTAATACAAATTAAGCTATTAAAGCTGACATTATTACTTAACCGTCTGGAGATAATTCCCCATATCCATTTGCAGCAAAACCTCCTACTCCATCAAATCCAGATTTCCCTGAAATAATTACATACAAAACACCTGCGACAACAATAGCTCCGATAACTTGAGCTATCATATAACCCGCTAAGTCTTTGCTTTTAAATGCACCACCAGTCCAAAGCCCTAATGATACAGCAGGATTAAAGTGTCCTCCAGAAATGTGACCCACGGCATATACCATTGTTAATACAGTAAGACCAAATACTAATGCCACACCTACAAATCCGATACCTAAATCTGGGATTCCAGCAGCAAAAATTGCACTACCACAACCACCAAAAACAAGCCAAAACGCTCCGAAGAACTCTGCGAATAATTTTTTCATAATTGATAAATTAATTAGTTAGTAATAATTATAAGACACAACATCAGAGAGTTAAGTCACACAAATAGAAGAGGCTAGAATAAAAGTAAAAGCATTATCTTTGCAGTAAATTTAAACATTAAATGAAACTTTTACTATTAACATTAGGATTATTAGCATTGGCAATAGCAGGTATAGCCATTAAAATCTGGGCTAAAAAAGATGGTAAATTTGCTGGCACATGCGCTAGTCAAAACCCTATGCTTAATCAAGAAGGTGAAGCCTGTGGGTTTTGTGGTAAGACTCCTGATCAGTTCGAAAACTGTAACGAACCTCAACATTCATAAGTTTTAATGTCTTTACAATCGATACTATTTTTTGCTTTTATAGCAGTTGTTAGTATTCAAACTCTCTATTATCTTAGTTTTTTGTTTTCATTTGCTCTTAAACGTGCAGATTTTAGATTAAAGAAAAGTATTTCTGTATCTGTAATTATTTGTGCCAAGAACGAATCTGAAAATTTAAAAATAAATCTTCCATTAATACTAAATCAAGACTACCCAAACTTTGAAGTCGTTTTGGTTAATGATAGTTCTTATGATGACACTTTAGATGTTATGAAAACATTTGCAGCTCAACATAAGAACGTTAAACTTGTTGATGTAAAAACAATTGAAACGTTTTGGGGAAATAAGAAATATGCACTAACCTTAGGGATTAAAGCGTCATCAAATGACTTTTTGGTGTTTACCGATGCAGATTGTAAACCGTATTCTAACAAGTGGCTAACACACATTTGTAGTAATTTTTCTAACAAAAAATCTATTGTGTTAGGATATGGAGCTTATGAGAAAAAATCATTATCGTTTTTAAATAAACTCATTCGCTTTGAAACATTGATGACCGCCATACAATATTTCTCTTTTGCCAATTTAGGCATTCCTTATATGGGAGTGGGCAGAAATATGGCTTACAGAAAGGAGCTTTTTTTTAATAATGCTGGTTTTCAAAATCATATGCATTTAAAATCTGGTGATGATGATTTATTTATTAATAAAGTCGCAACTAATATTAATACTGCTGCATGTTATACTAAGGATAGTTTTACTATTTCAAAGCCTAAAGAATCGTTTAAAGATTGGTTTTTACAAAAAAGACGACACATCAGTACAGCTAAATATTACCAATGGAAACATAAGTTTCTATTGGGCTTATTCTATTTTTCACAATTAATGTTTTGGTTTCTTTTAAGTATCTTACTATTAATAGGTTATCCATGGCTTTCGGTTATTATTCTAATTAGCATAAGATTTATCATTCAACTCTTGTGTCTTGGTTTTTTTGCCAAACAACTAGATGAAAGAGATCTTATTCTATTAGGACCCATTTTAGAATTATTTTTAATTCCTATACAATTAAGTATCTTTATTGCTAATTTGTTATCTAAGCCCAAACATTGGAAATAAAAGATGTAATTCAAAAAGCCAAAAAGAATGACCAAATAGCATTTAATACTCTTTTAGATACGTTTTGGAATGATGTTTATGCGTTTCAATTAAAGCGAACAGAAAATGAAAATGACGCTGAAGACATTACAATACAGACATTTTCTAAAGCTTTTGATAAAATAGATACTTACAAGGAAGATTATAAATTTAAAACTTGGCTCATTACAATTTCCAAGAATATTCATATTGATTTAGTTAGAAAGCGGAAGAAATCAATAAGAAACACATCAAAAGATAACGAAGAAAATTACTTTGAAATCATTGATGATTCACCTACTCCTGAAGATACAATTATTACTGAACAAAATCTAGCAAAGCTTTTAAGAGATATTAAAAAACTAAAACCTCATTATCAGGAGATAATTAATCTAAGATTTTTTCAAGAATTAAGTTATAAAGAAATTTCAGAAGAGCTTAATGAGCCTATCAATAACGTAAAAGTGAAATTACTTAGGGCTAAAAAATTACTCGCCGCAATTATTACTAAAACAATTATTACTAAAAAATGAATCTTTCTAACTTAAAAAAATTAGGACCAGGATTACTTTTTGCAGGTGCTGCAATAGGTGTATCTCATTTGGTACAATCTACTAGAGCAGGTGCAGATTTTGGCTTAGGCTTACTTTGGCCACTACTATTAGTTACTTTATTTAAATATCCATTCTTTCAATTTGGTCCTCGTTATGCATCTGCTACAGGTGAAAGTCTTTTAGAGGGTTATAATAAACTTGGTAAAAGTGTTTTGGGCATCTACTTTGTTCTAAATCTTGCCACAATGTTTACTATACAAACTGCTGTTACCATAGTTACTGCTGGTTTGGCAAATTCACTATTTGGAGACATAAGCTTTTTAAATTTTGGTTTTGAAGTTATTAGCAGTGTTGAGATATGGACCGTAATCATATTAATAATATGCTTGCTCATTCTTTTTCTTGGTAAATACAACACTTTAGACAAACTCATAAAAGTAATAATCATAGTGCTTACAATAAGCACCATATTAGCGGTTTACTTTGCTTTTACGGAATTTGAATCAAACCTTTCATTCACTCAAATTTGGCCTGAAAATTCAATAGAGATAGCCTTTTTAATTGCTTTTATGGGTTGGATGCCAGCCCCTTTAGATATTGGCGTTTGGCACTCCATCTGGACTATTGAAAAGAAAAAAAACGAAAAATCGTTTACACCAAAAACAGCATTATTAGATTTTAACATTGGTTATTTAGGTGCTATTGTATTAGGAATTTCATTTTTATGTTTAGGATACTTCGTAATGTATAATTCTGGTGAAACATTTAGTGATAAAGCTTCAGTCTTTTCTAATCAGCTTATAGATTTGTATACAAAAAGCCTGGGAAGCTGGGCCTATATTATTATAGGTATAGCTGCTTTTACCACCATGTTTAGTACAACAATAACCACTTTAGACGCGTCACCAAGAGCAATGTCAAAAAGTGTTGAATTACTGAGCAATACATCATTTAAAAAAAGTTATCTATTCTGGATCTTATTGTTAACCATTGGTACACTAATTATCTTTTTTGCTTTTGCGTCAGAAATGGGATTACTCATTAAAATAGCTACAATTTTATCATTTATTACAGCACCTTTCTATGCTATTATCAATTATAAATTGATATGCAGCAAGCACACTCCAAAAGATTGGAGACCTTCATTAAAACTCCATATATTATCATGGCTGGGTATTGTATTTTTAATTGGTTTTAGCTTATGGTATCTAACATTACTTTAAGTAATTTTAATTTTTTACTTCGTATCTTTGCTTCCTGAAATAGAAAATTTATGGAAACAAAAGTTGCTTCAAATATATTACCAGAACGTAAGCCTAAATGGCTACGTGTTAAACTGCCGACAGGAAAAAAATACACCGAACTAAGAAGTCTTGTAGATAAGTATAAACTTAATACTATTTGTACATCTGGAAGTTGTCCTAATATGGGAGAATGTTGGGGTGAAGGTACCGCGACTTTTATGATTCTTGGTAATGTCTGTACACGTTCTTGTGGATTTTGTGGTGTAAAAACAGGTCGACCGGAAGATGTAGATTGGGATGAACCAGAAAAAGTAGCACGTTCAATAAAAATAATGCAAATTAAACATGCCGTTTTAACGAGTGTAGATAGAGATGATTTAAAGGATATGGGTAGTATTATGTGGGCAGAAACAGTGAAAGCTGTAAGGCGAATGAACCCAGAAACTACTTTAGAAACACTGATACCAGATTTTCAAGGCATTGAAAAACACATCGATCGTATTATTGAAGTCGCGCCAGAAGTTGTCTCTCATAATATCGAAACTGTAAGACGATTAACCCGTGAAGTACGTATACAAGCTAAGTATGAGCGAAGCATGGAAGTATTAAAATATTTAAAGCAACAAGGTCAGCGTAGAACTAAGTCTGGCATAATGCTAGGTCTTGGGGAAGCGAGAGAAGAAGTCATACAAACACTGCATGATCTTAGAGAAAATGATGTTGACGTTGTAACTATTGGACAATATTTACAGCCTAGTAAAAAACATTTACCAGTAAAACGATTTATAAATCCTGATGAGTTTAAAGAATATGAAGAAATTGGTCTCGATTTAGGATTTAGACACGTAGAAAGTAGTGCTCTTGTAAGATCTTCTTACAAAGCTCAAAAGCATATTAACTAATGATTACAATCGCCATTAATGGTTTTGGCAGAATTGGTCGTCGTGTTTTTAGACTTGCACTCCAACATCCTCAAATACAAGTTATAGCAATTAATGATTTAGCAAATGCTAAAACGCTTAGTCATTTATTAAAATACGATAGTATCCATGGCGTCTTAGATGAAGCGGTTTCTCACAATAATGGCCATCTAATTGTAAACGGTATATCAATACCGCTTTACAATAAAGCTCACCCAAAAGACATAAATTGGTCACATTGCAAACCCGATTTTGTAATTGAATCTACTGGTAAGTTTAAATCTAGAGCAGAATTACAATACCATATAGATAATGGTGCAAAACAAGTAATCCTATCTGTACCATCAACGGAAGACAGCATTAAAACCATAGTACTAGGTGTTAATGACCATGTTATTGACGGTACTGAGTCAATAATTTCCAACGCATCTTGTACCACCAATAATGCTGCACCAATGATTGCGCTAATAAAAGAGCATTTTGGTATAAAACAAGCTTATATCACCACGATTCATTCTTATACGACAGACCAAAGTTTGCATGATCAACCACATAATGACTTAAGGCGCGCAAGAGCTGCTGGTCAATCAATAGTCCCTACAACAACAGGTGCTGCTAAGGCTTTAACAAAAATATTTCCAGATATTTCAGATGTTATTGGTGGATGTGGTATTAGAGTTCCTGTTGCTAATGGCTCATTAACAGATATTACCATTAATATAGAACAACATACTACAATACAAGAGGTGAATTCAATTTTTGAAAAAGCAGCCTCGACTGATTTAAGAGGCATATTAGAATATACTAAAGACCCTATTGTTTCTATAGATATTGTAGGTAACCCACACTCTTGTGTGTTTGATTCTTTGATGACTTCCGTTATCGGAAACATGGTAAAAATTGTCGGTTGGTACGATAATGAAACTGGATATAGCTCAAGAATTTTAGAATTAATTTGCAATTTATCGGATAAAAAAGCACTTTTGTCGAATAAATAATTATATTTGTTTAAATTAAGTTCGCTGAAATGTCCCGAATCAAATATTACATATTTGTTTTTTTAGCTAGTTTTTGCACTCTAATTGTCGCTCAACAACCACTAGAGGAAGATAAGGATGTACTCTCATTACGCCTAGAAAATCACATCGTTGAAGCAAAGCTTGAAAGCGATCGTGGCGACTATTATAATGCTAAAGACAACCTTGATAAAGCTCTGGCTATTGCTGAAAAAATTGATGATAAAACTAGTCAAGGAATAATCCATACAAAAATAGCTAAAGTTCAATTTCTTGTAAACAAACAGGATCAAGCTAATATATCGATTGCTACTGCAATAAAAATTCAACGAGAAAATGACGACTACCAGAATTTAGCTGTTACCTACAACATTAAAGGAGTAATGTTGAGTACCAGAGAAGATTATGAAAGTGCACTAGATTATTTTAAATCGTCTAAAAGTCTTTATGAACAAGAAGACTTAGAGGAATACATCTCTGAAGTTACACTAAACGAGGCAAAAGCTCTTATTCAACTACAACGTTATGAGGATGCTAAAGCACAATTAGAGCAAACCATTATAATTTCTAAGAAATACAATCAGAGAAGGCTTTTAAGTAGCGCATTAATAGAAAACAGTAAGGTATCAAGTGCCTTAGGAAATAATAACATAGCGCTATCTCAAGCCAAAGAAGGTTTATCTATAGCAGAATTCTATAATTTACCTGAAATCATTAATGGAGCCTATTTAATTTTAAGCGATGTATATAAAGAGAAAGGAGACTTTAAAAACTCTTATTTATATGTAAAAAATCATATGCATCTTTCAGATTCACTTTTAAATATCAAAAGAGAAAATCTGGTAACAGGTATCTCCAATCAATCTATAAATGAATATAAAGATGCTGAAAATGCCCAGTTAAAAAATCAAATGGATGAACTAAGTAAAGAGAGTAATTTTACAAGAATTACAACAATACTAAGCATTGCATTAATTACAATTTTATCTCTACTGACTCTATCCCTATACAAAAACAACAATATTAGACTTAAAACCAACAATATGCTTCATAAAAAAAATGATGAACTTATTGTTGCAAAAGAGAAAGCAGAATTAGCCTCTAAAACAAAAGCTAATTTCTTATCTACAGTGACTCACGAATTAAGAACACCACTTTATGCTGTTACAGGATTAACTAATATGTTGTTAGATGAAGATCCAAAAGAACATCAAATAGCGCATTTAAAATCATTAAAATTTTCAGGCGACTATTTATTAACTTTTATTAATGATATCCTACAGATCAATAAAATAGAAGCTAATAAAGTTGAACTAGACCCTGAAGTATTTAACCTTAAACACAAAATAGAAAATGTAGTTTCTGCACTCGGTAATTCTGCAAAGGATAATAGTACTAAATTACATTTTGACTATGAAGATGGTTTACCAGAAAATTTCAATGGTGACCAGTTAAAGATTTCCCAAATCTTAATTAACCTACTCGGTAATGCTATTAAATTCACAAAAGACGGAGACATCTGGGTAAGAGCTTACAAAATTGATCAGAAAGACAAATTGTACAGGCTTCGTTTTGAAATTGAAGATAATGGTATTGGAATTACAAAAGAAAAACAAGACCACATGTTTGAGAGTTTCTCTCAGGGCTCCGTACAAATTAATAGAAAGTATGGAGGAACAGGCCTTGGTTTATCAATTGTAAAAGGACTTATTCAAATTCTAGGAGGTAAAATTTACTTAAAGAGTGAGCTCGGCAAAGGCACTACATTCTTCTTCGAAATTCCTTTAGAATATGCTAAAGCACAAATACAACCAAAAGTAGTAGAAGTTAAAAAATCTAATAAGATGGAAGATTTGGATTTAAACAATGTAAAAATCTTAGTTGTAGAAGACAACAAGATTAACCAGATGATTACTAAAAAGATCTTGAATAAAATGGGTCTTTATTGTGATGTGGTAGATAATGGTGAAGATGCTGTAGAACAGGTAAAAGCTGTTAACTATGACATAGTGCTTATGGATATTCATATGCCTGGTATCAGTGGACTAGAAGCTACCAAAATCATCAGAACGTTTAATAAGGAAATGCCAATTTTTGCTTTAACTGCGGTTACTTTAGAAGATAAAATGCAGGAATTTGGTGAAGCTGGTTTTAATGATATTATCTCTAAACCGTTTAAGCAAGAAGATTTTGAAAAGAAACTGTTTACAGTATTATCTGGAGAGAAAGTAGTGTCTAGTTTCTTTTAAGCCACAAAATTCTCAATCATAGCTTTAAACTCAGCCTCTTTGTCTAATATTATTTTAATAGGTAAATAATATAGTTTCTCTTTCAAATCTTCATTTACAGATAATCTTACATAATCTTTTTCTGTAGTTAAAATCAAAGTTTTCGATTTGAAAATTTCAACATCTGATGATTTAAAACTATAATGATCAGGAAATTCTAAATGATCGAATTTTAATCCTAAACTACTCAAATAATTCACCATAGGTTTTGCATTTGCAATACCAGTAACCAAGGTAAATCTTGGTAAACTCTTTAATTCTAATTCTTTTTTTAGTGATTTTACGATTTCGGAATAATCAATAGTACTAAAGTAAACTTGTTGTGTATCTCTTATTCTTAATCGTTTGATAATATTCTCTTTTTCTTCTGCTTTCAGATTCTCAGGACACTTTGTAACCACAATAGCATGTGCGCGTTTTGCTCCACTTCTAGGCTCTCTTAAATTACCTGTAGGTAATACAATGTCGTTACAAAACAGTTGATTATATGCGGTTAACAGTATATTAAAACCAGCTTTTACTTTTCTATGCTGATAGGCATCATCAAGTAAAATGACTTCAGGCTTATCCTCTAAAGTCCTGAGCATCTTAATACCATTTTGTCTATTGGTATCAACAGCAACTTTAATGCCTTCAAACTTAGTATAAAATTGAAAAGGTTCATCACCTAAACTTTCTGCTGATGCCGTATCATCTGCTAAAATAAATCCTTCAGTATGTCGTTTATAACCTCTGCTTAAGGTTGCGACAGATTTACTATCTTTTAATAATCTTATAAGATATTCTATCATTGGAGATTTTCCCGTTCCTCCGGTACTTAAATTACCCACACAGATAACAGGAAAGTCGAAAGATTTTGAAGTTTTTAGTCCAACATCATACAACCAATTTCGCAACCAAGTCACCAGAAAATAAATAGGTGTAATTGGGAATAATATGATACGGATCAACTTCATGACTACGAAAATATATTATTTTTGAAACAAATAAGCACTTATGATAGTACAAGATGTAATTAATCACTTGCAAGAACTAGCACCACTAGCATATGCCGAAGACTTTGATAATGTAGGCCTTTTGGTAGGAGACAGAGATCAATCAGTTTCTGGAATCCTCGTAACGCTAGACACTTTAGAGTCGGTAATTGATGAAGCTTTGGATAATAACTGCAATCTTGTGGTTAGTTTTCATCCTATTATTTTTAAAGGACTTAAAAAATTAAATGGTAATACATATGTTGAGCGTGTTGTTATAAAAGCAATTCAAAATAATATCGCAATTTTTTCTATTCACACAGCTTTAGATAATGCTATTGAGGGTGTTAATTCAATTATCTGCGATCATTTAGGATTAAAAAACAAGCAAATTCTTATTCCGCAATCAGGTACAATAAAGAAGTTACAAACCCATGTACCTAAAGACAATGCTGAAACCTTGAGGCGGAGTTTGTTTAATGCCGGTGCTGGTAGTATTGGAAATTACGAATCTTGTAGTTTCAATGTAGATGGAGAAGGTACGTATTTAGGTAATGAAGATTCTAACCCAGTTATTGGACAAAAAGGACACTTACATACAGAAAATGAAACTGCAATATCAGTTACTTTTAAAAAGCATTTAGAATCAAAAGTATTAAAAGCTTTGTTTAAATCACATCCATATGAAGAAGTAGCTTACGAGATAACAACTTTAGAAAATAACAATCAGCATATTGGTATGGGAATGATTGGTGAATTAGACGAACCTATGGATGCAACTTCTTGTTTAGACTATATAAAAACTAAAATGAATGCTAGTTGCGTTAGACATTCCAAACTATTAGAAAAACCCATAAAACGAATCGCAGTTTTAGGAGGCTCTGGTAGTTTTGCAATTTCTGCGGCCAAGAAAGCGAATGCCGATTTGTTAGTAACGGCAGACCTAAAATATCATGATTTTTTCAGTGCCGAAAATCAAATCATTTTAGCAGATATTGGTCATTATGAAAGTGAACAGTTCACAAAATCGTTTTTAGTAGACTATCTCTCAAAAAAAATTACTAATTTTGCAATCATTTTATCAAAGACAAATACAAATCCGGTAAAGTATTTATAATTATGGCAAAAAAAGCTGAAGTTTCTGTTGAAGAGCGATTAAGAGCACTATATGATTTACAATTAATTGACTCAAGAGTAGACGAAATAAGAAATGTCAGAGGTGAGCTTCCTTTAGAAGTTAGAGATTTAGAAGACGAAGTTGAAGGACTTAACAAAAGAATGGACAAACTTAATGATAGCTTAGCTATTATTGATGATGAGATTAAAGGCAAAAAGAATCTCATTGAAGAAGCAAAAGCCTTAATCAAAAAATACAGTGAGCAACAAAACAATGTTAGAAATAACAGAGAATACAACTCATTGACTAAGGAAATTGAGTTTCAAGAATTAGAAATTCAATTGGCTGAAAAGCACATCAAAGAATTTGAAGTTCAGATTGAGCAGAAAAAAGAAGTTATTTCAGAAACTAAAGAGCGTTTAAAAGATCGTCAGGCACACCTTAAGCATAAGAAAGGTGAACTGAATGAGATTCTTAAGGAAACTGAAAAAGAAGAAGAGGCACTTCTTGGTAAATCTGCAGATTATCAAAAGAAAATTGATGAGCGTTTAGTAAATGCATATCACAGAATAAGAAATAACGTAAAGAATGGTTTAGCTGTTGTACCAATTGAACGTGGTGCTTCTGGTGGTTCTTTCTTTACAATTCCTCCGCAAGTGCAAGTTGAGATTGCTTCTCGTAAAAAAGTAATTACGGATGAACATAGTGGACGTATTTTAGTTGACGCTGCATTAGCAGAAGAAGAAAAAGCAAAAATGGATAAGTTATTTGCCAAACTAAGCAAATAAACTAGACTCTAAACATATTTAAAAGCCTTCACTAGTAGTGAAGGTTTTTTTATTTAATATAATTTTAAAATAATTCACTTTAAGGAATTGTAATTTTGTGCGTCTATAGAAGAAGAAACATTACATTATGAAAAATTTACTTTACATTTTAAGCCTTAGCTTGTTATTTAGCTGCCACAATCAAGCACAGGAAAACCCAAAACAACAAGAAGTAATAAATGCCGAGCCAATTGAGGTTCCGTTACAAGACGGCAAGGCAAGAGCCTATTTTGCAAGTGGATGTTTCTGGTGCGTTGAGGCTATCTACGAAAGCGTTAAAGGTGTAGACCAAGTTATAAGTGGTTATTCTGGTGGATTTACTGAAAATCCAACCTACGAGCAAAGTAACACAGGTAGAACTCGCCATGCAGAAGCAGTAGAAGTCATATACGACCCTGAAGTTGTGAGTTTCGCAACCTTGGTCGATGTGTACTTTGGTTCTCAAAACCCAACACAAGTCAATGGACAAGGTCCAGATCGAGGTTCTCAGTATAGATCAATTATTTTCTATCAAAATGATGAACAGAAAAAGATTATTGAAGTTAAAAAAGCAGCCTTGGCTAAAGAATTAGATGCCAAAATAGCGGCAGAAATATACCCTTTTCAAAAATTTTGGGTAGCAGAAGACTACCATCAGGATTATGAAAAACGTCATCCAAATCAAGGTTATATAAGAAATGTTTCAATACCAAGACTCAATCGGTTTAAAGCAAAGTTTCCTGATATTTTAAAGAAAGATGAACAACATTAATTACAGAGAGCCAATTTAAAAGATTGGCTTTTTATTTTTTAGACGCCTTTATTTCAAACAGCATAGGAAACAACTTATCTTTCATCTTATACATGTCGTTTTTTTGCTTTATTAATTCCGGAAAAACATCATAAGGGCTTTCATCGTATTCATTAAGGTATTCAATCTGCAATCCTGCTTCAATAAGTGCATTAACTACGTCGCTTAAACCATGATTCCAACCATATTCTTTACTAATCATTTTAGATTCATTATCCGCATAGGTTCCTTCATATTCGTCATATATGACTTCGTCTTGATTATAATGGTACTTCATTATAGGTTGACCATCTGCATAATCAAACATCCATAATATGGGATGAAACTCAACAATATAAAAAACACCTCCTTCTTTTAGTCGCTCAGAAATCATTTTTGCCCAAGGTTTTAAATCTGGTAACCAGCCAATAGTTCCATAGCTTGTGAAAACAATATCAAATTTCTCTTTAATATGTTGTGAAGTATCTAAGACGTTACAACACACAAATTCAGCGTTCAGCTTCAGTTCAGTATTCAGTTGTTTTGCTAATTTTATACCTTCGTCGCTTAAATCCACTCCAACAGTTTTGGCTCCCATTCTACTCCAACTCAAGGTATCCTGACCAAAATGACATTGTAAATGTAAAAGAGATTTTCCGTTCACATCTCCTAAAGCTTTTAACTCGTATGGCATCAATGAAGATTTCCCAGCTCTAAAAGCATCCATATTATACATCTTACTCTGTACATGTATAGCTACTTTTTTATTCCAAGTATTCTTATTTACCTTAAAATAATTAGTGTTGTCATCCATCGTTGGTTAATTTTGCATCAAAATTAAAATTTCTTTTAATATGAAATCATTATACCTAGGATTGATTTGTTTAATGCTGGTTTCGGCTTGTAAATCTGAAACCTCAGAAAAACAAACATTTGAAGATGTAAAAGAATTAACTATCGCAGAAAAAATAGCAATTGCCCACGGGTTTGAAAATTGGAAAAATGTTTCAGAAGTGAAGTTCACGTTTAAGGTAGATAGAGATACTATTAAAGGTGATGGTCGATCTTGGGTTTGGAAACCTAAAGAAGATGCGGTAGTTTTTACAAATTACACAGGATCTATTGAATACTCAAGAAGCAAAATAGACAGCACTCATATTGGACCAGACAGAGCTTTTATTAATGACAAATTTTGGCTGTTTGTCCCTTTTCAATTAGTTTGGGATAGGTCTGCCACAATATCTGAGCCTCAAAAAGCAAAATCACCAATTAATAAAGATCAACTAGATATGATAACCATAAGCTATCCTAATGAAGGAGGTTACACGCCTGGTGATGCTTATGATATTTATTATGATAGCAACTACTTAATCAAAGAATGGACCTATAGACGAGGTAATTCTGCAGAACCATCTTTATCTAATACCTTTGAAAACTATAAAGATTTTAACGGTATTAAAATTGCTATTGATCATAAAAAAGATAATGGTAACTGGAATTTAAACTTTACTAATGTTAGCATTACCTTGGAAGACTAAAAATCTGGCATTACTTTTGCATACTATAATGTAAGTTTCACGTCTGTCTATTAGACCAAAACGTATAGCTTACATTTTCCGCCTTATGGCGCCTATATATATCAAAGCACTTTAACTTACGAGCTAAAGTGCTTTTACTTTTTTAGCCTCTAAACTCTGCTTGTTCATGCGCTCCATCGCAATATGGTTTATTTTGCGAGGCACCACAACGACAAAATGCTGTTGTTCTCTTTTTTGTTTCTACGTTGCCGTTCATATCCGTTACGTGTAGTGTTCCATAAACTAAAAGTGGTCCATTTTCTAAAACTTCAACTTTAATCTCACTTGATTTTGCAGAGTCGACTTTAGTATTATTCATTTTGTAACTCAATGCACCAGATGGACATTTTTTAATCGTTTCAACCAATGCATCAGTAGAAGACGCATCAATTTTTATCCAAGGCCGTTCATTTGGCTGAAATACATTTGGTAAATTTTTTACGCATTTTGCCGAATAAATACATTTGTCTGCTTCCCAACCTACGGTGACTTCACCGTTATCATATTCTTTTATTTTTCCCATTTTTCAATTTCTTTTTTTTAAGATAACTAAAATAATTAAGGGTAAAAAACACCTTTATTCATATGCTTTAAATCCTTATTTTTGTTACAAATCGAAAAACACTTCACTTTGTCCGACTACAAACTTGGTCTAGAATACGCCAAAAAACAAGATACATTAGACGAATTAGCAAGTTACAGACAACAGTTTCATATCCCAAAAGACAAAAATGGAAATGAGCTCATTTATCTCTGTGGAAATTCGTTAGGCCTACAACCAAAGTCTACTAAAGTGTATATTAACCAAGAACTTGAAGATTGGGCAAATCTTGGTGTAGAAGGTCATACAGAAGCTAAAAATCCGTGGTTAGGTTATCACGAATTCTTAACTGAAAGTTCAGCTAAACTTGTAGGTGCTAAACCCATTGAAGTCGTGACGATGAATTCGTTAACGGCTAATCTTCATTTTATGATGGCTTCGTTTTATCAACCAACAAAAACACGTTATAAGATTCTTATTGAAAGTGATGCTTTTCCGTCAGACAAATACGCTGTAGAATCACAATTACGCCATCACGGGTATGATGACAAAGAAGGATTACTACTTTGGTCACCAAGAGAAAATGAAGAGTTATTACGATATGAAGATTTAGAAAATCTTCTTGAAGCACATGGCAATGAAATTGCTTTAATAATGATTGGTGGAGTCAATTACTACACAGGTCAATTCTTCGACTTAAAACATACTGCAGAATTAGGGCATAGTTATGGTTGTATGGTTGGATTTGATTGTGCTCATGGAGCAGGAAATGTCAATTTAGATTTACATAATTCGGGTGCTGACTTTGCGGTGTGGTGCACCTACAAATATTTAAACTCAGGACCTGGAAGTTTATCAGGTTGTTTTGTACATGAGCGTCATGCATATAATAAAGACTTAAATCGGTTTACAGGTTGGTGGAGCCATAATAAAGCAACACGTTTTAATATGCGTCATGAATTTGACGCCCTACCAGGAGCAGAAGGATGGCAATTAAGCAATCCACCAATTCTATCCATGGCAGCCATAAAAGCATCTTTAGATATGTTTAATGAAGTAGGCTTTGATAAGCTTTTAAAAAAGTCAAAAAGACTAACAAGTTATTTTGAATTCCTGCTAAAAGATTTAGGAGAAGGTGTCATACGAATCATCACACCATCTGATCCAGAAGAACGTGGTTGTCAATTATCTATTCAGGTTTTAAACGCTGACAAGTCCTTACACCAAAAACTGACAGAAGCTGGTGTAATTAGTGACTGGCGAGATCCCGATGTCATTAGATGTGCGCCTGTGCCTTTATACAATTCATATAAAGATGTTTATCTAATGGTTAAAAAAATGAAAGCTATTTTAAATGAGTAACAAACAACAAAATATATTAATTATCGGAGCAGGACTCTGCGGAAGTTTACTAGCATTACGACTAGGACAACGTGGTTACAATGTCACAGTTTACGAAATGCGACCAGATTTACGAAAAACAGACATCTCAGCGGGACGATCTATCAATTTAGCATTTTCTGATCGCGGCAATAAAGCCATGAAAATGGTCGGTCTTGAAGATAAGGTAGAAAAACTATGCATACCCATGAATGGTCGTATGTTGCACGATAAAGAAGGAAACACCTTTTTATCTAATTATAGCGGACGAGAACATGAGTATATCAACTCTATTTCTCGCGAAGGATTAAACGCAATGTTGCTTGATGAAGCCGAAAAACACGAAAATGTTAAAATTCACTTTAGTAAAAAATGTCTGTCTGTGGATTTTGAAAATACAACAGCACATTTTCAGGATTATAAATCTAAAACAGAATTTATTGAAGATGCAGATTGTATCATAGCAACAGATGGAGCTGGTTCTGCATTACGACAAAGTTACTTTTTAGAGCGCAAATTTTTATTTAGTTTTTCACAACAATGGCTAACGCATGGGTATAAAGAATTAAGTATTCTTCCAAATAAAGACGGTAGTTATAAAACCTATAAAAATGCCTTACATATATGGCCAAGAGGTGACTTTATGGTCATTGCTTTACCAAATTTAGATGGTAGTTTTACCGTAACACTATTTCTGAGCTACGATGGAGGTGAATACAATTTTAATAATCTCACAACACCAGAAATCGTAGTTGAATTCTTTGAAAAAGAATTTCCAGATGCTTTAGAATTGATGCCAAATTTAGTAGACGACTTTTTTGAAAACCCAACAGCTCCTTTAGGAACCATTAAATGCTCGCCTTGGCATTATAAAGGTAATACATTATTGATGGGAGATTCTGCACATGCTATTGTGCCGTTTTATGGCCAAGGAATGAATGCCTCATTTGAAGACGTCGTAGAATTTGATGCCGTTTTAGAAAAGCATCAAGGTAACTGGGAAAACGTTTTTTCTGAATATGAAAAAACCAGAAAGAAAGATACAGACGCAATAGCAGACCTTGCTGTTGACAACTTTCACGAAATGAAAGATCATGTAGGGCAAGCCATATTTCAAGAAAAACGAAAAATTGAAATGGCTTTAGAAAAGGAATTCCCTAAACACTATTCTTCAAAATATAGTTTAGTTACCTTTAATGAACATATTGGTTACAGAGAAGCTATGTTAAGAGGAAGAGCACAAGATAAGGCAATTCTTAACATGCTTGCTGACGGCATTATTGAATCAACTGATGATATAAGAACACTATTAGATAAAGTTATAAAGGAAACCGATACCATTTTAGAAGACGATAAAATTGCAGGATTGCATTAAGAAAAATATATGAGCGAAAAAATTGTAACACCACGAGGAGCATATCCACATGTAAAACAAGTCGGTAATTTTATATTTGTTTCTGGTACAAGTTCACGAAGACCAGACAATAGCATTGCCGGAGTGGATATTATTGATGACATGGGCACTAAAAAGCTAAATGCCTACACCCAAACACAAGAAGTTTTAAAAAGTATAGATAAGAATTTGGCTAAAGTAGGAGCGACTTTAAAAGATGTGGTTGATGTTACCTCATTTTTAGTAAATATGAATGACTTTGCTGACTATAACAGAGCTTATGCGGAATTCTTTGAAAAAGAAACTGGTCCAACCAGAACAACAGTTGCTGTACACCAATTACCGCATCCTGATTTGGTAATAGAAATTAAGGTCATGGCTTATAAGAAATCTTAATTTGATTAAGTTTTTCCGCCATATCAGACAATCTTTACTAATTGAAAACAAAACGGGCAAGTACTTTAAATATGCTATTGGTGAGATTATCTTGGTTGTTATTGGAATTCTTATTGCTCTACAAATAAATACTTGGAATGAGAACAGAAAGGAAGATTTAGAAGAAAGTACTATACTTCAAAATCTTCATGATGAGTTTTCTGCAAATAAGAAACTATTAAAGAACACAAAACTAGAATCAAATACCGCTAAAGAAATTAGTTATAAAGTTTTGAGTCTTTTTGGTAAGCCCAAAGCGTATATTGTAAAAAACAACCCAGATAGTTTATTGTTTTTTGTTCTAGAGCCTGGAGAGTTTAGACCAAGTGAAAATACAGTAAATGATCTCATACAATCTGGCAGATTAAAATTACTCAAAAACAAGAAACTTAAAGACCAGCTTTATAAATGGCAAAGTGCGTTAAAGGATTTTGATGCTCAATATAAACGTGTAGAAATCAAGATAGATAAAGATATAATCCCTTATTTGAATAAAAATTACGCTTTAAAAGATATAGACAAATACGGTCCTTTAAATTGGAAAGAAGAATCAACTTTAAAAGTCAATAAGTATGATATATTTAATAATATTGAGTTCGAAAACATTTTAGACGATTATTTATATAGGATTATTAGTTGGGAAGAGAACATTGACAATATCGAAAAAATAATTGAAGAAATTTTAAAAGAAACGCGTTAAACTAAAGTTTTGATTATAATAAAAAACTACATCAACGGCAAATTCACTAACCCAATTAAAAAAAATTGGATAGATAACTATAATCCAGCAAATGGAGAAGTCTATGGGCAAATCCCTAATTCCTCAAAAGAGGATATAGAAAAAGCTTTTCAAAGTGCCAAGTCTGCCTTTATAAAGTGGTCACAAACTACTTTTGAAGAACGTAGTCGTATTCTCATTAAGATTTCTGAATTATTAGAAGAAAATTTACAACAGTTTACAGAAGCCGAAAGTTTAGATAATGGCAAACCGATTAGTTTGGCAAAAGCTGTTGATATACCGAGAGCGGCAAGTAACTTTAGGTTCTTTGGTAATGCCATAACACAATTTGCAAGTGAAAGTCATGAATCAGTTGGACAAAATGCCATTAACTATACCTTACGTCAACCCATAGGAGTTGTTGGCTGTATTTCACCTTGGAATCTTCCTCTTTACTTGTTTACCTGGAAAATTGCACCAGCACTTGCTGCAGGTAATTGCGTTGTTGCAAAACCCAGTGAAATCACACCAATGACAGCTTTTCTTTTAGGAGAACTATGTATTGAAGCTGGTTTACCCAAAGGCGTTTTAAACATTGTCCACGGACTGGGTACAACAGCTGGGCAAGCCATTATAGAGCATCCAGATATTAAAGCCATCAGTTTTACAGGTGGTACAGCAACAGGAGCACATATTGCGAGAGTTGCGGCACCAATGTTCAAGAAATTGTCTTTGGAATTAGGTGGTAAAAATCCAAATATCATTTTTGCAGATTGCGATTATGAGGATATGTTAGATACTACAGTGCGTTCTTCATTTGCCAATCAAGGTCAGATTTGTTTATGTGGAAGTCGAATTTTTGTAGAAGCTTCAATTTATAAAAAATTTAAAAATGATTTTGTTGCCAAAGTAAAAGCCTTAAAAGTTGGTCATCCTTCAGAAAAAGACACCAATATTGGAGCTTTAGTTTCAAAACCACATTTAGAAAAAGTTAAGGACTACATAAACATTGCCAAAGAAGAAAACGGTACCGTTTTATGTGGTGGCAATGAAGTTACTATTAAAGGTTATGAAAATGGCTATTATTTAGAGCCAACAGTCATTGAGGTGCTAAATGACGAATGCCGCGTTAACCAAGAAGAAATTTTTGGACCTGTAGTTACCATTATGTCTTTTAAAACTGAAGATGAAGTGCTACATCTGGCAAACAAAGTAAAGTATGGCTTATCAGCAACCATCTGGACAAATAACTTAAAGCGCACCATGCATATGAGTAATCAATTACAGGCTGGAATTGTTTGGGTAAATACCTGGATGATGCGCGATTTACGCACACCTTTTGGTGGTGTAAAAGCTTCTGGAGTTGGTCGCGAAGGTGGATTTGAAGCCTTACGTTTTTTTACAGAACCCAAAAATGTTTGTATAAAATATTAAATAATTAAAACTATGAAATTTAAAATCACATTCTTATTACTTTTTATTTTCGGCTTTACACTACAAGCTCAAGATAATTGGAACACCTTAGCAAAAGATAATTATTCTATTAACTATCCGTCAGATTGGTCCGAGAGTGATCAAAAACCACAACCTTCTGTCCAATTTTTGTTGACCACTGCAGAAAGTTCCTTAAAGGAGGATAATTTTAGAGAGAGTATAAATATGGTAACTGAGTCATTACAAGGTCAAATTTTTACACCAGAATCTTATGCAAAGCTCTCAATAGATCAGATCAAACTACAAATTCCAGATGCAAAAATTATTTCTAACAAAAATGTAGATTTAGGAGATGAAAAAGCACGAGAAGTTATTTGGTCTAATGACTTCGGAAATGGAACGATTTTACAATTTAAGCAAGTATTTGTGCTAAAAAACAACACCGCTTATGTATTAACCTACTCCGCTACAGAACAGGAGTATAACGACTATTTAGAGGTTGCGGATAAAATTATATATAGTTTTAAATTGATTAAGTAAATGAACTTAAATTTAAATAATAAATACGCTTTAGTATGCGGTAGCACTTCAGGAATTGGTAAAGCAACGGCTTTAGCGTTAGCCGAGGAAGGAACAATAGTCACTTTAATTGCAAGAAATGAAGAAAAGCTGAAAGCTACACTTGCTGAATTGCCTCAGCACCGTAATCACGATTATATTGTTGCTGATTTTTCCAATCCAACAGAATTAAAAGAAAAGGTTGAAAACTATATAAAAACACATCATGGATTCCATGTATTAGTAAATAACACTGGTGGACCAGCTGGTGGACCGGTGTTTTCTGCTAAAATAGAAGAATTTGAAAATGCGTTTACACAACACTTAAAATGCAATCATGTGTTAGCTCAAACCGTTGTTCCTTTTATGAAAGATGAAGGATATGGACGAATAATTAATGTGATTTCGACATCGGTAAAACAACCTTTGGATGGACTTGGTGTTAGTAATACTATTCGTGGAGCTGTAGCTAACTGGAGTAAGACTCTAGCTAATGAACTAGGTCAATTCGATATCACCGTGAATAATGTTTTACCAGGAGCCACAGGTACCGAAAGGCTAACAGAAATTATAAAGAATAAATCTGCAAAGACTGGTAAAACTGAAGTAGAAGCATCAAATACAATGAAATTTGCCGTACCGGCTAAACGGTTTGCCAAACCAGAAGAATTAGCTGATGCCATCACTTTTTTAGCAAGTGAACGTGCTAGCTATATCAATGGAATAAACTTACCAGTAGATGGCGGTAGAACAAAAAGTTTGTAACTTTAAGGAATTACCTATTTAAATTTAAAACTATGAGTAAAATATATCCTCCAATAAATTTTAAGGCTTGGATTGAAGAAAACAGACATCTATTAAAGCCGCCTGTCGGTAATAAAGTGGTATGGAAAGATGGAGACTTTATAATCATGGTCGTTGGTGGCCCTAATAGCCGAAAAGATTATCATTATAACGAAACACCAGAATTTTTCTATCAAGTAGAAGGTGATATTACTTTAAAAATAATTGATAAAGGCACACCAAAAAACATTCATATTAAAGAAGGAGATATTTTTCTATTGCCTCCAAAAGTGCCGCATTCTCCACAGCGTGGTGCAAATACGGTTGGTTTGGTTATTGAATATCCAAGGGAAAAAGGTGTAAAAGATGCACTAATTTGGTTTTGTGAAAATTGTACTACCAAATTATACGAAGAAGATTTCACACTAGATAATATTGAAACTGACATGCCAGCCATCTTTGATAAATATTATGGTGACAAAGAGAAACGTAGTTGTCCTAACTGTGGTGAAGTAATGCAACCACCTAAGAAAGTACAAGTGAATGAGTAAACGCAAACTTAGAATTAACGGTCACTCACATCTTCTTCCTTATCCAGAAGAAATACCTGAATTCATGAAAGATAAAGGTATATTTTGGGTAGATAAGGACAGGAAATACATGCTTCAAAAAGACTGGAACAGGCCTATAACGGACTCTAGTTTTTTCTTAAATGAAAAGTTAGCTTGGATGGAGCATTTTAAAATCGACCATGCCGTGGTTTTAAATCTTTCTCAGCTATATGGTAATGGGTTGCGTTTAGAAGAAATGAAGCAAGCTTTAAGATTTCAAAATGATTTTAATGCAAGAATACAGCATGAAAATCCAAGTAAATTTACTTGTGGATTTGTAGTGCATCCTGGATTTGTAAGAGGTGCCTGTTGGGAAATTGAGCGCTGTGTTGAAGAATTAGGTCTACAATTACTGTGCCTACCAACACATTACATGGATACAATTGGTACTTGGCGATGTATTTTTGATGAAGAGAATGAACCTATTTTTGAATTAGCAGATAAGTATAATTTAGCTGTAGAAGTTCACCCTTATGATGGAGAAAAATTCATAAAATTAGAAAATACATCCTGGAGATTTCATCTCATCTGGATGTTAGCCCAATGTGCAGACGCCTATCATTTCCTAACCTTAAATGGTTATTATGAAAAATACAAAAATATGCGTGTATGTTTCGCTCATGGAGGGCAACTCGCCCAAATAAACTTAGGAAGACGTATCCAAGGTTTCGATGGCCGACCAGATTTATTTAAAGGTAAAAGCCACCCAAGAAAAGCCGTTGGACATAAGAATATTTTCTTTGATACCCTAGTGCATGATACTGGCGGATTGCAATTGTTAATTCAAAATCAAGGCTCTAAACAAGTTTTAATGGGTCTCGATGATCCTTATCCTTTAGGAGAGATGGAAAGTATAAAACAATCGTCCTATCCCGGGAAAATATTAGATTTAGCAGTAGATCGTCATATAATTACCGAACCAGAACGCAACGCTATTTGGGAAGATAATGTTATTCAATGGCTTTGTGGAGACAATGCAGATTCGAAAGATAAGTTGATTAAACGAATATTATCATAGTGTATTTCTTACCAGAAGATTTAGACTCCTATATTGTTAAACATTCTGAGCAAGAACCAGAGTTGTTGCAACAATTAACTAGAGAAACTTATCAGAAAATATTACAGCCCATTATGCTTAGCGGTCCTTATCAAGGACGTGTATTAAGCATGATTTCTAAACTTATTAACCCTGTATCAATTTTAGAATTAGGCACCTTTACAGGTTATTCTACACTTTGCTTAGCTGAAGGACTAGAACAAAATGGCAAAATTCATACCATAGATATTAATGAGGAATTAGTAGATTTTCAAAGGAAGTATTTTGATAAATCTGGATTTGGCAATCAAATAGTTCAGCATACAGGCAATGCTATTGATATTATACCAAAATTAGATGATATGTTTGACCTAGTATTTATAGATGCAGATAAACCAAACTACAGTAATTACTTTCATTTAATTATCGATAAAATACAACCAGGTGGTGTTATACTATCAGATAATGTATTATGGCATGGTAAGGTTGTAAAACCCATCAGTAAAAAAGATCATTCTACACAAGCTGTTGTAAATTACAATACGCTTCTTAAAAATGATAAACGTATTGAAACAGTTCTACTTCCTATAAGAGATGGGTTAACCATTAGCCGAAAAAAGTAATTATATCCTTATGCTTTTTTGAATTATGATACTTTCTCTAAGAGACTTTCCTGAATTTTTGTATTTATCATTTGGAAAAACTCGTAGTTATCAAATGGTTTTGTAATCACGCCATTATAACCAATAGATAAGTATTCACTCTTAACTTCTTCAATATCTGCTGGAGTTAAAGCAATAATAGGAATCGTTGGATTAAACTTTCTAATTTCTTTAGTAGCCTCATTTCCATTCATGGTTGGCATATTAATGTCCATTAATATTAAATCAAAATGATTAACGTTTAAAGCATCTAAAGCTTCTTATCCGTTTTGAACAATCTGACATTCGAAATTCTTTTTATTCAATAAATTTTTAGTTACTATTTGGTTAATCTTATTATCCTCAGCAACTAAGATTTTATATCCAGTATTTAACGATACTATATTTTTCTTGCTTCTTTTTTCAATAGATTCTTTTATAGCTTCATTATCAATACTTAAGGTAATATTAAAGCTAAAGATACTGCCCTTACCTAATTCACTTTCCAATTCTAGATTACCATCAAAAAGTTCTACTAAGTTCTTAACAATAGCTAATCCTAAACCAGTTCCTTGATAGTTTATATTAGTGTTTTCGTGTAATTGAGAGAAGTTCTCAAAGATTTTTTTGTGCTGTTCTTTATCTATACCAGAACCGTTATCTTCAACTTCAAATCGTAACAAAACTTTATCATCAGTACTATTTACTTTAAAGACTCTTACACATATTTTTCCATTTTCGGTAAACTTCACACTATTACCAATTAAATTAATAAGTATTTGAGATAATCTCACATTATCACACTTAATAAATTGAGGAATAGTATCATCTATTGTAACTTGTATTTGGTTATTGTTTTCTACTAATCCATTTTGAAAAGAATTGATAATATTATCTATTAAGGTTCTCAGATTTACCGAGACATTTTTAAGCTCTACCTTTTCAGATTCCATTTTACCAATCTGTAAAATATCATTAACTAAATTAAGAAGATAATCACCAGAATATTTAAGTGACTTTAAATATTTTGTATCAGTCGCTGATAAGTCTTTACTATTTAATAATAATGAGGTTAAACCTACAACTCCGTAGAGTGGCGTTCTTAACTCGTGTGTGACATTAGAAATAAATTTTGTCTTTAACTCTGATGACTTCTCAGCTTCGTTTTTAGAAATTTCCAATTGCTTATTTCTAACTTTAAGAATATTACTTAATTTTTGCTTAGATTTAAAATTCTTATAGATGACTAGAAAAGAAACCATTAGAATAATAATAACGAAAATAAAACCAATATTTAAAAGTTTTATTCTTTTAGAAATCTTTTCTTGTACTAACTTTTCTTGTATCGCAGATGCAGCTTCTTGTTTATAATTTGCAATTAACAGTTTAGATTCTGCAATTTGTTCTTGTTTAATTTTTTCTGCATTAAAAAACTGTTCTCTCGCTTCATTGTGTGACATTAAAGCTGAATAAGCTTCGTCAGTTTTATCTAAGGCAGCATAGGATGTCGACAATTTCTTATATACCTTACTGAGGAGTAAATTACATTTAACCGCATTGATTTCTGAACCACATTCTTTCAACAATCGACTAGTGTCAATAAATTTATTGTTTGCTAAATTATAAGATTCCTTTTTAACAAAATACAACCCAAATGTATAACTCAAATATTCGTTTAAATAATAGTTAGGACCAGAACATATTTTCGATATTATTTTGTGCTTTTAAAAGATATGTCAGTGCCTCGTTTAATTGCTTTGTTTCAATATAAACATCTGCCAGGCTTAATCTAACATCAAATAAAACTTGATTACTTTTATCAATATTATTCTGATCACTTACATCATCCTTTAATGCGAATTTTAGTGCCTTTTTATAATAAGGAATAACTTCTTCAATAGTCTTTTCATTCCTATACATTTTTCCAAGACTCAAATAGGAGTTAGCAATTAGATAATTATCATCTATTGCAATAGCCTTTTGAAGCATATCGATATAGCTTTCCTCTGCATTATTACAATCTTGCATGTGCGTATAGATTTTACCAAGATTAAAATTAGCTACTGAGCTTCCATAATTATCTTTAATGGAGTCAGAAAGTCTGGATGACTCATTATAAAAATTGAAAGCATTCACTATATCGTCATTTTGATAATGACGCAGTGCAATTGAATTTATACTGTCAATACGGTTAATGATATCCCTTTCAGTTTGACTGTAAGAGTAACTTAAAAATAGACAGAAGTAAATAAGTAGGTAGTTATTTAGCTTCATTTTAGGATGATTTGGTTCTACTAAGGTAGCGTAGTAATAATTCTACTAAATAACACTTAGGCGAAATGCTAAATAACTAAGATTAAAGGTCAATCATTCGATTAAATACATAAAAGCTAGACTATTAACTATTTATAGCTTTCTTTTAACAGAACCTGTAAAATCTTCTAGGTCATCTTTTATGGTATTCAACTCTTCTTGGATGTCCTCTGCAACATCTGTATCTATGACATTGCTTTCTTTAGCACTTTTAGTGACTTCGTGCTTTATATCATTGGTAGCGTCTCTTAGTTGACGCATACCTTTACCTAGACCACGAGCTATTTCGGGAATTTTATCTGCACCAAAAACCATTACTACTATAAATAGTATAAATATGAGTTCGGTTCCTCCGATAAACAATAATGTTATTTGTTGTATCACACTGCAAATATAGAGCGACTTTATATAATAAAAAAAGCCGACTCGTTAAAGTCGGCATAATTTTATTAAATAATTCTATTTAGTTTTTGACTTTGTTTTTAAACTTGTCGAATTCACTCTCTTTTACTTCCCTAGGCCACGTATTATTAGAGGTGTCAATATCTGCTGTTTCCAAATCTGGGTCTACAGTAATTGCAACTATTTCTTTGTCACTAGCAATTGCTCTGCTCGCTTCCTGATCATTAAGTCTCCAGATTTGTGCAGGATATGTCACTTTTTCTTTAGTACCATCTGCATATTCATACTGAACAATTAGCGGCATAACAAGTCCACCTGGCTTATTAAACGTCACTTGGTAGAAATACTTAGGTGCTTTTTTCATTTCCTTTTGCTCTTCTGGAGTAAAATTGTCCATTATGTATTCTTTTACAGTAGGAATATTATCCATTGAAGTTGAACTTTCCATTGCTTCATCATAACCTTCTTCTCCTTCTTTTACAAAGTACACCAAACTATTAGGATCCATTCTATAGCGTTCTGCTAATTTCTTTCCATTTTCGTTAGGATTTCCTGTAACTACATACTTCTTAACTTCTTTAACACCTATATCGGTATAATCAGTTGTGTAAAACCATCCTCTCCAAAACCAGTCTAAATCTACAGCCGACGCATCTTCCATAGTTCTGAAGAAGTCTTCTGGAGTTGGGTGTTTAAATTTCCAACGATTTGCATATTCTCTAAAAGAATAATCGAATAAATCACGACCCATTATTGTTTCTCTCAATATATTTAATCCTGTTGCTGGTTTACTGTAAGCATTACTACCAAATTGATATGTATTTAAACCTTTGGTCATAATTGGTGCAATATAATCTTGATCACCACCCATATACCTTACAATGTTTTTTGCAGGTCCTCTACGTGATGGATATTTATCTTGTCCTGGCGATAATGCAGCAGGATACCACTCACCAAAATCTTGTTCAGCTACATACTGTACAAAAGTATTTAGACCTTCGTCCATCCAAGTCCACTGACGCTCATCACTATTAACTATCATAGGGAAAAAATTGTGTCCTACCTCATGTATAATAACACTGATCATTCCAAATTTAGTTCTATCAGAATAATTACCATCTTTATCAGGTCTTCCGAAATTATAACAAATCATAGGATACTCCATTCCCATAGGTGCATGAACAGAAATTGCTTTATGATATGGGTAATCAAACGTCATTCGAGAATATGACTTTAAAGTACTTGCAACAGCTTTTGTAGACCATTGCTCCCAAAGCGGATTTCCTTCTTTAGAATATAAAGAAACCGCCATTACATCTCTATTACCTAATTTTACAGCCATCATATCCCATAAAAACTTTCGCGATGTTGCAAAACCGAAATCACGCACCATTTGTGCTGATAACTTCCAGGTTTTCTTATCCTTACTTTTGGTCTTTTCAGTTTTCTCTGCCTCTTCTTGAGTCACAATCATTACAGGTTCATCGTAAGATTTCTTTGCCTGCTTAAATCGTTTCAACATATCTTTAGTAAATACTTCTTCTCTATTGACTAAATAACCTGTCCCGTCTAAGATATGATCTGCTGGAACTGTAATATTTACATCAAAATCTCCAAATGGAAGCGCAAATTCATCACGTCCCCAAAATTGAGAATTCTGCCAACCTTCTACGTCATTATAAACAGCCATGCGTGGGTAGAACTGTGCCATTACATAAATTCTATTATCATTTTCTGGAAAATACTCAAAACCAGAACGACCACCATCCTTAACGTGATCATTAATATTGTACCACCACTTTATTTTGAATGAAAACTTATCTCCAGTCTTCATTGGTTTTGGTAACTCTACGCGCATCATTGTGCGGTTAATTGTATGAGGTAAGTCGTTGTTATTAATATCCTTAACATGCTCGATATTAAAACCTCCGTCGAATCTTTCTTTTAAATAAGATCTTACGGCTCTAGATGACGTTGTTGCTGGTCCTATACCAGAACTGTTAATTAGTGGAGATTTAGAATCTTTGGCACGCATGTTCTGATCTAATTGCACCCATAAATATTTTAATTCGTCGGGTGAATTGTTTGTGTAAGTAATTGTTTCATCACCATATAGACGAGCATTGTCATCATCAATTTCAATATCCATTTTATAATCCGCTTGCTGCTGATAGTATGCTGGACCAGGAGCTCCAGAACCTGTTCTAAACATATTAGGTGTGGCAAACTCGTCATACAACTGCTTAAATTTGTTTTCGTTAGTATGACCAGGTTTACGCTCTGGTTTAATTTCATTTTGAGCAAATGCACTTACTGAAATCATAAGAAAAGCGCATAAAGAATACTTAAGAATTTTCATATTGAATTTATGTTATTAAAAATGATGCCTAAAATAGGAATTTAGTCGCGTTTTGACAGTTTTTTAATCAAAGTTTAACACGCATTTATCTTTATCTGGAAGAAGTAAAAAGCTTTTATTTTTACCAAGCATTTTTATTCTAACAATATTTTGCTGTTCAGAAAATACATCGAATAGTACTTTATTTGTCACTTCTATTGATTTAATTTTTCTAACTTTTTCAACCTCTAAATAACAGTAAGTGATATCATCCTTATACTCTTTGCCAATAAAAGTAAAATTTACAGGTTTGCCGTTTATCATTAATTTGATTTTATCCTCAAGATATCTACTCATGTAATCATCTACCATTTTATCTTCATTTGGTATATCTAAAGTGATGCTCTCATCGTATCGCTGACGTAATAACTTTTCAAAATCGTTTATAAATATTTGACTTATGATTTGTATCGATTTTTGCTTCTTGGCATACTCTACAGTGGTTACACTAACATAATATTCATGCTTTTCGCTACTTGAGATTAAAGTCGCAAAAACAAGTAATATTAATATATACTTGATATTTTTCATGGGGTAAATTCTAATTTATCTTATTTATTCCAAAAAGTATTCCAAAATTAATCTTTGGTTTTTGTTTCTCTGTTTTCGTTATAAGCCACAAGTTTAGCTTGAAGATATTCTAACGATTTAAGGTCATTATTCTCATTACATAGTGAAATGAATGAATGGTCTTCCATACAGAACAAAAAGTATTCATTTCTTAAATTTTCGGATAAAGTATCTTCGTTAAATAACGTTTCTTCAAACTCCCTTCTTAATCTAGTTATACATTTGTCTCTACTATCTAATTCTACAATAGCTTTTAGCTTTTTAGTACGACCACTTATTTTATTTAAAAGTTTATGCAGGTTTACACCTCCGCCTAAACCTATATAACCCATTGGCCCAGCATCTGCATCATGCAATTTACGCTCATTTTGAGTTAATGGTTTTCCTTTATAGCCTGGAATGCCTAAATCGTAAAAATTTATCTCTGGTTTAGAATCAGAATTTTCTAAATCTGATTGAAGACTGCCTGTTAAAATTGTACCAACTATAACTTCATCTAATTCATTTATCTTTTCTTCTAAAGCAACACTAAAAGTTCCAAGTTCTACCATTTCTGCAGTAATAATAACTTCCTTTACCTTGTATATAAGTCCTGAAATAAATATAGTATCATTGGCTTTTGCCGGAATTACAAACTTTCCGTCTTCATCTGAGATATCGTATTTCGAAGCTGATTTATTAAGTATATGAATACCTTCAACCTCATCATCGCCAATAATCTGACCATCTAAGTCTTTTCGCTGAGCGGTAAGCATTAGTGTTATAAATACCGTGGATAACGTACTTAATATTCTAATTTTTCTCACCAGTATCTTTTAGGAAAGATTTACTTAATTCTGTAATACGCTCTAGGAATTGAAGTTCTTTATCTTTTTCAAGTAATTCCTCATCTACACCTTCTTTTTCGACATAATCTAGAAAAGCCTCCACCTGGTTTAGAGGAATATCGAAATTGACATGAATATAATTGATACTATATTTGTCTAAGGCCTCTTTAAAGGGTGTTTTTTTAAGTGCTTTTTCTTTCTCTGATAGAGGGTTTTCGCTATCTATATCTGCAACCTGACTCACCAAGAAACTCGCCAAATTAACTAGATTTAGCATGTTCTCAACACTAGGATTATACTCACTAACGGCTAGATTATTTGCTCTTGTTTTATAGTCTGCAGAAAACTCAAAATCTGCTATATGATCTAAACCAAAATAAACATCATCTAAACTTACATTATAAGTTCTAACATTTTCTAAATCTGCATTTAGATTTCCGGTAAGGTCAAAAGGTAAAAGAACCACCTCATCTAATTTATTCACCTCTTCCACTAAAATTACTGTAAGACGTTTAGATTTTAATATATCTTCAGTTATGGACACTTTAAAGTCTTTAAATTGTAATGCTCCAAATTCTATTACGTCATTTAAAGCAACTTTTATTGAAAAATATCCATATTCATCTGTAACTGTACCTTTATTAGATGATGTATTATATACTGTAACACCTTCCTTATCTTCGGTAGATACCACAATTTTACCATTAATGGAACTCCGTTCTATATCCTGGCAAAACACTGCAATTGTAAAAAGACTAAATATTATGAGTAATGTTTTTTTCATTTGCTTTTTTTAAGTTTAATAAAGTTCGGTTTTATTATTTAATTCTCATAAAAAATCACTGGTAAATGTTTGTTAAATCGTGTTATATCTATAATTACAATTAAATTTTATAAATGCCATTAGAACTTTTACCTTTACAAAAATTCGAATTTTGAAATCTATACTTATAGCAAGTACATCAACAATTCATGGTAGTGGATATTTAGAATATTTATTAGATGAACTCAAAGATCATTTTAATTCCGTAAAGGAAATTCTATTTATTCCATATGCAAGACCAGGTGGAATTTCTCATAACGATTACACCGAAATAGCAGCCAAAGCATTTATTAAGATTGGCAAATCTGTTGTTGGTCTTCATGAATATAATGATGCAAAAAAAGCCATTGCGAATGCTGAAGGTATATTTGTCGGCGGCGGTAATACTTTTGTTTTGGTGGCTCAACTATATAAAAATGAAGTTTTAGTTGCTATTAAAAATGCTGTAAACTCAGGTACTCCTTATCTAGGTACAAGTGCAGGTAGCAACATTTGTGGTTTAACTATTAATACCACCAATGATATGCCAATAGTATATCCACCTAGTTTTAAAACATTGGGTTTAGTTCCTTTTAATATAAATCCACATTATTTAGACCCTAATCCAGATAGTAAGCATATGGGTGAAACAAGAGAAACACGAATTAAAGAATTTCACGCCTTTAACACACAGCCTGTTATAGGTATAAGAGAAGGCAGTTGGATTAGCGTTTCTGATGACTCAATTTCATTAAAAGGAACGCTTGATGCCAGAATCTTCGAGCACAACAAATCTCCTTACGAGATAAGTACTAATACTGATTTGAGCTTTTTAAAATAGATTAAATATTTTTATAGAAGTGATAACCCCAAATCTCGTAACCTTCGTTGTAATAAAACTTATGTGAAGGATAATTTTGAACATAAGTATTTAATTCCGTGGATTGACATCCTTTGACTTTCACATATGTCTGTATCCAGTCCATAAATTCTTTTCCTAAGCCTTTATTTCTGTATTCTGGCATTATATAGACGTGATCAAGTTCAACGGATTTACCTGCATAATGCCTTGTACAATACCATAAACCCGAGATCCCTATTAATTTGCCATTTACATAAACACCTGCACATTCATAATTTTGAGTAATCATCTCATTAAACCGAGATGTTAAATTTTCTATAGAAATTTTAGCTTCATCAAGCTCATAAACCAAAGCAATTACAAGGTCTAAATCTTCTTTAGGAGTAATTTTGAACTGATAATTCATAACAAATATTTAATCTCATAAAAGTAAAGCTTTAAAATCTTGAGCACAAAACCGATGACTTTTTTAAAATTTTTGTGTCAAACTTTTGTAAATTGAAAGCATTAACGCCACCACTATGAGAAGAGGTAATTTTAAAGTTAGAATTTTTATTTTTGTCCTAATCGCCGGATTTGCATATTTAAGAAAGTGCAGTCAGGAAGAAATAAATCCTTACACAGGTAAAAAACAAGCCATTTCATTATCACCAAAAGAAGAAATAGCTATTGGGCTGCAAAGCGCAGCTGGTATGGCACAACAACATGGCGGACTGCATCCAAATAACAATTATCAGGCCTTGGTAGACAATATCGGCAGCAAGCTTGTTAATAATAGTGTAGCTAAAAAAACTCCTTATAAATATGATTTTCATCTCCTTGCGAATGAACGTACAATCAATGCCTTCGCATTACCTGGTGGACAAATTTTTATTACCTACGCCTTATTTTCTCAACTTAAAAACGAAGATCAACTAGCTGGTGTATTGGGTCATGAAATAGGTCATGTGCTAGGTAAACATTCTAATGAGCGTATCACTAACGCCAACTTCTGGAAAGTTTTTGCAATGGGCAGCTCTGCCATTGATATGGGAGGAGTAGCGCAACAATTTGGACAGGGACAACTTCTAAAAAATGGAAGAGGTGATGAATTAGAAAGTGATGAATTAGGTGTTTATTTTATGCTGGAAGCAGGCTATAATCCTGAAGAAATGATTGGAGTTATGGAGATTTTAAAAGCTGCCGCAGGACCAAATAGAGTACCTGAATTTCAAAGTACCCATCCAGATCCTGAAAACCGCATAGAGAAGATTAGAGAAGCTATACGTAAATACAAAAATGCGTCTTAAAAAAGACGCATTTTCTAACTAACTAACTCAAATAATTGTCTTTAACTAGACATTCTTGTTTTTAAATCTTTTCAAAAACTGTGCCGCTTCTTTGGCATTTGCTTTTTTTGCGTGCCCTAATGCTGTATAGCCTAAGTCACAAGTTGCATGGATTTTGGATCCTGCTGTAATGAGTATCTTAATAATCTCCACGCGATTATATTTTGCGGCATAGTGAATTGGTAACATGGCATTAGATTTAATATCTAAATCTGCTCCACCTTTTATAAGTCGATTAACCTCTTTAATATCTCCTGTCGCTACGGCTTTACATAATGGATTAACTTCTAAAACACTTGCATAAATTTCAGATACATCCGAATTTAACACGTTATTTGTTGCATTTAAATTACTAAAACTAAAGCCAATTGCTAAGGCTAAAACTACTACTGATTTTTTCATGATGAAAGTTTCTTAAATTAATTGATTGTTTTTTGATTATATCAAATAGACGACATTAGATTGAAACTGTTACATCTAAAAATGCGATATAACAAACATTTAACGATTTGAAAACAAAAGTGTTAATAGTATCCAAAAAACGGATTGTTCATTAATCTAAAGTTTAACTAAGCATAAAAAACTGATAACCTTTTATTTTTTTATTTTGAAATTTAATTTTATGATCTAAATAGTATATTTGAAATTGATAAGAAAAAAGACATGAATAAAAAAGTCATTTTAATGATTTTAGATGGTTGGGGAAAATCACCAGACCCTAAAGTCTCTGCTATAGATAATGCACAAACTCCTTTTATAGATTCGCTATATAATAAATATGCCAACGCAAGCTTAAGAACAGATGGGCTTCATGTAGGTTTACCTGAAGGGCAAATGGGCAATAGTGAAGTTGGCCATATGAACTTAGGTGCAGGACGGATTGTTTACCAGGATTTGGTAAAAATTAATCTTGCTGTTGATAATAATACCCTTCAAAAAGAACAAGTATTAGTTGATGCTTTTAATTATGCAAAAACTAATAATAAAAAAGTTCATCTTTTAGGACTCGTGAGTGATGGTGGCGTGCACTCTCACATAAACCACCTTTTTGGATTGTTAAATGCCGCTAATGACTTCGGATTAAAAGATGTTTTTGTGCACGCATTTACGGATGGTAGAGACGTAGATCCTAAGTCTGGCTATGGTTTTATTTCAGAATTAGAAGACCACTTAAATAAAACAACAGGAAAGTTAGCCACAGTAACTGGTAGATATTATGCCATGGATAGAGATAAACGCTGGGAACGCGTTAAGCTTGCATATGATGCTATTGTTGGAGGAAAAGGCACGCAGACTCAAAATGTATTAAAAACAATACAAGAAAGTTACGAAGAAAATATAACGGATGAATTTATAAAACCACTCGTAGTTACAGACAGCAACAATTCGCCAATTGCAACAATTCAGGATGATGATATTGTTATATTCTTTAATTTTAGAACTGATCGTGGACGCCAATTGACACAAGCACTATCGCAAATGCATTTCCATGAATACAACATGCATAAACTAAATCTTTATTACGTTACGCTGACGAATTACGATGATAGTTTTAAAGGCATCAACGTTGTATTTAATAAAGACAACCTTTCAGAAACACTAGGGGAAGTCTTAGAAAAGCATCACAAAAAACAAATACGAATTGCAGAAACTGAAAAGTATCCTCATGTTACTTTTTTCTTTTCAGGAGGACAAGAACTACCATTTAAAGGCGAAACAAGAATATTAAGAAATTCTCCTAAAGTAGCAACCTACGATCTAAAACCAGAAATGAGCGCTTACGAATTGCGAGATGCATTGGTACCAGAGTTGAATAAAGGAGATGTAGATTTTGTATGTTTAAATTTTGCTAATGGAGATATGGTAGGACATACAGGGGTAATGGAAGCGGCAATTAAAGCTTGTGAAGCCGTTGATGAATGTGTAAAAGATGTCGTTACAACAGCATTAGATAATGATTATACAACAATCCTAATTGCAGATCATGGCAATTGTGAAACCATGATAAATCCTGACGGTACACCTAATACAGCACATACCACCAATCCAGTACCAATTATACTTATAGATAAAGATCTCAACAAAATTGACAATGGTATTTTAGGGGATATTGCACCAACTATTTTAAAATTAATGGGAATACCAAAACCCGACGCTATGACGCAACACAGCCTTGTATAAAGGCCTTATTATTGTACCTTTGTTATAGAATTGAATTACTCATATGAATTTTCAGGATAGATTAATAATTGCGGTAGATTTTGATGGCACCATCGTTGAAGATGCCTATCCAAAAATTGGAAAAACTCGAATATTTGCTTTTGAAACTTTAAAACGACTCCAAAAAGATGGTCATCGACTTATTTTATGGACATACAGAAGTGGCACCAAATTACAGGAGGCTGTTGATTTTTGCAAAAACAATGGCATTGACTTTTATGCAGTAAACGCAAGTTTCCCCGAAGAAAAATTTGACTACAGTCGAAGCCGAAAAATTCACGCAGATCTTTTTATTGATGATCGTAACATAGGAGGAATTCTCGGTTGGGGAGAAATCTACCAGATGATTACCAATGAAACTCCAAATATTAAAGGTGCAAAACGAAAAGGTGGTTTATTTAGTTGGTTTAAATAACTACATCAATTCGTAATAAGCCTTATCTATTGATTCTCTATGGTCCGGATGTGCGATATTTACGAGTGCTTTAACTCGGTCCTTAATCGTTTTTCCATATAAATTGGCAACACCGTATTCAGTTACGATATAATGAATATGAGCTCTTGTGGTTACAACACCAGCTCCTTGTTTTAGGGCAGGAACAATTCTACTCACTCCTCGTTTTGTTATAGATGGTAAAGCTATGATTGCTTTTCCTCCATCACTAAGTGATGCTCCTCTGATAAAGTCCATTTGTCCACCAACACCAGAGTACATTTTAGAACCTATTGAATCTGCACAAACCTGACCTGTAACATCAACCTCAATAGCCGAGTTGATAGCGACCATTTTAGGGTTTTCTTTGATTATAGAAACATCGTTTACATAATCGGATGAGCGCATTTCCACATAAGGATTATCATCGACATAATCGTAAAGGCGCTGAGATCCCATTAAAAAGGTTGCCATTGCTCTCCCTGGATTAACACCTTTATAGTTACCATTTATCACATCTTTTAGGATTAAATCAATAACACCATCAGAAAACATTTCAGTATGTAAACCTAAATCTTTATGATTATGTAATCTAGATAAGACCGCATTTGGAATATTACCAATACCCATTTGTAAGGTACTTCTATCTTCTATTAACTCAGCAACATAATCACCAATCTTAGTTTCAGTTTCTGTAGGAATGGTGTTAGGATGCGTGGGTAAAGGTTCATCGCATTCTACAAAAGCATCTATTTCGGTTACATGAATAATTCCATCTCCAAAAGTTCTTGGCATTTGTTTATTTACCTGAGCAATAACGTGATCTGCATTATCTATTGCAGCTAAAGTTGCTTCCACAGAAACGCCTAAAGAACAATAACCATGTATATCTGGCACAGACACGTGTATTAAAGCAACTTTTACATCTACAATATTACGTTTAAATAAAAGTGGAACTTCACTTAAAAATACTGGAGTATAAGAACCATTACCTGCTTTTAATGTATGTCTTACATTTTTACCTATGAAAAAAGAATTTACATGAAAACTATCTGCGTATTTAGGATCTGCATATGGAGCATCTCCTTCCGTGTGTAATTGGCAAATTTCTACATTCCGTAATTCTTCGTGTCTATCGGTAAGTGCTTTTATAAGAACATTAGGAACAGCCGCTGCTGCATGAAGATATATTTTGTCGTTAGATTTTACAATTTTTAAGGCCTCCTCGGCACTAACTGTTTTATACATTGAAATTAATTTTTAGAGTGCAAACTTACCTTAGAAAATAAAGAAAAAAACTGTCTTTTATCATGTTTTTGTTATTATTTTAAAATTGCTTTAATTAGCTATCTTTGTGGCTCAATTAGAGAACAATGATAATAGTAAAAACCAGAGAAGAAATAGAATTAATGCGTCAAAGTGCACTTGTTGTATCTAAGACTTTAGGAATGCTCGCCAAAGAAATTAAAGAAGGTGTTACTACCAATTATTTAGATACAATTGCCGAAGAATTTATAAGAGATCATGGCGCTTTGCCAGGATTTAAAGGTTTATATGATTGTCCTTCAACATTGCTTTGTAGTGTCAATGAAGCTGTTGTACACGGATTACCAACTGACACTCCATTAAAAGATGGAGATATTGTTTCGATAGATTGCGGCGCCTTAATGAATGATTTTTATGGTGACCATGCCTATACTTTTGAAGTTGGAAATGTAGCGGAAGACACTAAAAAGTTAATACAAATCACTAAGGAATCGCTTTATGTTGGTATTGATAAGTTACGTAAAGGAAATCGTGTTGGAGATGTAGGTTATGCCATACAACAGCATTGTGAAGGTCATGGCTATGGAGTCGTTCGCGAATTAGTTGGACATGGAATTGGAAGAAAAATGCATGAGGGTCCTGAGATGCCAAATTATGGAAGACGAGGACGAGGTAAAAAATTTATTGAAGGCATGGTGGTTGCTATAGAACCAATGATAAATATGGGCACACACAAAGTAAAACAACTAAAGGACGGCTGGACAATTGTTACTCAAGATGGTAAACCTAGTGTTCATTTTGAACATGATGTGGCTATAGTTGATGGACAACCAGAAATACTTTCTACTTTCGCATACGTGCATGAAGCTTTAGGAATTACATCTACTGAAGAAGACCAATTTAGAAAAGAAGCATTTGTGCTTTAGTAATGAAATCATTGTTTAAATTTTTTCTAAACATAATTCCCAGACCATTTTTAATTAGGTTTAGTTATTTACTTCGCCCATTTTTAAAACTAGTATTAAAAGGAAACACCTATACTGATCCTATTGATGGTAATAGTTTTAGGTCTTTTTTACCTTATGGCTATGGCAACCAACGACCAAATATATTATCTCCATCTACCCTTTCACTAGAGCGTCACAGATTACTTTGGTTGTACTTAAAAAATGAAACCGATTTTTTTTCTAATGAATCTGAGAAGAATCAAAAAAAGAAAGTTCTGCATTTTGCACCAGAACAATGCTTTTTAAATCGTTTTAAAAAACTAGATCATATAGATTATACAACTACAGATTTAGAGTCTCCAATTGCAGATGTAAAAGCTGATATCTGTGATCTTCCGTTTTCTAATGATACTTATGATATAGTTCTATGTAATCATGTATTAGAGCACATACCAAATGACACCAAAGCCATGAAAGAGTTGTATAGAGTCATGAAACCTGGTGGTTATGGTATTCTTCAAATTCCTCAGGACTTAAACAGAGAAGTAACCTTTGAAGATGATTCAATTACTGATAAAGCAGAGCGCGCAAAAATATTTGGTCAATATGATCATGTTAGAGTTTATGGTAGAGATTACTTTGACAAACTTCGTTCAATAGGATTTAGAGTTGAAGAAGTTGATTATACCAGTAAACTTCCCGATGAGTCTATCAATAAATATCGATTAGCCAAAGGTGAAATTATACCTGTGGTTTATAAATAGTTACTCAGGAAAGCCATTTAACAACAAGGTTTGTAATGCATTATCTTCATCTTCATAAATAAAATATGCTTTCAATTCTTGGTGTGATTTTAAAAATTCTGTAACCTTCTCAATTCCCATAGCCTGAAATGCCGTAGCATAACCATCTGCAGTCATACAATCTGGTGCAATTACAGATACGCTTAAATTATTAGTTTTAGTAGGGTAGCCTGTTTTAGTATTAATAATGTGAGCATAACGATTACCGTTTTCATCAATCTTAAACTTTCTATAGGTACCAGATGTTGCCATAGCTTCATCTTTTAATACCAAAACTTTCGAATAGGATTGGGTACCATCAAAATTAGGATCGTCAATACCTACAGTCCACCCTTTGTTACTTTCTAAATTTATACCAGATACTCTTAAGTCTCCTCCAATATCTACAAGATAATTTGTTACACCTTTAGATTCTAAAAACTCTGCTATAGCGTCAATTCCATAGCCTTTTGCAATAGCATTGAATTCTAAATAAGTTTCGTCTGGCTTTTTAATCAAATTAGATTTTAAACCTACTCTATTAAAACCAACGAATTGCATTAAACTATCTATTGTTGTGCTATCAGTAAGAAATTTATTTTGTTCCGCTCCAAAATTCCAGGCATTAACTACATTGCCAATCGTAGGATCGAACGCACCTTCTGTATATCTATAAATTAGTTTTGAGGCTTTATACACTTTTTGAAAATGGGTATCTACTTCTGACATTTCATTTCTATTTAATCGTGAAATATCAGAACTAGGAATGTATGTAGAAAGTGATTGATTAACGACATTAAATAAGCTGTCTATTTCTTTTTGGTAGTTAGTATTTTCTTCAGAATAGTATTGAATATTAAAACCTGTACCAAAAACAGGACCTGTTAATTTAACATTTACAGATACATCTTCACTACAAGCATATAACACAACAACTAATAGTAATCCTAGTAATTTCTTCATATTAATTAAGATTCATTTCAATAACTTGAATACCGTTATATTCAATAAGATACTCTTCGTTTAAGTAAATAGGTAAGTCTTCTCCATTAGGATTACCTAAACCAACACCAGCATATAATACTTTAGCATCTTTTTCATAGGCGTGCTTTTTAAATGTCTCCATCCAAACAACATCATAATTATTCGGATTCTCAGGCAAAATTACGGCTCTTACAACTACAAAAAAATATTGATTCTTCTTGTCTATACAGACAAACTGAGGATGCCTTTTTAACTTGCTATTAATGGCAATAAACTCAAATCCTCTTGTTTCTAAGTCCTTGCCAACATGGTTCATGGCTAAATTATGAATTTCTTGTGGTGACAGTGGTTTACTCATAATGCAAAGATACAAACTTGCTACTTAAACCTCACAAATTTAGCGCTACTAAACGTGTAATTTGAAACTGGAATTACTGCATTATTCTTTAAATGATACCACGGAGAAATTGAAGCATCTTTAAGATTCTTAACTAAGTGAACACTCTGCGCTGGAGTATTTCCCTGAATTAATAAAAATATCTTATCGCCATTCTTATTAATGGCTTCATCAGAAATCATTACTATATGTCCTGGTGAACCACCTTTTATGAGCATATCGCCAATATTTAAATCCTTTGCTTTAACAGATTCTAGTTCATTATATAATGATAGTGTTCCGGAATACATGTAGATTAAATTCAAATAGTTATAAAAGTTTGCTTTTGAATGGTTTTCACTAGCTGTTTTGTGAAATGAGACTTTATTTCCATTTATCCTTGGTCTGTGTCCTTTTGCATATCCATTCCATGAACAATAATGACCAGAAGTAAAATTAAAACCTATCTCGTCTTTCCTATTGTTATCCCATAGATATTCGCTTCTAATTCTAATCAGTGCATCTGCGCATTGTTGTAATCCATTTTTAGGAACAGGAATTTGCAAAATACCAATATGTCCACCTTGCCAAAAATATTTAGAACCATCATAATTAACGATTTTACTTCCAAATGGCTTTAATTTATAATTTCTAAGATATTCTTCAAAACTTCCTGTATCACAGCTTACACGTCTATATCCTTTAGGAATATTAACTCTTCCGTTTATTGTTAAACTATCTTTATTTACTAAACTTGTTGATTCTATTGCAGCCGCAATTGTTTTGACCGAATTGTGTTGAGGAAAAAGTATAAGCCCAACAATTATAACAATCACACTAAGTAGGACTATAATAACTAATCGCTTCATAGATTCTTAACGAAATAAAATTAGATTTTGTTATATCGCCCATAAAATTATGTAACTTTAAAGTCAATGCTTTTGTGACATTTTTATAGAACTGTTACACAACGTATTATTAGCTCCAAATTCCTACATTGACCAACTATGTGTTATGATCATTAAACAAAAGTCAATTCTATAGTTTAATATTAATTTAAAACACCTAACACAATGTCATTACAACCTAACCAATGGACTAAATCAGAATTAAAAACTTACATACTTCTCTTTTGTGCTAATATTGATGATAATGAAACCAAATAAGAACTAGACTTTATTCAATCACTCACTTCAGCTGATGATTTTAATAAAATGTATAAAGAAATGTTAACAAGATCTGAGCAAGAGAGTTTAGATAAGATTGATGAAAACATACAGTATCACGAGTTTACAGATATGGAATTAATAGAATTTAGAAATGATATACGTAAGATCTTCACATCCGATCATAAAATCCATAGAAAAGAAGGTACACTAGACAGGATTTTAGACAATATACTTTATTAGAAATTCAAGACTTTTGAAAAAGCATCACTTTGTTTTACGTTTATTTTGGTCTTTTCTATTAATTATTGGTGTCAGTTGTGAGGAACCTAAAACTTTACCTGATCCATTAGAGGCAGGTTGGAAAGGCCAGCCTGTATGTGAAGTATTAAAAAACAATGATGAGCTAAGAGTATTAAAATGTGTCTTTAATCCTGGCGTTGGCCACGAAAAACACTACCACAACCCGCATTTTGGTTATACATTACGCGGAGGAAAATTTAGAATAACAGATATTAAAGGTACTCGCGAAGTAGATATACCAGATGGTTATAGTTTTAGTAAAGATTCAATCACTAGTCACGAAGTATTAAATATTGGCCAAACTATTGCAGAGTTTTTAATTATAGAATACAAGTAGTGTTTTTAATTTTGCTCTTGTTTTTGTATCTTTTTCTTGAAAAAGAAAATATTTATGAAAACTACTTCACGTTTTGACAGTGCCATACACAAGCTTTATAAAGCATTTCATAATAATACCTTGAACCCAGAAAATTGTACACAATGTGCGGTTGGAAATATTTTAGATAATAAAGATAGTTGGGGACATATGACCGACATCCACGGTTCGGTTAAATTAAACTACGTTGGATTAGTCCATCAGAACTTAGGACGCAAATTCAACGGTTATAGACCGTTAGAACTTCTTAAGATTGAAGCTTCGTTTTTAAAAGGTTGTGGCTACCGATTAGGAAGAAACTTCTGTCATAAACCAGATAATTTAAAAGATAGTGATATTTTGTTTAATGGTTTATGTGAAGTAGTTTCTACATTATGTCAGTTAGATGGCATAAACAATATTATGGATTGTAGCGCATTGTTTAAATATCAAAATCACGTACAAAAAGAGCTCAGTGTATAAAACAAAAAACCAGTACAATTGTACTGGTTTTTTTTATCTAAGTTTCTGAAGATAAATTCAGAATTACTTTTCATAATTTCGATTACTGTCTATCCTCCGAAATCATCGAATCTAATGTGTTCATCTGGGATTCCGAAATCTTCACCCATTTTTTGAACGGCCTGGTTCATTAATGGTGGGCCACAGAAGTATAATTCTATATCTTCTGGTGCGTCATGATGATTTAAATAATTATCTATTACACAATTATGAATAAATCCTACAAAACCATCTCCTTCTTCGTCATTTATATCTTTTTTCACCTTCCAATTGTCCTCTTCTAATGGCTCAGAAAGTGCCATGTAGAATTTAAAGTTAGGAAAGTCCTTTTCTAAATTTCTAAAATGTTCTATATAGAATAACTCTCGCTTAGATCGTCCACCATACCAATAGGTTACTTTACGACCTGTCTTAATTGTTCTGAATAAGTGATATAAATGTGAACGCATTGGTGCCATTCCTGCACCACCTCCTACGTAAAGCATTTCACTATCTGATTCATTGATAAAAAATTCACCGTAAGGACCAGAAATAATAACTTTATCCCCTGGTTTTTGAGCGAAAATATATGACGATGCAATACCAGGATTAACATTCATCCATTGATTTTTAGCTCTATCCCATGGTGGAGTTGCAATACGAACATTAAGCATAATTTCACGTCCTTCAGCTGGGTAAGAAGCCATAGAATAAGCTCTCTCAACAGTTTCTGTGTTCTTCATTACTAATGGCCAAAGACCAAACTTATCCCATTCTGCCTGAAATTTATCAGGTGTATCATGTTCTTCTGGATGAGCCGTAATATCAATATCAGAATATTTTATTTCGCATGGTGGAATTTCAATTTGAATATACCCACCTGCTTTGTAATTCATATCTTCTGGAATCTCTACTACAAACTCTTTAATAAAAGAAGCTACATTATAATTACGTACAACAGTTGCTTCCCATTTTTTAATACCAAATACCTCTTCTGGTATGGTGATTTCCATATCCTGCTTTACTTTCACCTGGCAAGCCAAGCGCGCACCTTCCTTTAATTCTTTTCTAGAGAAGTGTGGTGTCTCAGTTGGTAGTGCTTCGCCACCACCTTCAAGAACATGGCATTCGCATTGAATACAAGTTCCACCTCCACCACAAGCAGATGGTAAAAATACCTTGTTACTACCTAAGGTATTTAATAACGTGCTACCAGAAGCTACTTCAATTTCACGCTCACCATTAATCAGGATCTTTACAGGTCCTGAAGGTGAAAGTTTTTGCTTCACAAATAATAATAGTGCAACCAACAATAAAGTTACCAATAAAAAGGCAGCCACTGTTGCTATTATAGTTCCGACTGTATTTGCGGCTAATATCATCATACTCATCAATTACTTGTTTGTATTTTCAGCTAATTCTAAGTCAGACTTACTTTTAGCCTCTTCTTTATTAATATCTTCTTCAATTACTTCTATAACAGCTGTTTTATCTTCAGATGCAGCTTCATCATCACCACCTGTTAGCATACCACCAAAGCTCATAAAGCCAATTGCCATTAATCCTGTAATGATAAATGTAATTCCTAACCCTCGTAAAGGAGCTGGCACATTACTATATCTAATTTTTTCTCTAATAGCCGCAATCGCTAAAATGGCTAAGAACCATCCTATACCTGATGCAACTCCATAATTTAGTGCTAATCCTAATGTGGCAATTTCTCGAGACTGCATAAACAAAGATCCACCTAAAATAGCACAGTTTACCGCAATTAATGGTAAAAATATACCAAGTGAGTTGTATAACGATGGTGAGAACTTCTCAACAACAATCTCAACTAATTGTACCATTGTAGCAATGGTTGCAATAAACATAATGAAAGATAGGAAGCTTAAATCGTAGCTCGCATATTCTTCACCTAACCAAGATAAAGCACCTGGTTGCAGTATATACTGATCCAATAACCAGTTTAGTGGTACCGTTATAGCTAGTACAAATATTACTGCTGCACCAAGACCTACTGCTGTTGAAACTTTCTTTGACACTGCCAGGTAAGAGCACATTCCTAAGAAAGTTGCAAATACCATGTTATCAATAAAAATCGATTTAAAAAATAATTCTATGTGTTCCATATTCTATTAGTTTTCAATCTCAGTCTCAATTTCCAGTTTATCACTTTTTTACTTTGACTGTTGACTGTATACTGATTAGTCTTCTATTAATGCTTTATTTCTACTACGTTGTACCCAAATAATGATACCAACCACAATTAATGCCATTGGAGATAATAACATAAAGCCATTATTTTCATAACCTATAGAATACAATCCTGTTTTTTCAATTGGATCTCCTAATACAGGAATACCCAATAACGTGCCTGACCCTAAGAGCTCTCTAAAGAATCCAACGATGATTAAGATTACGGCATATCCTAATGCATTACCAATACCGTCTAAAAACGATCGCCAAGGACCGTTACCTAAAGCAAAAGCTTCAAAACGTCCCATAATGATACAGTTAGTAATGATTAAACCAACAAATACTGATAGTGTTTTACTCAATTCATAAGCAAAAGCTTTAAGTACTAAATCTACAATAATTACAAGCGTTGCCACAACAATTAATTGAGCAATAATTCTAATTTTTGAAGGTATAATATTACGCATCAATGAGATAACAACATTACCAACACCCATTACAAATAATACTGAAATTGACATTACAATAGATGCTTCTAATTCAGCAGTAATTGCCAGCGCAGAACAAATACCAAGTACTTGAATCGTAATAGGATTATTATCCGCTAATGGGTCTGTAATTAACTTAGTGTCTTTTTTAGAAAGAAGTCCCATAGTGTTTATTTAGTTTTTAAATTATCAAAATAAGGTTTATACAACCTTAAATCATTTTTTATCATTGCAGAAACACCATCACCTGTAATTGTTGCACCTGCAATAGCATCTACCTCATTGTCTGTTTTATCATTATTTTTAGGATCCGCATTTCCTTTAGCAACAGTAATTCCTTTAAATCTACCACTTTCAGTCAGTAAATGTTCTCCATAAAAATCGTCCATAAAGTAACGTTGCTTGATGTTGGCACCTAAACCAGGTGTCTCGCCTTTATGGTCAAAATAAGCTCCTCTAACAATCATATTCTCATCCATTGCTACATAACCCCAAATTGCATCCCATAAGCCTTTACCATAAATTGGAGCTACATAAACCGTTTTTCCTTCGGTATTCTTACCAACAAATAATGGTAGTTTACGTTCTCCTCCAGCTTTAGCACTTGCTTGTTGTTTCTTAACATCTATTAAGTAAGGTTCCTGCTTTGTTTCTTCAAAGTACTCGTCTCGTGTTTGTCTTTTCAACACTTTGCCGTTAGCTTCAATAGTGATTACAATTTGATCTTCTATATTCTGTGAAAAAGCTTCTGGAGCTTTATCTGTAGAGATAAAAACAGCACTAGTCTCATCATTATCATTTATGCCCATAGCATATAAGATATTTTGCTGTTTTTCTAATCTTTGATTTTCGCTAATTCTTGGTTTTAAAGACGATGCTAAATAAGCCAATAATGATCCTACAACTAACACCATTCCTATGGCAAAAATTACAGTATAAGAGTTTTTATCTGTTCTGTTTTCCATGGTTACGCTGCTTTTACTTTAACACGTTTCATTCTACGTTTTACATTACCTTGTACCACATAGTGATCAATAGTAGGTGCAAAAACATTCATTAATAATATCGCTAAGAATACTCCTTCTGGATATGCAGGATTAAAGACTCTAATCATAATTGAAATAAATCCTATCAAGAATCCGTAAATCCATTTCCCTTTATTGGTCTGTGCCGCAGAAACAGGATCTGTAGCCATATATACTGCACCAAACAAAATACTTCCTATAATTAAGTGTTGCCAGAATGGTACACTCATTAAGCCATAGAATTTACTGGTTTCACCAATCCAACCAGCATCAACAACACCGTTGAAAATTAATCCCATTACTAAGGCACCAATTAATGTACTCAGCATTATTCTCCAACTACCAACCTTAGTAAATATTAAGAATAATGCACCAATAATAATTAAGAATTTTGAGGTCTCACCGACCGATCCTGGAATTAATCCCCAAAACATATCCCAATAGTCAATACCTGCTAATGAGTTATTCTGTGCGTATGCTCCTAATAAGGTTTCACCAGAAATAGCATCTACATTTTGACCAGCTGCAATCATCTGATCACGTTCTACTGCTCCATGAACCCAAACTTTATCACCAGACATCCATGTTGGATATGCAAAGAATAAAAATGCACGAATAGTAAGTGCAGGGTTAAGAATATTCATTCCGGTTCCGCCAAAAACTTCTTTACCAATAATAACTCCGAAAATTACAGCAACTGCTAGCATCCACAATGGAATATCAACAGGTACAATTAAAGGCACCAGCATACCAGTTACTAAGTAACCTTCTTCTACTTCATGTCCTTTTATTATTGCAAATACAAATTCTACGGCAAGACCAACACCATAAGACACAGCAACTAATGGTAATATAGTCCAAGCTCCTATGATAAGGTTGTCTAAGGTCCAGAATGAAGATCCTAAAAATCCACTAGCAGCTTCTATTTCACCAAGTGCTAAGTAATGCTGATATCCTGCGTTAAACATACCGAATACTAAACATGGCACAAGTGCTATGATTACGGTATTCATTGTTCGCTTTAAATCGTCCGCTGCCTTTATATGAGTTCCATTATGAGTTGTCTCATTTGGCATATATAAAAACGTAAAAAGGGCATTAAAACCAGGAAGCCACTTTTTGTCTTTATTTTTCTCTTTAAAATTATGTAAACTTTGTTTTAAACCCATTATCCTATCTCTTTAAGCATTAAGTCTAATCCTTCTCTTATTATTTTTTGATGTGGTTGTTTAGATACGCATACAAATTCTGTTAATGCAAAATCTTCAGGCGCCACCTCATACATTCCTAAAGCCTCCATTTCATCTAAATCCTGGTACATGCAGGCTTTAAGTATTTGTAGTGGATATATGTCTAAAGGAAATACCTCTTCGTAATTACCTGTTACAACAAATGCACGATGCTCACCATTTGTATTAGTATCTAAATCATATTTCTTTTTCGGAGTTAACCATGAAAATGTTAATGCTCTTGATGTTGACACTTTGTCAAATACAGGTTTGTTCCATCCAAAGAATTCATAGTCATCACCTTCTGGTATTACGGTTATTACATTGCTGTAATAATCTAAATTTCCATCTGGCGCTATTTGCCTACCAGACAATACATTGCCTGATATAATACGGTCATTGCCGTCTTTCTCAACACCATTATCATATATCATTGTTGCGACTTCTGCACCAATTTTAGTTCTAAAATATCTCGGCTTTTTCACAGAAGATCCTGCAAACGCAATAATACGTTCTGCATTAAATTTCCCTGTTAATAGTAGGTCACCAATTATTACTAAATCTTGAGCATTTACAGTCCAAACCGTTTCTCCTTTATTTACAGGATTCACTTTATTAATTAAAGTTCCGACATTACCTGATGGATGAGGACCTGAAACTGCATAAGTGGTGATACCATTTAAATTAGCTAAAGGCGAATTTGAGCCTTTACCAACTGATACATGCACACCACCATCGGTTAATTTAGATAATGCTGTAACAGCAGCTTGTAATTCTGCTTCTTTACCTGCTAGGGTATAGTCTAAGTCTGCTGCTAAAGGTGCACTAGCATAACCAGAGATAAAAATAGCTTTAGGGCTATTATTTGGATTTGCAATGACATCATACGGTCTTTGTTTTATAAAGACCCAGCACCCTGATTCTAACAAATGGGTTTTAATTTTTTCTACATCAGCAGATAAATCAAATTTTCCATGATCTACAAAAGATTGCTCCTTATCTGCAGTAATTTTTATGGCGTCGATTCGACGTCTTGGTCCACGTTGTACTTCAGTTACCTCACCAGAAACTGGAGAAACAAATTTCATTGCTTCATTATCCTTATTGTAAAATAATGTTTCACCCGCTTTAACGCGCGTTCCTTCTTTTGCAATAAGTTTTGGTATAATACTGTGGAAATCTTCAGGTCTAATAGAATAGAAATTGCTAATAATAGCATTTTCTGTAGTTTTCTCGGCTGCACCGACCAACTTTATGTCTAAACCCTTTTTAATTCTGATGTCTTTTGACATATGTCTTAAAGATTAGTTATCTAAAAATCCGTGCAAATTTACGAATTAATGCTTAAAAAAAATTCATATTAAAACATCTTTTTTATTTATACCCATTATAAATAACTTAAATGGACAAAGGCACAGAATTTGATTATCTTTATACAATACTTATTTTATACAATGAAAAACCACATAGTTCTACTTTTACTTTTCTTATCAAGTTCTTGGCTTATAACCGGACAAGTAAAAGAAGTTTCACCTCCAGATTTTATTAAAACCATAAAATTTAAAAGTAATACTACACAAGGACAGCTTCCTATCCTTAGGTTAGGTGAGCCATTAATTCTAGAGTTTGATGCCTTAAATGCCAATGAGGAGGACTTCTACTACGTTATTGAGCACTTTAATTATGATTGGACTCCTTCTGTTTTAGCAAAAGCTGAATACTTAAGAGGATTAGACAATCAGAGAATTTTAGAATACTACAATTCATTTAATACCTATCAGGTTTATTCGCATTACAAATTGCAATTACCTAATCTGCAAACCAGAGCACTTCTTAAGACAGGGAATTACATGATTTCTATTTATGATGATTATGACGAACTGATGTTTACACGAAAATTTATGGTATATGAAGATCTAGTAAACGTTGGCGTACAGGTTAAGCGATCCAGAGACGTTAAAGTAATTGCAGAGAAACAATCAGTAGATTTAGTGATTAACTCTAACAGCATCAATTTTAATAATCCACTCCAAACCATTAAAACAATTATTATTCAAAATAATAATTTAAACACTGCTATTTCAGATTTGAAACCACAATACACTCTTGGAAACGAACTCATATATAGATACGATACGGAATCTGCGTTTTGGGGAGGCAATGAATATCTATTTTTTGAAAATAAAGATGTAAGAGCTGCAAATATTGGTGTTCAATATATAGACCTGAAAGATATTTATCACAATTACCTGTTTGCGAATCGATCTCGGAAAAATAATCCATACACTTACAATCCAGATATTAACGGAAATTTTCAAATCACAGCTATTGATCGTTCTAATGTTGATATTGAAGCTGATTACACCATGATCCATTTCTCACTATTACATCCAGAAATAATTGATAAGGATATCCATGTTTATGGCAATTTTAATGCTTTCGCAATAGAACCTCTAACAAAAATGGAGTTCAATACCGAGAGTGGTATGTACGAAGTTATGATGCGACTAAAGCAAGGATTTTTTAACTATAAATACGTTACGGTTGATAAAGAAACTGGCAAGTTAGACGAAGGAGCCATAAGTGGAAACTTCTGGCAGACAGAAAACAACTATAAGGTATTAGTTTACTATAGAGATTTAGGAGCCAGATATGATAGACTTATTGGTTACGGAGAGGCAACTTCTGTAGATATATCTAATTAAAAAGTACTATTTTAACATCTATTAAGAGCTTTAAACCACTGATATTAAACGTTTGTTAAATATAATGGTCACTTCATCGATTTTTAAGTGTTTCATTAAAAAAATATCTTATTTTAGCATAGATTTTAAAAATCTTTATGGTACAACAAGTTACAAGCGGGATTAAAATTTCAGTAGAAACTAATTTTGAAGGCACTTTTTATAAGAATTATAAAGTGCACTTTGCTTTTGGTTATAAAGTAACAATCGAAAACCAAAGTAAAGATTCTGTTCAGTTAAATTCTAGACACTGGAAAATATTAGACGCCTTAAATAATGAAGAAATTATTGAAGGTGAAGGTGTTATAGGTAAAAAACCTGTTCTCAAGCCAGGTGAAAAACATACTTACAATTCAGGTTGCCTTTTAACGTCTCCATTTGGCGCAATGAAAGGTCATTACAACATGGTGAATTTCACTAAAGCCAGCAAATTCAAGGTTTATATACCTTCTTTTAAATTAAGCGCTCCGTTCGCACTTAATTAATCTTTAAAGTGTTCTAAAAATTCAAATCGGAATTGTGTAGAATTTTGATCTATATGATAGAAACTACAGTTTGAATACTGAATAAATTTATACTCTAATTCTATTTGAAATCCTTTTGATTTAAGCTTATAAATTCCATCTGCATCTACATTTCCATAAGGAGAAATACGTCTAAATCGATATTCAACAGAACTATTTAAGTCATGGATTTCAAACCACGCACCTGCTGCTACACCACCCAGCATTGTGCATGGTCGGATTTAATGTCATTGTGCTTTGGTTCTATGGTACCGATTAAACTTGGATTATAACCCTTTAATCTATCTAAAAATAATCGTCTGTTTTCCCTACTAACTGTAGATTGAAATTCTTGTATATCACCTATTTCGGAAACTCAATAAATATGGTTTTCAGTATCGGCTATCACCACATTTCCAATCGTACTAGGAGTAAACCACTTCGATTTCCTTAATCTCTTTTTTATTTTCTCATCAGCAACCGAAGCAATTAAGGCATCTGTAACAAAACGTTCACAATTACAAGCATCTTTTATAAACGCAGCATACCTAATAAAGTCTTTGTTCTGCATTTTAGTAATATGAGTTCTAGCTAAATTATAGTCTACAGCGTTACACACAGAAGCATATAGATTACCATCTCCATGCGTAAGTTTTGGATGTGTTGCTAAAAACACTAGAATGTCATTCAAATTAGAAATGACATCATTCTCTATAATTGCCTTAATAGGAAAATTAAGTTCAAAATCGGTTTGTCTTCCTCTTACTCTTCGATTTGGGGAAGGAGTTATATATCGTCCAAAATCATGGTATTCTAAAACACCTGACTCTTATCAATTAACACCAATGCAGCGTGCCCTGCTCTTACATGCTGTTTACTTCCAACAGATACATATTTTAATAAAGGAGAGTACCATTCCTCAGCATGTGACACTATTGTTTCAGGATAAGCCAGTGTTAATATAATTGCATCTTTTTTTATCATTATGGGGAAAAAATATTTAGAGGCAACTTACAAAAAATATATTTCTGTAGGGCAATTTCTCGCCTGTAACCGCTTAGTATTCTACTTTAAAAATTGTACCTTTGCACTTTAAAATTTAAACGAAAAAATAAAACATATTATGGGAAAAGGATTCTTTAATGTACCAGTCGCTGTTAACGAACCTGTAAAATCGTATGCACCAGGTTCTCCTGAGCGCAAATCGGTTCAAGAAGCTTATAAAGCCATGTTTAATAGTAAGGTTGAAGTCCCTTTATATATTAACGGTAAAGATGTAGAAACTGGAAATACCAGAACCATGTCTCCTCCGCACGACCATAAACATATTGTTGGTGAATATCATTTAGCTGAAAAAAAACATGTAGATGAAGCTATTGCAACAGCTCTTGCAGCTCGCAAGTCATGGTCTCAAATGCCATGGGAACAACGTGCAGGTATATTCTTAAAAGCAGCTGAATTAATTGCAGGACCTTACAGAGCAAAAATCAATGCTGCAACCATGATTGCACAATCTAAAACAATTCATCAGGCAGAAATTGATGCGGCGTGTGAACTCATAGATTTCTTAAGGTTCAATGTACAGTTTATGACTGATATTTACATGGAACAACCAGAGAGCACTAGTGATGCATGGAACCGTGTTGAATATAGACCACTAGAAGGTTTCACATATGCGGTAACACCATTTAATTTTACTGCGATTGCAGGAAATCTGCCAGCTTGTATGGCTTTAATGGGTAATGTTGTTGTTTGGAAACCAAGTGATAGTCAAGTCTATTCGGCAAAAGTAATCATGGATGTGTTTAAAGAAGCAGGTGTACCAGAAGGTGTCATAAATGTTGTTTTTGGTGATCCGGTTATGATTACAAATACAGTATTAGCCAGTCCCGATTTTTCTGGTCTGCACTTCACAGGTTCTACTTTTATCTTCAAAGAATTATGGAAGCAAATCGGAGAAAACATTCATAACTATAAAACATATCCAAGAATTGTAGGAGAAACCGGAGGTAAAGACTTTATTGTTGCTCATAAATCTGCCAATGCGAAGCAAGTCGCAACTGCAATTGCTAGAGGAGCGTTTGAATTCCAAGGACAAAAATGTAGTGCAGCATCAAGAGCATACATTCCTACCAACCTATGGCCTGATGTTAAAAAACATCTTTTAGAAGACCTTAAATCTTTTAAAATGGGATCTCCGGAGGATATGAGCAATTTTATAACCGCAGTTATTCATGAAGGGTCATTTGACAAATTAGCCAAATATATTGATGGAGCTAAAGCAGATAGTGATGCTGAAATAATTGCTGGCGGTGGTTATGATAAATCAAAGGGCTATTTTATAGAACCAACAGTAATAGTAACGACTAATCCTAAGTACACCACCATGTGTACGGAGTTATTTGGACCAGTAATCACTATTTATGTTTATGATGAAGCTGATTATTCTGCGACATTAAAATTAGTTGACGAAACTAGCGAATATGCTTTAACAGGTGCGATACTATCAACGGATCGTTATGCTGTTGAAGAAGCTACAAAAGCATTACAAAATTCAGCAGGTAACTTCTATATTAATGATAAACCTACTGGAGCTGTAGTTGGTCAACAACCATTTGGTGGTGCTAGAGCTTCTGGTACTAACGATAAAGCAGGTAGCGCGCAAAATTTACTAAGATGGGTGTCACCAAGACTTATAAAAGAAACATTTGTAACTCCAACAGATTACAGATACCCTTTCTTAGGATAAGACATTTAAAACACTGATTGACAAACCCTTGAAAACACATGTTTTCAAGGGTTTTTTTTATTTATTTCAAAATCTAAACTTAAAAATGCTTAATTCAATCTATAAACTTTGTATCTTTCTACAGCTATTGTCAAACTAAAATTTTTATGAAAAAACAATACTTTTTAATTTTATTATTTTGTCCTATACTGATATTTGCTCAAACAGCATTTACCGCTAGTATAGCACCAGACTTAGCTCCATATGGAGAAGCAACCAATTATCCTGGCGAAGGAGAATATGAGATATTTTTAAGCGCTGACAACATATTGGATAAGCCAATAATTGTCGTTGATGGCTTTGACCCTGGAGATACCAGAGACATAGCTGGCTTATATAGTCTTTTAGATTTTAATGGTTCACAAGGGCCACAAAATTTAGCAGACCTTGTTAGAGATGAAGGTTTTGATGTTGTGGTATTAAACTTCCCAACGTATACCAGAGCAGCAGATGGTGCCATCATCGATGGAGGAGCAGATTTTATGGAACGTAATGCTCTGCTATTAGTAGAGTTAATAAACATTATCAATACGGCAAAGGCAAGTAATAGTCCCGAACAAAATGTTATTATAGGCCCGAGTATGGGAGGTATAATATCGCGTTATGCTCTTAATTATATGGAAGCTAATAGCCTCGATTCTGACACGAGATTGTATATTTCTTTTGACTCACCTCATCATGGTGCAAATGTTCCGATTGGGCTACAACACCAATTGAACTATTTGGCATTTAATGGAACAAATCCTGTTGCAGAAGTACAACCAATCATTAATGGTTTACTGAAATCAGCTGCTGCAAGGCAATTATTAACCGACCATTTGGAAGCGCATTTGTCTGGTGCAGATTTAGTGACTTTTGACCCAGCACTAACCTTACCTCAAGCACACCCTTTTAGAGGCATATTTGAAACTAATATAAATGCTTTAACACCTTTGGGTTTTCCAGAAACTGTGCGCAATGTTGCTATTATTAATGGTAGCGGAGAAAATAACCCATATTTTGCCGTTGGCAATACTGGACCCACTGTTACAAATGGTTACTCCGTGATTAATACCACACTGAGTGTTCCCGTAGGAATATTTACGGCTAACGTTTTTATTGATGTTAATTTTACACCAGCTGCAGGTTTAACGAATTTAGCTAGTAGTATCTCAATTCAGGTATTTGGTGTTGAAGTTGATGGCTCTATGGCAGAAAGTGAAGCTTTTTTATATTCTGATGGCATAGATGCCGCACCTGGCGGGTTATTCGATTTAGCTGGTGTAACAGGAGATGTTGGAGGAGGTGGCGGACTTGCTGGCGATTTCGTTAATGCCCTCAATATTGATAAGTTTAATTTTATCCCTTCGGTAAGTGCATTAGCATTAGAAATAACTGATGATGAAATTGATTGGCATCACAATATTGATATTGCTGGTCGTGCAACAACAAATAATACGCCTTTTGTAAACACCTATATACCAACTGATAGCGAACCTCATGTGCAACTAACTGAAGGCAATGTAGCCTTTGCACTTAATGAAATTTTAAATCCGCCTTTAAGTGTTTCCAATAGTGATTTGTATTCTTTTCAATTAGAAAAAAATCCAATAAACAACGAATTAGTTTTACTCTCAGACCAGACCCAAAAAGCGAATATTAGTATCGTTGACCTTACTGGAAAAGTTGTGTTCAACACATCAATGACTTTAAGTGGTAGAACATCAATTCCATTAGAACTAGCTTCAGGCTTTTACATTTTAAATGTTTCAAGCAAGAATAAAGCAACCTTTACAACAAAATTTCTAGCTAATTAATCAAACAGCAAATAAAAAAAGCCTTTCAGCTGAAAGGCTTTTTTTATTTGTGCTTTAATGGTAGGTGTATCACTTTCTTTGTATCGAAAAATTCTTCATCAAAATAGTCTGATAGTAAATAAGCTTTCACCGTAGAATATTGTTTTAACTCTTCGGTTAAGTCACCTCCTTTTAAATAAAGAATACCATTTTTTAAATCGTTTCTTTGCTTTTTTGCAATCTTACCCTTCACCCATTTTGTGAATTCTGGCATAGCAGTTACTGCTCTACTTACTATAAAATCATAGGTTTCGTATATGGCTTCTACCCTACTGTGCGTTGTTTTAATGTTATCTAATCCTATAGCTTCTGCAACAGCATTAATTACTTTTAGTTTCTTATTGATACTATCTACTAAATGAAAGTTACAATTGGGAAATAATATAGCTAAAGGAACACCAGGAAAGCCACCACCAGTGCCAACATCTAATATGTTAGACCCATCACTAAACTCTATTACTTTTGCTATACCCAGAGAGTGAAGCACATGTCTTAAATAAAGCTCGTCTATATCTTTGCGCGACACCACATTTATTTTGGCATTCCAGTCTTTATAAAGACTTTCTAAAGCCTTAAATTGATTAATTTGAGCATCAGATAAGTCAGGAAAATACTTAAGGATAAGTTCCATTTTATATATTTTTGGCAAAAATACACTTTTTAATGTGTATAAATTAACATTAACTGTCAATGGACTATTTTAATTATTAATTATATTTGAGCTCAATTATAAGGTATTTTAATACTTTACGTTATAATCATAAATTAGATTACATGGCACAACAAACATTATCCTTCTCAAGAACTGACTCAGCAAAGTTTTTTAGAACATTAAACAAAAGGGTTAACAATTATTTTAAAGAAAACAATATTAAACGCACTGGTAATTGGCAACTTTGGCTAAAAACCATTGTTATGTTTACATTATTCTTAACTCCATACTTTTTATTATTAACCTTAGATATTCCAACATGGGCACAATTACTTCTCACCATTGTAATGGGCATTGGTATGGCAGGTGTTGGGATGAATGTTATGCATGATGGGAATCATGGTTCGTTCTCCAACAAAGAATGGGTCAACAGACTTATGGGAAGTAGCATTTATATTTTAGCAGGGAATGTGTATAACTGGAAAGTACAACATAATGTATTACACCACACCTATACCAACATTCATGGTCATGATGAAGATCTTGAAGCTGGTAGAATCTTACGTTTTTCTCAACATGCTGAGTGGCATAAGCATCATAAATTTCAGCACTACTATTCTATACTATTATATGGATTATTGACCATTAACTGGGCAATTACTACAGATTTTCAGCAAATGCGTCGCTACATGAAACGTAAGTTGTCTTATGGAAAATTACCTAACCCAGTAGTGAATTGGAGTAAGTTAGTCATCTCTAAACTTATATATATCGCCATGTGGATAGTACTACCGATAGTACTTACAGATATTGCATGGTACAAAATCCTTATTGGTTTTTTTATTATGCATTATGTTGCTGGTTTAATCTTAAGTGTTGTTTTTCAGCTGGCACATGTTATGGATGAAGCAGAAATGCCGATGCCAGAAAAAGATGGTACTATGAAAAACACTTGGGCTATTCATCAGTTAAAAACTACAGTAAATTTCGGCGCAAAGAATTGGTTAGTGAATTGGTATACAGGTGGTTTAAACCATCAAGTAGAACATCATATTTTTCCTCATATTAGTCACATTCATTACGGAAAAATAGCAAAGATTGTAAAAGATACCGCTAAGGAATTTAATTTACCATATAAAGAATACGAAACTACGAGAAAAGCAATTGTGGCACATTTCAAATTTTTAAAAGAAATGGGAATGCGCCCTTCAATGCAAGCATAATTCTATTATTACATTAACATGAACCAACTTTCAGATAGAGTTAATAATCTATCGACATCAGCAACCCTTGCCATGGCTGCAAAAGCCAGAGAACTGCGTGCAGAGGGTAAAGATATTATTGGATTAAGCTTGGGAGAACCAGACTTTAATACTCCAGATTTTATTAAAGAATCAGCTATTAAAGCTGTAAATGACAATTACAACAGTTATACACCTGTTGATGGTTATGTTGATCTAAAAAATGCTATAATCGCAAAGTTTAAAAGAGATAATGGTTTAGATTACACCCTACCTCAAATTGTAGTTTCTACTGGTGCAAAACAGGCACTTTATAACATTGCATCTGTAATGCTTAACAAGGGAGACGAAGTTATATTACCTTGTCCTTATTGGGTAAGCTATAGTGATATTGTAAAGCTGAACGAGGGAGTACCTGTTGAAGTAAAAACAGATATTGATAACGATTTTAAAATGACAGCGGCTCAATTAGAAGCTGCCATTACTCCAAAAACTAAAATGATTTGGTACAGTTCGCCATGTAATCCTAGCGGATCTGTGTATAATAAAGCAGAACTTAGAGCTTTGGCAGATGTATTAAAGAAATATCCTAATATTTATGTAGTATCAGATGAGATCTATGAGCATATAAATTTTGTTGGTGGTCATCATAGCATGGCTCAGTTTGAAGACATGTACGATAGAACTATTACTGTAAATGGTGTATCAAAGGCATTTGCCATGACAGGTTGGAGAATAGGCTATATTGGAGCTGCAGATTGGATTGCCAGAGCCTGTAATAAAATGCAAGGACAAGTAACCAGTGGTGCTAACTGTATAGCACAACGCGCTGTAATAACTGCACTTGAAGCATCACCTGATAAAATTTCTTATATGGTTGATGAGTTTAAAGAACGTAGAAAACTCATCTTAGACCTATTAAATGATGTTGAAGGCTTTAAAACCAACGAACCAGAAGGTGCGTTTTATGTTTTCCCAAATGTGTCTGCCTATTTCGGAAAAACCATTAAAGGAAAAACCATAAACAATGCTTCAGACATGTCTTTATTTCTCTTAGAAGAAGCCTTAGTAGCAACTGTTACAGGTGAAGCATTTGGAAACCCTAAATGTATAAGAATATCTTATGCAGCATCACAAGAAAATATTAAAGAGGCAATTAAACGTATTAAACTGGCGTTATGCTAGTATAAATTCATCAATCGCCTTTTTTTACAAAAAAGCTATAACATCTTTTAGATATTATAGCTTTTTTAAATTTGACACAATTTAGATTTCAAATTATAGTTTTAGATTTTATTCTGACCTAAATCACAACCATAGAAATTCACGTAACACTTCTGCAGAATAGGCAAATAGAATAATAACTCCTAAAAACAGAATAACAGTAACTACAATAACCTTTATCATTCGTAACTGCTGTTCTTCTTTTAAACGCTTAGCAATATCCTTGAGTTGCTTTGCAGAAGCTTTTGGTAGGTTATATTCTGTTTTACTTCCTTTTCCATAACCGCCCAAAGTTCTTTTAAACTTCTCACGCTTAGATCGCATTATGTTATTATTCTTTATCGTTATGTTCATTGCTTGAATTGCCATAAATACAAAGTTTATAAGTTAAAACAAGAGTTAAAAGACCACATCTCTTTGAGTGACAAAATATAAAAGACACTTAAAAAAGTGCCAGTTAAAAGATCAGATTAAGTAATTTATTCTTAGAATAAAGCTACTAAGGCGATGGCAAATACGGATAGCTTTAAGATAACAGCTGTATGATTTACCATATTTAATTGTGAAGATTTAATACGCTGTCTAATCCCAAAAATTGATTTTGTCGTTGACTTGTTAAAATTGTGCTTCACAACTGATTTGTAATTAGAATTTAATAAGCCTTGAGATGTGAAATGAGACACCTCAGCGGGTTCTGATACAAATTCTAAATTTTGATTAATGACTAATTCCATGATTGATATTTTTTAATTGGTTACATAGATATGACGTTTAATTATTAAAAATGTTACAAGCCGTATCACAACTATAGTCTAAGATTGAAGCATTTACCAATATTAAAGCTAGTAAACATATAGGCTCACATTAAATTATAATATTCAAAAAAAAGTTGAAATATTTATCTGTTTCGCCAGAAAAATGGTGTTAATAATATGAGTACGGTGAACAATTCTAAACGCCCCAGAAGCATTAAAAATGATGCCCACCATTTTCCTAATGCAGGAAGTGCAGCATAATTATTGACTGGTCGGAATTCACCCAGCGCAGGACCAACATTACCTAAACTTGATGCTGCCAAACCAACTGAAGATTCAAAATCAATTTGAAACATAGAAAATACTAATGCACCAACAATAAACGATAACATGTATAAAATGAAGAATCCAAGTATATTGAATACAATATCACCAGAAACAGCCTTGTTATTATATCTTACAGGTAGTATAGCGTTAGGATGTAAAGCACGCTTAAATTCTAAAAAACCGTTTTTAATTAGTATTAATTGACGTACCACTTTTACACCACCTGCTGTACTACCAGCAGAACCTCCTAAAAACATAAGTCCAAAAAAGAATACTGTTAAAAATGGTGTCCACATGGTATAGTCTGCTGTTACAAAACCTGTAGTCGTCACAATAGCAAGTACCTGAAATAAGCCATGTCGTATAGCACTCTCACCTTCTCCTAAAGTCATAGGGTGCACAATAGAAGATTGAGACACGTCCGCTCTAAAATAAATCAGTAAAGCTGCTACTACAGTGAATATTGCGATAAATTTAAAGTACAATTTAAATTCATCATCATTAATTATTTTAGAAACTTTACCCTTAAATAAGAAATAACTTAACACGAAATTTGTACCAGCCAAGAACATAAAAAAGATAATAATGTATTGTATAGCAGGATTATCATTCCAATGGGCCACGCTGGCATTTTTAGTTGAAAATCCACCTGTAGATAATGTACTTAATGCATGGTTAATAGCATCAAAAAATGACATTCCAGCAACTTGCAACAAAATGGTTTCAGCTGCTGTATAACCTACATAAATGAGCCATAATCGGTTTGCTGTATCTGTAATTCTAGGATGTAATTTATCCCCACCAGGTCCAGGCGCTTCAGCTGCAAAAAGCTGCATACCTCCGACTCCTAATAAGGGTAATATAGCAATAGCTAATACAATAATTCCCATACCACCAATCCAATGTGTGGTACTCCTCCAAAACAAAACACCTTTGGGAATTATCTCTATATCATTCAGAATACTAGCACCTGTTGTAGTGTAGCCAGACATAGTTTCAAAAAAGGCATTTGTAAATGACGGAATCGATTCTGTTACCAAATACGGTAACGTACCTGTTAAGGACATTACAATCCAACCAAAGGCTACAACAATATAACCTTCGCGTTTATTCATCTCTTTATGATGGTTCCTCGTACCAATCATTGCAAATGTACCAATGAGTAAAGTCATTAAGCCTGCAAGAAATAATTCTAGTGTGACTCCATCTTTATAAATGAGACTAATCAAAGTAGCCACAAGCATAAAACCACCATTAAATAACAGTAATAATCCAAAAAAATGAAAGATGATTTTATAGTTGAGTTTCATTCTAGACATAACCTAAGAGAAAAAAGCTTCTACTTCAGAAATAGAGCGTGGCAGACAACATACAACGACACGGTCTCCAGATTCAATTTTAAAGCTACCTAAAGGTATTAATCCTTTACCATCTCTTATGATTCCTCCAAAAATAGCTGATCTTGGAAAATTCAATTCTTTAATCACTTTATTGGTGATTTTTGAATTTGGCTTAACTACAAATTCAAGTAATTCTGCATTCATATTAGTCAGTTTGGTCATAGCTACAACCTCACCCTTCCTAATGTATCTAAATATATTATTTGCAGCAAGTAATTTTTTATTAATAAGTGTATCGATACCAATAGACTGTGATAATTGGTAATAATCCATATTCTCAACTAATGCTATGGTCTTTTTCACTCCTTTAGACTTTGCCAAGAGACAAGACATAATATTAGTTTCAGAGTTTCCAGTTACAGATATAAAAGCATCCATTTCAGAAATATTCTCTTCTTGTAAAATTTCTACATTTCTACCATCTCCACAAATGACTAGTGCATTTGGTAAAAGTTCAGCTAAATCTTCCGCAACCGCTTTTCTATTTTCTACAAGTTTAACATTGAATTTACTGGCACATAAATCTCTAGAGGTTTTAAACCCTATTTTACTACCACCAAGTATCATTACATTTTTAATCTCTGTTTTAACTTTCCCTGAGAGTTCAAACAACTCGGCATCACCACCTTTAGAGGTCATAAATACAACCTTATCACCTTCCCTAAAAATGGTATCACCTCGTGGTATGATGGTATATTGTGTTCCATAACGCTGAATAGCAATAGGGATAAAATGCAACTCAGAATATAATTCAGCTGCTTCTTTTACAGTTTTATCTACAAACGTCGCTGTTCTAGACAAACGCAAGCCTAGCATGGTTAAAGCACCATCTTCAAATTCATAGGTGTCATTAAACCCATATTGTTTCAATAATAACTCTATTTCAGCTGCAGCTAAAGACTCTGGAGAAATTAGTTCATCTATTCCAAACTGAGAAAACCCAATGGTCTCTTTCTCATCAATAAATTCTGTATTAGATATTCTTGCAATTGTACGCTGTGCACCTAACTGTTTAGCTAATACACTGGCTGTAATATTTGTAGTTTCTGAAGATGTGACAGCAATGAAGAGCGCTGCAGTATCAATTCGTGCCTCTCTGAGTATGGATATCGATGTAGCATCGCCTTTGATGGTTCTAATATCTAAATGCTCACCGGCATAAGATAAACTATCTTTTTTAGTATCTATGAGTGTTATCTCTTGCGACTCGTAGGATAATAATTTTGCTAAATGAAATCCTACCTCTCCTGCACCCGCGATAATTATCTTCATTTTAAAATGTGTTCAAAATAAGGAGGCAAATATACACATAAATATAGCTTAAATTTATTTTGAAATCGATATAATTGTACCAATTGACTATTATGAACCCTTATAATGCCTTATATTTGCCAAAAATTTTTAATGGCTGAAAAAGTAAAACCATATAAAGATAGTGGAGCTTCTAAAAAGGCTCAGGTCACCCAAATGTTTGATACCATTTCTGAGGAGTATGACGGACTGAACCGTGTTATTTCTTTCGGAATTGATATAAAATGGCGTAACAAAGTGGTTGATATGGTTAAGAAATCTAATCCTGAAAATATTTTAGATATAGCTACCGGAACAGGTGATCTAGCAATTAGTCTCACAAAAACCAGCGCCAAAGAAATTATAGGATTAGATATTAGCGATGGTATGTTAGAAGTTGGGCGAAAGAAAATTTCGGCTAAAAAGTTAGATGGTGTTATTTCTATGGTCATCGGTGATTCTGAAGATTTACCTTTTGAGAACGATACGTTCGATGCCATTACTGTTGCATTTGGTGTGCGTAATTTTGAGAATCTGGAAAAAGGATTAGCAGAAATACTGCGCGTTTTAAAACCAGGAGGTCTTTTTGTTATTTTAGAAACTTCCGTACCGACAAATCCTGTTTATAAATTTGGATATAACACCTATTCTAAGTTTATTTTGCCAACAATTGGTAAGATATTTTCAAAGGACCGAGTAGCTTATAAATATCTTAGTGACTCAGCCTCTGTTTTTCCATATGGAGACGCTTTAAACAATATTTTAAGAAAAATTGGGTTTATAAATGTCGTAGACCAACCACAAACCATGGGCGTAGCTACAATTTATTCAGCATCTAAATCATAACATGAAGCACTTAGTAATCATTTTAACTCTTCTATTTTCAGTAAACACTTTGACCGCACAGCTATTTACCAAAGAAAAAGTAGCTAATAGCGTGGACAATATTGATCAAAAATTCTTGTCTTGGGGCTATTTTATTGGTTTCAACCAATACGATTTTAAATTTGATTACGAAGAAGATTTAAAAGATATCTTAGTAGACAATACATTCGGATTTCATTTAGGTTTAATTGGTGATATGCGTATTAATGATTATCTAAATTTACGCTTAGAGCCAGGTGTATTTTTCACCACCAGAAACTTACAATACGATGAAAGTTACTTTGCAGGTATGGAATTTAATGATGCTGATCTGCTTAGAGAAGTAAAGTCTACTTACGTACATGTCCCTTTATTATTAAAAGCATCTACAAAACGTATTAACAACTTTAAGCCTTTTATTGTTGGTGGTGTTTCAATGGCGCTCAATTTATCGAGTAATGAAGATAATCCTGACGATAATGCCTCAGGTCAATTCAGGATGACAAAAAACACCTACTTCTACGAAATAGGTTTTGGTATTGACTTTTATTTACTGTATTTTAAATTTACCCCTTCCATAAGAGGAGTTTTTGCCATGAATGATGAGATTGTAAGAGATGAAGACCCTAATAGTCCATGGACAGGCAACGTAGCAAAAATGCAAACCAGAGGCATTTTTATAAACTTTACATTTCAATAGTATGACGCCTAAATTCACTAAGAACTATCGCTGTTGCATTAGCAACATTTAAACTTTCAGTAGATTGAATTTTCCCAAATCGAGGAATTGAAATTTTTTGATTTATAAAGGATTCAATAACATCAGAAATTCCATTAGCTTCATTTCCTAAAACTACAATACCATGTTCTGGTAATGACTGCTTATAGATATTTTCACCTTCCATAAAAGTACCAAACACTTCCGTATTACTAGTTTTCAAAAACTGTTCTAAATCTGTATAATTAACATTAACACGCGTTAATGAGCCCATTGTTGCCTGTACCACTTTTGGATTGTAACACTCTACTGTAGTAGTACTACAAATTAAATCAGATACACCGTACCAATCACAAAGTCTAATGATTGTTCCCAAGTTTCCTGGATCTCTAACGTCGTCTAAAGCAATAATTAACCCTTCCTGTTTAGGCTTAGACGATTCTGGACTATTAAAAATAGCTAATGCTACATTTGGATTTTTTAAGGATGAAATTTTTCGAAGTTCTTTTTCTGTAATTTCAAAAGTCCTTTCTTTTGGTGCATCAAAAATTGCTTTTGTTGTATATAAGCTATGCAACTTAAAACTAGAATTAATAAATTCACTTATACCTTTAATTCCTTCGACAACAAACAATTTATGTTGCTGTCTATATTTTTTTTGCGCTAAACTATTAATTAACTTTATCTGATGCTTTGTAACCATTAAAATGTCTTTACATTTGTTAGTGTTATTACAAAGTAAACCTTTTTTGGACTAATTTTTGTAACTAATAATCAATATCAAAAAAACGCCACAACCATTGAGTTTACAATCAGGCATTTCAATACCAACATTATCCTTCAAATCACTTTGTAAGTCATTGGTATTTCTAAGCGTTTTTATAACTCTAAGCTCTTGTAATGTCGTAAAGCGCGTAAAAACCGGAGAACACCTCATAACCAAGAATACCATTTTAGTTGATGATAAAGTCAATCAAAATGAGCGTATTAATAATATCATCCTACAACGAACTAATCTTGGAATGGATGGTTTTCTAAGTTTTCCATTGAAATTACATGTGTACAATTTAGCCAGACCAAATATAGATTCTATAATTGAGGCTAATATCCTTAGCGATAGTACAAAAGTAAAACGTAGAACAGCGCTATTATCTGAAAAACAATTTGATAGATCTATTGAATCTAAGCGCAATTTTAACGCGTGGTTAAAAAGAACCGGAGAGGCACCTACTATTTTAGATGAAGAAAAAACAATTAAAACTGTAACCAATTTAAGAAAATATTATTACAGCAAGGGTTGGTTTAATAATGAAGTCAACTATGAAATCGTAAGAGATAGCAATAAGCGCGCTCAGGTAACCTATAAAATTACTAAAAAAGAACCCTATATATTAGACGCAATACAACCAATAATTAGTACACCTGCTATTGAAGCCTTATATCCTAAATTCAAAAAAGCGACCTTATTAAAAAAAGGTGAACAATACGACGAACAAAATTTCGAAAATGAACGCGAGCGCATAAATTCCTATTTGCGTAATGCAGGATTCTATTATTTCGGACAAGACTATATACGGTTTGTAACAGATACTATTGATACCAATCATAAAATCAATACTGAATTGATTATATCAGATCGTGTCATAAGAGGAGATGACTCCACATCGACTGAGCCTTTTAAGGTTTATAAAATAAAAGAAGTAAATATTTTTACAGATGACAATTTTGATAATCGCTTTAAAGCTATATCTGATACAACACGGTTTAAAAACTATAATCTTTACAGTAAGAACAAGTTAAAGTTTAGACCTAAGGCATTAACAGATGCTGTATTTATAAATGAAGGAGATACATACAGTGATTTGGCCCGAAGTAGGACATCACGTTACCTAAATGATTTACAAATGTTTAGATATCCAAGTATAGACTATGTTCCGAATGAAGTTGATACCACCTTGACAGCAAATATATATTTGGCACCTCGAAAAAAATACCAGTTGAGTTTTGATTTAGATGTTTCTCAAAGTAATATTCAAACCATAGGGTTTTCTGTAACTCCAGGTTTAAAAATAAGGAATGTTTTTAGAGGTGCAGAAACCCTAGAAATTAGTGGTATAGCAGCTATTGGAGCTTCAAAGGATGGAGCACAATCTGAAAACACCTTTTTTGATATTAATGAGTTTGGTGGCAATATTAGGCTCGTAATTCCACGTTTATTTACACCATTTAATACAGATAGCATCATTCCGAAATACATGGCTCCAAGTACAGCTATAAATCTGTCGGCAACTAGTCAGCAAAATATAGGATTAGATAAGCAAACCTTATCGAGCCTATTAAGCTACAATTGGTATCCATCTAGCACGGTTACAAATACATTAGAACTATTTAATATACAGTATGTAAAAAACCTTAACACAGATAACTATTTTGGTGTATATACTAATTCCTACAGAAGACTTAACAGTATTGCCCAAAGTATTGGCTATATAACTACTAATGACAATTTAAGCATACCTAATCAAGCCAACCAATTTATTAACGACGTTCTAAACGGAAATACAAGTTTAAGCTCTAACGATGACGATTTTTTAACAGTTAATAATATTGAAGAACGCAAAGAACGTTTAACAGAGAACAACCTAATTTTTTCTACGAGTTTTGATTATAAAAAAGACAAACGGGCCAATTTATTTGACAATGATTTTTCAATTTTTAAATGGAGAATAGAATTAGCAGGTAATCTATTATCTAATTTGGCTGAAGTTTTTGGTACACCAAAAAATAATGATGGTAATTATGAGGTGTTTGGTGTCACCTTTTCGCAGTATTTCAAATCTGAAATTGACTATATTAAATACTTTGATTTAGGACGAAAAAATGTTCTGGCTTTTAGAAGTTATGCTGGTATTGCCATTCCTTACGGAAATTCCAACAGTGTACCATTTGCTGAAAGTTTCTTTGGCGGAGGACCAAATGACAACAGAGCATGGACAGCCTATAATTTAGGACCAGGAAGCTCTAATACTACTAACGAATTTAATGAAGCTAATTTTAAAATTCATCTGAGTGCCGAGCAGCGCTTTAGCCTTTTTGGAAATTTAAGAGGTGCGTTTTTTGTTGATGCAGGTAATATCTGGAATGTATTGGATAATGTAGAGGAAGATGCTGCAACCTTTAATAGTTTAAATTCTCTAAAAGACATTGCTGTTGGTTCAGGTTTTGGCTTACGCTACGATTTTGATTTTTTCGTATTGCGTTTCGATGTTGGTTTTAAAACCTATGACCCATCACAACGTATTGGCAACAGATGGTTTAGAAATTACAACTTCCGAAATGCCGTTTACAATATTGGTATTAACTATCCTTTCTAATTTTATTAGCACTTAAAAACTACATCGTTTTCGGTATTTATTGCGGATAGTCGCTAAAAAATTACTCAAATTTTACGTATTTTTACAGTCTAATTTTCAACTATATAAAGATGAGTCACAATATCAAACCTGGCGTTGCAACAGGACGAGAAGTTCAGGAAATTTTCAAATTAGCCAAAGAAAAAGGATTTGCTTTACCAGCTGTAAATGTTATTGGTTCTAACACTATAAATGGTGTTTTAGAAACTGCTAAAGCTTTAAATGCACCAGTAATTATTCAGTTCTCAAATGGCGGAGCACAATTTAATGCTGGTAAAGGACTAAGTAATGAGGGCCAGAAAGCTGCCATAGCTGGTTCTATTGCCGGAGCAAAACATATTCATTTAATGGCTGAAGCCTATGGAGTACCTGTTATACTACATACCGACCATTGTGCTAAAAAACTATTACCTTGGATTGATGGTTTACTAGATGCCAGTGAGCAACATTTTAAAGAAACCGGAAAGCCACTTTACAGCTCGCATATGATAGATCTTTCTGAAGAGCCAATTGAAGAAAACATAGAAATTTGTAAGACATACTTAGAGCGTATGAGCAAAATGGGTATGACTTTAGAGATTGAATTAGGTATTACAGGTGGTGAAGAAGATGGAGTAGATAATAGTGATGTCGATGAATCTAAATTATATACACAACCAGAAGAAGTGGCTTATGCTTATGAAGAATTAAGTAAAGTGAGTGATCAGTTTACGGTTGCTGCAGCTTTTGGAAATGTTCATGGTGTTTACAAACCAGGTAATGTAAAACTGACTCCTAAAATTCTAAAGAATTCACAGGAGTATGTTTCAAAAAAATACAATGTAGAGCATAATCATATTGATTTTGTATTCCATGGAGGATCTGGTTCTACTTTAGAAGAAATCAGAGAAGCGATTGGCTATGGCGTTATAAAAATGAATATTGACACCGATATGCAATGGGCATTTTTAAGTGGTGTTAGAGATTACGTACAAGACCATAAGGACTACTTACAAACTCAGATAGGAAATCCTGATGGTGCTGATTTACCTAACAAAAAATATTATGACCCGAGAGTTTGGCTACGTAAAGGGGAACAAGCCTTTGTAGAACGACTTAAAAAAGCGTTTGAAGATCTAAACAATGTAGATACGCTATAACAGCTAATCTATTAAATTATAAATCAACCCATTAAAGCAGAAATCTGTTTTAATGGGTTTTATTTTTTTGAGATACTTCAAATCACAAAAAGTTGATTTTTGAGTTAAGATAGAATGTAGTAATTTTATATGTTTTACATTTGCATAACAGCTAACTAAAACAACGATTAAAAAGATTTAATGTTTTAATCGAGAATCCAAAATATTGTAACTTATATGACAGCTTGGTTCAAAAGAAAAGACAAAGGAATTCAAACTTCAACTGAAGAAAAGAAAGATACGCCCAAAGGTCTTTGGTATAAATCACCTACCGGAAAAATTATAGATACTAAAGAATTAGAACAAAATTACTATGTCAGTCCGGAAGATGGCTACCATGTAAGAATAGGTAGCAAAGAGTATTTTGAAATCTTATTTGACGATAATAAATTTAAAGAATTAGATGCTAATCTATCTTCAAAAGATCCCTTAAAGTTTATTGATACTAAAAAATATCCTGAGCGTTTAAAAGCAGCACAAGCCAAAACAAATTTAAAGGATGCGGTTAGAACAGCAGTAGGCAAATCTAAAGGCGAAGATCTAGTTATTGCCTGTATGGATTTCACCTTTATCGGTGGTTCTATGGGAAGTGTAGTCGGTGAAAAAATAGCGCGTGCAGCAGACTATGCCTTAAAAAAGAAAACACCGTTTATGATTATCAGTAAATCTGGTGGTGCGCGAATGATGGAGGCTGCTTTATCACTTATGCAGTTGGCCAAAACGTCGGCTAAATTAGCACAGCTTGCAGATGCTGGCATACCTTATATATCGTTATGTACAGATCCTACAACTGGTGGAACAACAGCTTCGTTTGCTATGTTGGGAGATATTAATATTGCAGAACCAGGTGCCTTAATTGGTTTTGCAGGACCAAGAGTCGTAAGAGATACCACAGGACAGGAATTACCAGAAGGGTTTCAAACGTCAGAATTTTTATTAGAACACGGCTTTTTAGATTTTATAACCCATCGTAAAGACTTAAAAAATAAGGTTAATTTATATATTGATTTAATAAAAAATCAACCCTTAAGAGAATAAAAAAAAGCGAGCCTGACGGCTCGCTTTTTTATTAAAACCTGTTTAATCATTTAGTTTAATACAATATCTATTTCTTGTCCGTTATTAAACGTAAAGGTTGCCATATTATCACATTCCCCATCACCAAAATCAAAGATGCCACCAAAATTTGTACGCTGCACATCGAAAGACCCGCTTACAACATGAGCACAGATGACTTCTCTTCGTAAAGGCACTATTACTTCATATGTATGTGTGTTACCATTCACAAAAGTAGCGGTCCAGTTTCCTGTTATTTCAAATACGTTATCACTAAATACTCCGCTGCCAAAGCCTTCAACCCATTCTCTTATGCGAGTCCCTTCTCTAGAGGCCTGCACACCATTTGGCCAAATAACCGTTATACTCAAGTCATGTGTGAATTGTGGATTACCGTTATCATTAGAAAGCTCTTTTAAAATAGATCTGCTACCAATAACATTTTTGGCATCAAAATAGAAATCTACTAAATTGTAATTTATATTAATTTGCTGTGCTTCAGGATCTCTTGTATAATCAAATACAATTTGTCCTTTAAGTATATGCCCTTGTACAAAACAACCTTCAGTTCCAAAATCTAGTGTCACTTGTCTATAGCCCTGTTGAGCAACAATTGTAATTGTAACACATTCTGGTATTGCATTGGCATAAGCACTTCTATCATCTATGCTAGTTTCTTGTTCTTCATAAGCATCTATAATTAGATCTCCTAACACATTATCTATTTGATCTATTTCGGCAGATCGCTGCACCTCTAAAGTCTCCTCTAATTGATTCTCTGACTCTGAGGACTCGTCATTATCGCTACAAGATGTAAACGCTAAACCTAAAACCATTACACCTAATACTCCTCGTTTAATTACATTCAAATTTTTCATGATTATTTTTTAATGTTATTATGGTATTAAGACCTCTATTTATAAAAAAGGTTTAATGCTTCCAGAATATTTTTTTAGATTTATTCTTAAACACTATGCTAGAATCCATTAAAAAAGTACTATTAGTGAACAAACAAAGCTTTCAAAAAAAACAAAACATCACAAAAAAATACTATATTTGCCGCTTGAAAGAAAATCTTTCATATACATAACAATCATTTACAATAATATTAGAATGTATTTATCAAAAGACAAAAAAGAAGAAATCTTCGCAAAGTACGGTAACGGAAAAAACGATACGGGTTCTGCAGAAGGTCAGATTGCTTTATTTACAGCAAGAATTAATCATTTAACAGAACACTTAAAAAACAATCGTAAAGATTATAATACAGAGCGTTCACTAGTGAAGTTAGTAGGTAAGCGTCGCTCGTTACTAGACTACTTAACTAAGAAAGATATTTTAAGATATCGTGCAATTGTTAAAGAATTAGGATTAAGAAAATAATCTCAATGTAAAGACCACGCCTAACCGCGTGGTTTTTTGATATAGAATAACTCATTCGGAAGAGTTTAACATTCGAATTGAAATAGCAGATGAGATCCCAAAACGAGTTTGGGACTTCGGTTTTTCATTGGTCACACAACAACTACTACACAACAACACAACGACCATTGTTTAACAAGACTTTGATATATTAAATATCGAAGCGTGAATTAAAATTTTATGATTCCAAAGACTTACAAAGAGGTCATTGACCTAGGTGATGGTAGAGAAATCTCTATCGAAACCGGAAAATTAGCAAAACAGGCCCATGGTTCTGTTGTAGTTCAATCAGGAAAATGTATGTTATTATGTACAGTTGTTTCCAATTACGAACAAAAAGATTTAAACTTCCTTCCTTTAACGGTAGATTACAGAGAAAAATTTGCTGCTGCAGGTCGTTATCCTGGTGGTTTCTTTAAAAGAGAAGCAAGACCAAGTGACGGAGAAGTATTAACTATGCGTTTAGTGGATCGTGTATTACGTCCATTATTCCCAAAAGATTACCATTCTGAAACTCAAGTGATGATTCAATTAATGTCTCACGATGATGATGTAATGCCAGATGCAATGGCAGGTTTAGCGGCTTCTGCAGCTATTCAGTTATCCGATTTTCCTTTTGAATGTGCCATTTCTGAGGCTAGAGTTGGTCGTGTTAATGGAGAATTTGTCATTAACCCAACATTTGCACAATTAGAAGAGTCTGACATCGATATGATGATTGGTGCTTCTGCTGATTCTGTAATGATGGTTGAAGGTGAAATGGATGAGATTTCTGAAGAGGAAATGGCTGAAGCAATTAAGTTTGCTCACGAACATATCAAAGTACAATGTGCGGCTCAAGTAAGACTAGCAGAAGCATTTGGTAAAAAAGACATTCGTGAGTATGAGCCAGAAAGAGAAGACAAAGATTTAGAGAAGAAAGTACACGACATGGCCTACGATAAAGTTTATGCCATTGCAAAAGCTGGATCATCTAAACATGAGCGAAGTGCTGCTTTTCAACAAATCAAAGAAGATATTAAAGCAACCTTTTCTGAAGAAGAATTAGAAGATTACGGCGGATTAGTATCTGATTACTATCGTAAAGCAGAAAAAGCTGCCATTAGAGATTTAACTTTAAATGAAGGTTTACGTTTAGATGGTCGTAAAACTACAGAAATTAGACCAATATGGTGTGAAGTAGATTACTTACCATCAACACATGGCTCAGCTGTATTTACACGAGGAGAAACTCAAGCATTAGCAACTGTGACTTTAGGGACATCGAGAGATGCTAACCAAATAGACATGCCATCTCAAGAAGGTGAAGAGCGTTTCTATTTACATTATAACTTCCCACCATTTTGTACAGGTGAAGCAAGACCAATTCGTGGAACATCTCGTAGAGAAGTTGGTCACGGTAACTTAGCACAACGTGCATTAAAAGGAATGGTGCCAGACGAATGTCCATACACAGTAAGAGTTGTATCTGAAGTATTAGAATCTAACGGATCGTCTTCAATGGCAACAGTTTGTGCTGGTACAATGGCTATGATGGATGCTGGTGTTCAAATGACAAAACCAGTATCTGGTATTGCTATGGGATTAATTTCTGATGCAGATTCTGGAAAGTATGCTGTACTATCTGATATTTTAGGTGATGAAGATCATCTAGGTGATATGGATTTTAAAGTAACTGGTACTGCAGACGGTATTACAGCATGCCAAATGGATATTAAAGTAAAAGGCTTATCCTACGAGATTTTAGTAAATGCTTTACAACAAGCTCGTGAGGGTCGTTTACATATCTTAGAAAAATTAACAGATACAATTGCTCAACCAAATGCCGAAGTTAAGGAGCATGCACCAACAATGGTGACAAGACGTATTCCTAACGAATTTATTGGAGCATTAATTGGTCCTGGTGGAAAAGTCATTCAAGAATTACAAAAAGAAACAGACACCACTATAGTAATCAATGAAGATCCTGTGACAGAAGAAGGTATCGTTGAAGTTCTTGGTGTTGGTAAAACTGGTATTGACGCTGTAATGGCAAAAATCGATTCCTTATTATTTAAGCCAGAAGTTGGTAGCGTTTATGAGGTAAAAGTCATAAAGATGTTAGATTTTGGAGCTGTTGTAGAATACACAGAAGCACCAGGAAACGAGGTTTTATTGCACGTAAGTGAACTCGCCTGGGAACGTACAGAAAATGTATCTGATGTGGTGAACATGGGAGATGTATTTGATGTCAAGTACTTCGGAATTGATTCCAGAACACGAAAAGAGAAAGTATCTCGTAAAGCTATTTTACCAAAACCAGAAGGCTGGGAAGATAGACCAAAGCGTGATAATAATCGTGGACGTGATAACAGAGGAAGAGACAATCGTGGTCGCGACAATCGTGGACGTGATAATCGCAATAGAGATAATCGCAAAGAAGATAAGAAAGAGGATTAATTCTTTTTTGAATCTCAATATATTAAAAGCCCATCTAAAATTAGATGGGCTTTTTAATTTTCATTAAATGATACTACTATAAGGCATCTGCTGTAACAGCTAATTCGATTGTAATTTCTATAGTAAACGTCATCTCTGGATCACAAGTGGCTGTACCACCCAAACCAAAATAAACATCCTGTCCACTTTTTAGTTGACTAGCAATTGCATTTAAATAACTCACATCAGTTACTTCAAATACAGTTCCGGCATTGACTTCTTCGCTAACCACCATATCATGGTTAACAAGAACTTGACCATCCGCTCCAATACTCTCAATCCACAAGAAGGAACCTACAATAGTTCCCTGATTATCACCGTTAAAATCAACAAGTCGATAGGTAAAACTAGTGATGTCAACATCCTCCAGAAGATCCACATATTCCTCTGTGTCAGAATTTAATATGTTGACGTCATAAATTTGACCTTGGATATTCCCATCTGGAACAGTTACTAACACAGATTCATTAATTGTCGTGTTAAAATCTACCTCTGTAAGTTCATCAACTTCATCACAAGATGAATAACCTATTAAGAATACTGTAATTAAAAAAAGTCTGAATATATTTTTCATATTTATAATGTTTTTAGTGACTATTAATAGTTCTATTAAATTTACAAAAGAAGCCTCTAAATTACAATTTTACAATACTGATACATATCAGTTTATATAGATTCATACTGTTTTTTGCATTGATACTTCCTTTATCATAATTAGACGCTACATTTATGAGTATTATACTAGTATCATACTGTTCAGTTACCTTTTACGCTTCGTTGCAATCCAATAGCATCTATTTGGGTCTGTAGCTGCAGTATACGTTACACTTTTGATTTATTACAGATAACACCTTACGGTATTGTAACGGCAAATAAGTGCGATTGGTTAACGCGTGGGTTACTACATATAAACCTACAGTATTTAAAAATCCATCACATATGATGGATTTCGTTATAATTTCACATTTTGTCACCGACAGACTGACAGTTTAAGTAGTTCTGAAAAATATTAAATTTCGATTTTATTAAAGATACACCACAAAAGTCTATAAAAGCTCAATAAATGAATGAAAAGGTTAGTAATTTCAAAATTCTTCAAATTCATTTTTCTATTTGGCACTCTCGTACAGTCCTTGTGGTAATTAGAGTATATAATTGAAATAGTATGAAAGTATTAGTTATTGGAGCAGGTAATATGGGTTTAACGTATGCCGAAGGTATGGCAAGTTCCCCTTTATTGAACAAGCATAAGCTTAGAATATATGATACCGATCCAAAAAAAATAGAAGATTTAAATAAAGATGAACGCTTTGATGTCTACACTAATTTAGATGATTGCTTACCAAAAGCACATATCGTTTTTATAGCGGTAAAACCCTATCACAGTGAAGCCTTATTTGAAGACATGAAACCCATGCTCAATAAGGAACAAATTTTTGTATCCTTAATGGCAGGAGTGACCATAGAAACCATCCAACACGGATTAGATCAGAACAAGGTTATAAGAACCATGCCTAATCTTCCAGCACAGGTTGGAAAAGGAGTCACATCTTACACAGAAGGCAAAGCAATTTCTAAAGTTGAATTGCTTATGGTCAGAAATTTATTGGAGACTACAGGAACATCAATTCATGTCGATACCGAAAAATTTATTGATGCTTCAACAGGTATTTCTGGTAGTGGACCGGCTTATGTATTTTATTTTATGCAGTCTATGTTAGAAGCCGCATTAAAAATGGGTTTTTCGGATTACGATTCTAAAGTACTGGTAAGCAGTACGTTTGAAGGTGCCATAGAGCTCTTCAACCAAAATAATATATCACCAAAATCCTGGATAGATAAGGTTGCATCAAAAGGAGGCACTACTCAAGCCGCCATTGATTCGATGGAAGATAATAATGTAAAACAGCTGATACAAGAAGCCGCTTATGCCGCTTTTGATCGTGCTGTAGAATTGGGTAAAGACAAATAAATAGTATGACTAATAACGAGATAAAACGTGTGGTCGTCAAAGTAGGCACCAACGTACTAACAAACAAAGACAATCGCATATTAGGACCCGTTTTGCGCGAACTGGTGCGACAGATTGCTGTACTCTATGAAGAAGATATTATGGTTATTCTAGTCTCATCAGGTTCAGCAATGGCTGGTATGGAGATTTTAGGAGACACCGATATAAAAGATAAATCGATACGACGACAAGTCTATTCTTCAGTAGGACAACCGAGAATGATGCGCCATTACTATAGTATATTCCATGATTACGGCATGCGTTGTGCTCAAGTTTTGGCCACTAAACGTGATTTTGATGCTGGAAAGCATCGCGAAAATATGATTAATTGCTACGAAGGTCTTCTTTCTGAAGGAGTCATTCCTATCGCAAATGAAGATGATGCTGTATCGCTAACCATGTCCATGTTTTCAGACAATGACGAGCTAGCAAGTCTGGTCGCGGAGTTGGTAAATGCAGATCGCTTAATCATTCTTTCTGACACAGATGGTCTTTATACCGGACATCCAGATGATGATGATTCCAAAATTCTCAATGTTGTGAAAACGAATGAGAATGTTGAAAAATATGTGCAAGCCTCCAACAAAAAAGAAGGAGAAGGCCGTGGTGGTATGGCTTCAAAACTAAAAATCGCCAAAGGGACCGCTAACAAAGATATCCCAACCTACATTGCCAATGGTAAACGCGAAAATGTTATTGTGGATATTGTCAAAAACAAACAGATTGGCACCAAATTTATAAGTGCCTAAACCCTAAAAGAAATTAAAATGAAACTTTTAAATACAGAACAAAAGAATAAGGTTCTTAATTCCATGATTACTATTCTGGACAGAGAACGCCAACACATTATTGACGCTAACATAAAGGATTTGGAGGCCTTTACAAAAGACGACCAGGCTTTGTATGATCGATTAATCGTTAACGACAGAAAGGTTGACGACATGATTGAAGCCGTAAAATCTGTGATGCGTCAGGAAGACCCTGTCGGGAAAGAAATATCTAATAGAACCTTAAAGAACAACTTAAACATTGTAAATACCACAGCACCTTTTGGTACGATATTAATTATTTACGAATCACGACCAGATGTTACCATCGAAGCTGCTGTACTCGCCTTTAAAGCCAATAATAAAATATTATTAAAAGGTGGAAAGGAAGCCTTACAAAGTAACCTCATCTTAGAAAAATGCTGGCATGAAGCTTTAGAGGAAAACGGTTTATCAAAAGACTGGATCAAACTATTGCACCTCAAACGTGAGGACACCCGTGAGTTTCTTAAACATCCATCGGAGCCACTAGATTTAATTGTGCCTCGTGGTGGCGAAGCCCTGATTAAATTTGTTAAAGAAAATGCCTCTTGTGCCGTCCTAGTAAGTGGTCGAGGGAATAATTTTCTTTATGTCTCAGAGCATGCTGATTGGAGTAAAGCCGTCAATGTTATCATTAACGCAAAAACAGATAAAATTTCAGGTTGTAATGCTCTCGATAAAGTATTAATCAATGAAAATCTTCCAGAATATGAACTAAGATTAAAGATGCTCCAAGAAAAATTAGAACAACATAAGGTTGAAATTCTTGTAGATTCTAAAATTTCAGGCATCTTATCTCACAAAGAAATTGTTGCGACTGATCGTATTTGGCACGAAGAATTTTTGGCTTTAAAGCTGCTTATCGGTGGAGTGCAATCCTTAGATGAAGCCATAGACATCATAAACACCTATTCTGGTAAACACTCGGCAGCGATAATTACCGAAGACAAAGACGAGGCTAAAACTTTTATGCAAAATGTAGATAGTGCCGCAGTCTATCACAACGCTTCAACACGATTTACAGATGGTGGACAAATGGGTGTTGGTGCCGAATTGGCCATTAGTACAGACAAGCTACACCACAGAGGTCCATTAGGCCTTAATCAGCTAGTAACCAACAAATACTATGTTTATGGAGATGGTCAAATACGGGTATAATTCGTCGCAATTGACACTAAATCAAAACGTTAAAGAATACTAATTATTTGGTTGTTTTAAAGAAATCATTATATTGAAGGTTATGATAACACAGGATAAAGACAAATACGAAGACGAATTAACGAATTCTATCTCCTATCTCGAAAATTTGGGGTATTCAAATATTAAAGCTGATATTGATGGGTATGAAACACCAAAATCTTATTTAAAAAAAGGAAGTGAGATTGCTGTAACCCCAGATATTGTTGCCGAGAAAGAAGGCCGAAAACATATTTTTGATTTAAGTCTAAAATCTCAAAAACCAAGACTTCTAAAATCTAAATGGCTATTTCTTAATACCTTAAGCACTATTAAATCTTACAGATTTAGATTAATCACCACACGTGGTCATTACAAGTTTACTAACGAAACTATAGATGATATTAATCTGGACTCTATAAAACTATTAAAGATCTAAAAGTTTTTTTATTATTGTGTAACATTTTATTGCATTATTACGTATACTAATAGCAACATAGTGTTGTAGTAAAATTGCACAAATCTTAGAATTACATGAGACAACTTAAAATTACCAAGCAGGTTACCAACAGGGAAACGGCATCGTTGGATAAGTACTTACAAGAAATTGGTAAGGTAGATCTTATTACCGCAGACGAAGAAGTAGAATTAGCGCAGCGTATAAAAGCAGGTGACCAAATTGCTTTGGAAAAGTTGACCAAAGCCAATCTACGTTTTGTGGTATCTGTAGCAAAGCAATATCAAAATCAGGGTTTAACATTACCAGATTTAATTAACGAAGGTAATTTAGGTTTAATCAAAGCAGCACAACGTTTTGACGAAACTCGTGGTTTTAAGTTTATTTCATATGCGGTTTGGTGGATTAGACAGTCTATTTTACAAGCACTAGCTGAACAATCTCGTATTGTGCGTTTACCGCTCAATAAAATTGGATCTATCAATAAAATTAATAAGACGTTTGCCTTTTTAGAACAAAGTCATGAGCGTCCTCCTTCTGCTGAAGAAATTGCAAAAGAGTTAGACATGACTATTAACGATGTTAAAGAGTCTATGAAAAACTCTGGGCGTCATGTAAGCATGGATGCACCATTAGTAGAAGGTGAAGATTCTAATTTATACGACGTCTTACGCAGTGGTGAGTCCCCAAACCCGGATAAAGATTTATTGCATGAGTCGTTGCGCACAGAAATAGAGCGTGCTTTAGAAACCTTAACGCCCCGCGAGGCTGATGTGATTCGTTTATATTTCGGGTTAGGAAATCAACATCCTATGACCTTAGAGGAAATTGGAGAAACTTTCGATTTAACTCGTGAGCGTGTGCGACAAATAAAGGAAAAAGCAATTCGAAGATTAAAACATACCTCGCGAAGTAAAATATTAAAGACCTATTTAGGTTAACTTCTGAAAAAAATACTTTAGCAATAAGTATTCATTATAATTATAAAAGTATTCAAAGTTAAAATGAAATAAATATTTGATTACGCTTGGTTTATTGTAAATTTAAGCCATAACGTAATAAAGATAACGACAGTTATAAAACATAACTGTTCGTTTTTTGATTGATGAAAGGACCCACGGCTGATTACCGTGGGTTCGCTTTTATAAACCCTTTACTACCTCATAACTATTCAGTTGCGTTTCATTTCTTCTAAACGCAACTCAATTTTAATTTAATACACCCACAAAATTTAGAGTATATGAGCAACCGCTTTGTTAGTCCTTAAAATCTTTTCTATCAGTTTTTACGAACCTTTGAATGAAAAAATTCATGTATTTTTGCAAAAACTTTAAAGTACTTCTAATAATGGCTTCAAAATTAATTGCCCCTTCAATGCTTGCTGCAGATTTCGGCAATCTTCAACGCGATACAGAACTGGTAAACAATAGTGACGCTGATTGGTTTCATATTGATGTTATGGATGGTCATTTTGTTCCTAATATTTCATACGGCATGCCAGTCATAGCTGCTATAAAGAAACATGCAACGAAGCCCTTAGATGTCCATTTAATGATAGAACAACCAGAGCGCTACATCGAAGAATTCGCGAACGTTGGTGCAGATATTATCACCGTGCATTACGAATCTACAGTACACCTGCATAGAACCCTGAGACAAATTAAAGATGCTGGCTGTAAAGCTGGTGTCGTATTAAATATCACAACACCAGTTAGTGTTTTAGAAGATATTTTACCAGAATGTTATATGATTTTATTAATGTCCATTAATCCTGGTTTTGGTGGGCAAAAATTTGAAGAGGTCACCTATAAACGTATTAAAAAACTGCGTCAAATGATAGACGAACAAGGTTTAGATACGCGTATAGAAATAGATGGTGGTGTTACCGATAAAAATATTGAACAACTAGTAGCGGCTGGCGCTGATACTTTTGTCGCTGGTAGCCATGTATTTAAAAGTGATGATCCCACAGCAACCATCAAACGTCTTAAACATCTATCTAACTCATAAAAAAGCGCCTAAAGGCGCTATTTTTATTTCAATTGCTTCAACAAATAATTGATTAAATCGGTTGTCGTAATGATACCTACCAAACGGCCATCATCTACAACTGGTAAGGCATGGAATTCGCGTTTTGCCAATACTTCAGCGACTTCTTTTATGTTTGCTGTTGACGGTACCGTAATCACATTTTTAGCCATAACCTGTTCTATCGTAAACATATTATAGACTAAGGTATCTATATCGACTTCATCGTCATCAACAGCATCAGCAAAACTTATGCGCAATAAATCCGTGTAACTCAGCATACCGATAATAACATCTTCTTTAACCACAGGAATATGCCTTATATTATGACGCTTAAAAAGTAGTTCTGCTGTCTCTAAATCATCATCTCTGTTCAGCGCAATGATATCTTTGCTCATTATTGTGGAAATGGGTTCTATATGTCTCATGACTTCTTGTTTTATTTACTCACTAATAAAAGTAGCTTATAGAACACACAAAAAGTATGATAAAAGTCATAAGTTACTAAAAAAGTATACCCTAAGTCTTACCTCCATAACCATAGTTATAGCCATAATTATAACCGTATTTATAGCCATACTTGTAACCATAAGACCTTACCGCTTTAACCCCATTAAAGATGTAAGCTAAATTTGTAATCTTACCAGTAGCATTCAAATCTTTTGAGTAACTAAGTAGCTCTTTATCCGTAAACCCATAACGCGCTACAAATAAAGTTAGGTCAACTAAAGGCGCTATTAACATACTATCGGTAACTAATAAGGTTGGTGCAGAATCAATAATAATAAAATCGTATTCTGATTTTGCCTCCTTAAGAAGGACTTCTAACCTTCCATTATTAAGGAGTTGCGGTGCATTTGGGGGTATAGGACCGGATGTAATTACATCTAAATCGTCATAAGTCTCCAAAGGTATTGACATTATAAGCGACTTCCAATTGATTTCAGAATTGTATAAATAACTCGATAGGCCAGGATTATCTTTTGATACTCCAAAGGATTTATGAATTTGTGGATTTCTTAAATCCGCACCAAGAAGCAAGACCCGTTTACCTAAGCTACGCAATGCCAATGCTAAATTAATACTTGTAAAGGTTTTACCTTCTCCTTTTATTGTGGATGTAGAGAGTACAACATGCCCTTCTGTCTTAGGTGTAGTAGGTAAAACAAAACTAAGATTAGAGCTTAATATTCTATACGCTTCAGAAAATGGAGAATTGTCATTTTTTTCTACTAATAGATTGCCTTTTGTATTTTTTACAAAAGGAATTTCTCCCAATAGCGGAAGGCCATCCAAAACAGATTTCATAACTTCCGAAGACCTCAGCTTAGTATCGAGCAGTAGACTTAGATAAATAATGCCTATAGGAACAGCCAAACCTATAAGCAGTGCCATTGCATACAAATTTTTAGGCACAGGCGAAATAGGATCCCACCAAGAGCTCGCATACTCTACAACTTGCATCGTAGGCTCTGTAATAGCCTTATTAATTGCAGCTTCCTCTCGTTTTTGTAGTAAAAATAAATATAAGGTCTCTTTAATTTGTTGCTGACGCTCTACATTACGCATATACAACTCCATGCTAGGAATGCCTCGTAAATCGGCATTATAACGCTCGTTTTTTGCTTCTAACTCAGTCTTTTTGGTTTGTAGTTGTACCTTCAGTAACTCTAATGAAACCTTTAAATTTTGTTTTAAGCCTTCTAATTCTTTGAGTAATTGTTTATATTTTGGATTGTTGGTATTGGCATCAACCTTTAGACGGTCTAATTGAAATACCAACTCGTTATATGCTTTTATCTCCGAGTTGATGCTCAATTCTTCTTCCATGATAAAATTAGGTAGAATCTCTAAGCGGTCTAAGGGATATGTGATGGTCTGCTCTATAAACTTTAATACCAAAAATTGAGCTTCTATCGCCACTAACGCTTCTTCAGATAGATTAAATTTTGTGAGATCTGAAGCTGCTTTAGTTTCTACACTCAACATATTATTGGCAACCTTATAATCTTTAATACCTGTTTCTATAGAATCGAGCTCTTTTCCTAAAACACTAAAGCGCTCTTGTATAAAATTTATAGTACGCTCTGATATGGATTGCCTCAGACGTATGCCATCTAACTCAAATACCTCCATCAGGCCATTTAGAATACGCTCAGATTTGGCTTTTATCTCACCCTCCATGCTTAACTCAAGGAGCTCACTGCCTTTACCTACCGTGGTAACATTAAATTGTTGCCTCAAGCGATCAGCGACAGTTTTAACTGGGGCTATGTGAATTTCATAGACGGTTCCCTCAATCGATTTTATAGTTTCTAGACTTGTTGGCGCTACTTCAAACGGCAAATCATGAGCTTCAGCAACGGTTGTGTATTGCGGAAATATCATGGGGTCAACAGCATTATTTTCAAAAATATATAAGCCGGTATCTCGTACTTCTAACTTATATTTACTACTGCTATTTATCGAAGATATGGGTACCTTTAAATGGTAATCAAAAGGAATCTGGTCAATCTCAGTTAAAAGTACATTTCCATATTGATGAAACGAAGTGACTAAATTTAATTTTACGACTAACTCTTGCCATAAGCGAGATGATTTTATAATTTCAATATTATTTTCTAGGTTAATATTGGGTCTGCTAAAGATAAAACCAGCTTGTGGTAATTCCAGACCTTTATTGCTACTAAGTATTTTAATTTTAGCAACGCTTTTATATTGATTTTTAGTGTAACGTAACTGAATAAAAACCAAAGCAACAGCAATACATAGACTCAGCAGTATAAAAGGCCAAAGTCGCATATATTTGGCAATTTCCTTTTTAATTTTATGTCCTTTATTTTCAACCTGAGTGGCGCCGTTTTGAGATGCTTTTACCATATTACTTTGTGATTAACAATGCTGTCGTTACTAAAAGTGTAGCAAAACCAATAAGTGCAGAAGGTCCTGTAATAAATCCTGCAGAACGCACACGTACGTCATTTGGTTTTACGTAGATCACATCATTGGGTTTAATAAAATAGTACGGACTATCAAGAAGATTAGACGCTGTTAAATCCACGTGGCCTATTTGCCGTATACCATCAACTTCCCTAATTACAATAATATCGCTGCGCTTTCCTTGAATGTTTAAATCACCTGCCCTGCCAATAGCTTGTAAAATAGTAAGGTTATTTTCGTTAAAATAATGCGTCCCTGTTCCCATTTCCCCCAGTGTGGTAAATTTAGCGTTTAATAAAGTTACCATTACCGTTGGAGACGTGAGATGTTTATCCTCTATTAAACGTTTTTCAAGCGCTATTTCTAAATCCTTTAATGTTTTATTGGCCACGGATACCTCGCCTAGTACAGGCAGTTTTATCGTTAGCGCTTTTGAGACCAAATAGCCCTGCATTTGAAAATTCCCCTGCATACCACCACCATTCATCCTATTACCTCCCTGAATTGATTTATTGTAAGGCTCTGATGCTTCTGTATCTACAGCAGATGCGACCTGAACACTTAAAATATCATTGGGCTGTATGGTGTTGTCTGGAAAAATCACTTGAGAATCGTTATAGGCATCAATATCTTGCAAGTATATAATTTGTTTTTTTGTTGAGCAGGAGAACAACCCCATAAACAAAACTACTATTGCGGCATAGCACATTGCCTTTTTCGTTGTAACTGTAAAATAGTTTGGGTCTGTCATTATTGAAATTCGATTAAACAAGTTATTTTTTTCTTAGTAGCTTTAATAGCCAATAGGCACCCATATACAGACTAGAACCCGTTATAGCCAAAAGCCATAATTTATTCGTCCAATCCTTAAAATTCATTAGAAAACTTGATGCTATCAGAATAGCATTAATATTTACCAGTACACTTGAAACTTTAAGATGTGATAGTTTTAAATCTACAAACCAATGATGGATATGATTCCTATCGGCTTTAAAAGGACTTGTTTTGTACTTAAACGTGCGCAATGCAAAAACGCGGAGCGTATCCAGTAGGGGAAAAAAAAGTATCGCTATAGCTATAACTGGGGCTGAATCATGGAAGTTACTGCTGGTATTATGTGCTGTGATATTTAGAAATCTTAGGGTTAATATTGCTAAACAAAAGCCTACAATCATAGTACCTGTATCCCCCATAAATATTTTTTTGAATCGCGACAAATTAAGTCTCAAAAATGCAATTAACGCTCCTGCCGCTGCAATGCCTATGAGCGCAATATCTATGTCGTGTTCTAAATAGAGTAAGGTACTAAAAGAAAGTGTTGCTAACACCCCAAAGCTGCCTGCCAAACCATCAATGCCATCAATCATATTATAGGCATTGATAATTAACACATAGACAAATAAAGAAAACAGGAATGAATGTAAATAGGTAAGAGTTGTCATACCAAACACACCAAATAGACTGGTAATACGGATATCCGTGAAAGCTATAAACACAATACCGGTAACGACTTGCATTGTAAATTTTTTACGCGATGCTAACACCAATAAGTCGTCTTTAAGGCCTAAGAACAGCAATACACTTAGGGATGTTATAGCCATAAGCATAAATTTTGTATTGAGAAGTGCTCCCATTAGCAGTATAACGACCAGCAAGCTTAAGTAAATAGCGATACCTCCCAAAGTAGGTACCTTACCCTTATGACTACTGCGTTGATCTGGCTCATCCATAAGGTGCTTTGCCTTAGCCACTGTGATTATCGTTTCATACGATAAATAAGAAACAAGAAATGCCAGGATAAACGCAAAAAGCATCATTTCAATATGCAAATTACTAACGTCTATGGGCCACATAGGTATTGTTTTTAAATTAATTTATAAACTTTCAGTTGTCATACAAAGGTATTATTTTTTAACTAACAATAACAGTCTTCTAAACTGTTTTAGTTTCCTCAAATTTTTAAATAATAAGGTATACAGGGGTTTTGGAAAATTGTTTTGTGTTATAATTTTATAATCCTCTTTTGTTTTTAGCGCTATACTTTTTAAATTCTTATTGCTAATGCCACCTATTCTCATTTTAGTAATGACGACAGGTAGATATTCAAATACAAGGTCTTTATCTTTAAATAGTCGCAATATATGGTCGTAATCTGCAGCTATATGGTACGCTGTATTATAAACACCATGGCTGATGTAAACCGATGTCTTTAAAAACAAAGTAGGGTGCGGTGGCATCCAGCCTCTATGTAAGAATTTAGAGTTATAATTACAACTCTTCCAATAGCGAATAACTTTTGAGGTATCTGTCTTGGTCACGTATTCTAAATCCCCATAAACGCCATCAAAATCTGTTCTTTTCAATACGTCTACAACAGTTGTAATTATCTGCGCATTTGCAAAAAGATCATCAGAATGTAGCACTCCTATAACATCTCCTTTCGCAAGCGCTATACCCTTATTTAAAGCATCGTATATACCCTCATCTGGTGCGCTAAATACCTTTATCCGAGCGTCTTTAGTTGCTGCTTTTTCAACAGTATCTAAGGTACTATCTGTAGACGCCCCATCTATGATTAGGTATTCGATATACGTATAGTCTTGCCCTAAGACAGAAGCCATGCAATCTTCAATGGTACTAGCACTATTGTAAGTCGCTGTTATAATACTTACTAACATCCTGAGAATTTAGAAGTAA